>JAHQVX010000128.1 GCA_019634125.1 Saprospiraceae bacterium
TATTTTTCTTACCTTTGCAAGCTAAAAATAATTAGAAAATATTTTGCTGGATGGATAAAAAGAAAATTCTCCTTGTAACGCACGAAATGGATCCATATTTAGCAATATCTAGAGCCGCTACCATGGTTCGTGAATTGCCAAAGCCCATTCAAGACAGCGACATGGATATCCGAATTTTAATGCCGCGGTTTGGAACCATCAATGAAAGAAGACACCGACTTCATGAAGTTGTGCGTCTCTCTGGGATTAATATTGTTGTCAACGACGAAGATTACCCACTCATTATTAAAGTGGCATCATTACCCGGTGCGCGACTTCAAGTCTACTTCTTAGATAATGAAGACTATTTTAGACGAAAGTTCGTATTTAACGATAAAAACGATGCCCCTTTTGAAGATAACGACGAACGTATGATCTTCTTCGCACAAGGCGTATTAGAAACAGTTAAAAAATTTGGATGGCCACCTAACGTTATCCATTGCCACGGTTGGATGACTAGCCTTATTCCACTCTATTTAAGAACGGTGTATTCCAATGAACCAGTATTCGAAAACACTAAAATAGTTTACTCCGTTTACGAAAACCAATTCGATGGTGATTTTGGCGACAACTTCCAACACAAGGCAAGAGTAGAAGAAGTGTTACCAAACGGTGATTTAGAAGTATTCAATAACGGTGATAACACTTCATTGAACATCGGAGGAGCTACCTACGCAGACAAAGTACTCCTAGTAGATGAGCCTTCTAACGGCACCTTCAAGTCTATAAAAAAAGACAAGATTGCCCTTAAAGGAGAAGAAGTTACACCTGAAGCAACAGTTGAACTTTACAAATCACTCATCGACTAAATTTATGAGTAACTTATTGAAATCCTTCTTACTAACAGGGCTAGTAGTCTTGTTCTTATTCTCTTGTGAAGAACCTACCGAAGTAGGAGGCGAAATCATTCCACCGGGAGATGCCCTTGAAGTAGATACCATAGAAAACCTGTCCGTCGTGCTTAATGTTATTGAAGACGATGTCATTTTCACAGATAATTTCTCCAATATCCTTCTCGGAGCCAAACAAAGTAATGTCTTTGGAAATTCCTATGCCAGCCTCTACAGTGAAGTGGGCATTATCTCCGCATTTGACACAGAAGAAGATTACACGTATGATTCTTTAATCCTCTACTTAAGACCGAGTAGCTTTCTTGGAGATAGTACCATTGCACAATCGTTCAATGTGTATCAACTCGCAGATAGTATCGCTACGGGAGAAGATTTTGTAGCCGATACAGAATTTCCGATCGGTACGCTAATAGGAACCATTGACAACGTAAAACCGAGTACAGCCAATACGGTCATTAATGGAGATACTTTAGACTTCCACATTTCTACTCGCTTAGATGATGGACTGGGTCAAATGTTGCTCCAAAAACTGGATGACGGTGAAATCGACTCTGATTCCAGCCTTCAAGCATTTTTCAAAGGCATTTATATTGAACCTGTTATAAATAGTTCTGCACAAGGTACTTTCGCCATTAATCTTGACCGAGTCCTAACTGGTGGAGATGACCGATCTGGAATTAGTATTTACTACAAGACACCGAATGACACCTCGACCTATGATCTAACTTTAGATCCTTTAGAAGGTGTTACTGCAACCATTGATGGAGAAGTACGTTATTTCCCAGGTGTACAAAACCATAATAGAATTTGGACAGACTACTCCACGGCTGAAGCCGATTTGCAAACGCAAATCGCCACATATTCACCTGGTGGTTACGAGGTAGGTTATACCCAAGCAGGAAACGGATTGGTTACATTAATCGAATTGCCTAATGCGGCAAGCACTTTAGATGGCTTTCAGATCAACAAAGCAGAACTCGTCCTCGAAGGTATAGTAGATCCAACCAGTTTGATTGACACCCTCTTCCTTCCTACCTTCTTAGTTCTTAATGAACGCTTTGGCGAAGATGAAGGAGAGCTTAACGGTTTATTAGTTGATATTGCAGGAAACGGAGATTTACTCGACCCCGATCGTGTCTATGATGCAACAGCTGTTGCTTTCTTAAATTTAGATGAGGTAAATGGGGAAACAGTGTATCGATATACATTTAACCTGCCATCCTACGTTCAAAATATAATAAGCGGAGAAGTACAAGATTCACTTCTATTGTCTACTTCTGCGAGAATAAATTCATTTAGCGGCTTGAAGTTCGGGAACTTGAACCATCCCACAAATAGTGCTAAATTTAAAGTCATTTATACAAAACCGAATTAATTATGTGTGGTATCGTTGGCTACATTGGGGGAAAAGAAGCTTTCCCTATTATCATTAAAGGGTTAAAACGTTTAGAGTATAGAGGATACGACAGTGCTGGTGTAGCTCTGCTTAATGGCGATTTAAACGTCTATAAGAAAGCAGGAAAAGTATCCGACTTAGAAAACCATGCCGATGGCAAAAACCTCACTGGGAATATCGGAATTGGACATACCAGATGGGCAACGCACGGAGAACCCAACGACGTAAATGCACACCCACACATCTCTGGTGATGGGAACATTGTGGTAATTCACAATGGCATTATCGAAAACTATGCAGTACTGAAAGAAATCCTTACCAGTAGAGGCCATGTCTTTAATTCCGATACAGATACTGAAGTATTGGTACACCTTATTGAAGAAATTCGGAATAAGAACGATTATTCTTTAGAAAAAGCGGTTCGAATTGCGCTTACTGAAGTGGTTGGAGCCTATGCTATTGTAGTGATGTCGAAAGACAATCCAGATAAGTTAGTAGCTGCACGGAAGTCTAGTCCATTAGTGGTAGGTATTGGAGATGATGAATTCTTCTTAGCTTCTGATGCTACCCCAATCGTGGAGTATACCAACAACGTGGTTTACTTAAATGATGAAGAAGTTGCTGTAGTGCATCGAAATGGTGAGTTCACCATCCGTACACTAGAGAACGTTCAAAAAACACCGTTTATCCAAGAGCTTCAAATGAAATTAGAGCAATTGGAAAAAGGCGGTTATGAGCACTTCATGCTGAAAGAAATTTATGAGCAACCTACTTCTGTGTACGATAGTTACAGGGGACGTTTCAGTGTTGAACGAAATTATATTCAGCTCGGCGGGGTTAAAGAATATGAACAGCGTTTTGTAAATGCCAAACGGATGATCATAGTTGCTTGTGGAACGTCTTGGCATGCCGGCTTAGTAGCGGAATACCTCATTGAAGATTTAACACGTATCCCAGTTGAAGTAGAATATGCATCGGAGTTCCGATATAGAAATCCAATCATCAACGAAGATGATATTGTTATTGCCATTTCTCAATCAGGAGAAACGGCAGATACTTTAGCAGCTCTAGATCTGGCTAAGAAAAAAGGAGCACTCACTTTTGGGATTTGTAATGTTGTAGGTTCTTCTATTGCTCGGGTCACCGATGCAGGTGCCTACACCCACGCAGGTCCGGAAATTGGAGTAGCCTCTACAAAAGCATTTACCGCCCAACTTACTGTTCTAAGCTTACTAGCGATGCATGTAGGGGCAAAGAAAGGTACGCTTTCGACCAGAGATTGGCATAAATTCGCCTCTGAATTGGAGCGTATCCCAGAGAAGGTTAAGAAAGCCTTAGAAACCAATGACTTGGTTTATGAGATTTCGGAGAAGTTTAAGGATGCTACGAATTTCCTTTATCTCGGTCGTGGTGTGAACTTCCCAGTAGCATTAGAAGGTGCATTAAAACTAAAGGAAATCTCTTACATCCATGCAGAAGGTTATCCGGCGGCAGAAATGAAGCACGGTCCAATTGCATTGATCGATGAGAATATGCCTGTAGTAGTGATTGCAACGAACCAGAGTGCTCAAGAAAAGATTATTAGCAACATTCAAGAAGTGAAAGCTCGAAAAGGCGTAGTTATCGCCGTTGTTAATGAGGGTGACACTTCTGTAAATGGCATTGCCGATTACGTGGTGGAAGTTCCTGAGACCTTAGAAGTATTTACGCCGTTAGTGGCTACCATTCCATTACAGCTCTTATCCTATCACATAGCAGTGATGAGAGGTTGTGATGTAGATCAACCGAGGAATTTAGCGAAAAGTGTGACGGTGGAATAGAATATGAAAGTCGTGTTATGAATTTTAAAAACCGCGCCTTTGGCGCGGTTTTTTCATGCACTTCGCCCCCACTAAAAAAGGGCTTCGCCCTTTTGTGGCGAAGCCCTTAGGAAATTGAGCTTGATTCTTAGAATCACTACGAAGTAAAACAAATCCAATTCCAATGTGGCGATTCCTCGATTAAGTTTCAGTTAAGCTTTCATCAATAAAAATCAATAAAAGGATTATACTCTCCACCCATAATGGATGTTACAAAGCAAAACCCCCGTGCCAAAGGCACGGGGGTAAGTTACAGTATCAAAAACGATGTTTAGTTATTGTCCGACGCAGCTAAATTAATGCTATAGCCTAATGAGAACGTCTGCCCAACATCAAAAGAGTTAAACGTACCTTTCTCCTCATCGTCAAACTCATAAAAATATTCGATATTATCGTTTAACAAGTTCCGAGCCGTCAAACTGATTTTCGATGCATACTTCGACCCAAAGCTCTTAGCGACTTTTAAATCCAAGTTGTGGAATGGATCCTCAAAAACATTCGGTGTAAGTCCAATACCTACAATCGAAAGCGTTTCCCCTTTTACATTATAGCTCAAGTTACCCTCAAAACCACTATTCGGTGTGCGGTAATCTAAACCAGCATTCACAGAAAATGGCGATTGTCCTAACAACGTTCTTTCAGAAGGCGCTACAATAGTCGTACTTTGATATTTAATGATTTCTTCCGGAGTTAAATCAATTTTAGAATCAACATAAGTGAAGTTTCCGTTGAACGATAATCCCTCTAAAGATGGATCAATAAAAGTAAAGTCTTTACGAAGCTCAAACTCAAATCCAAACACATCCGCTTCATCTTGGTTACGAGGTTGAACATCGGATGCCGTAATTGCGATGATTTCGATTGGTTTGTCGAATTTCTTATAGAAAGGACTAAACGAAACCAACTCTGTATCGGTGAAATAATACTCCCATCTTAAGTCGAAATTGTCAATCAAGCTTTGAGTTAAATCAATATTACCATTGAAGAATTGTGCCTGAATCGGATCAAAAATCGTAGTAGCAGATTTTTCCTTAAAAGACGGTCGCGCTAATGTTCGATTATAGGAAGCTCTCAAGTTCATAAAGTCTTTCAACTCATATACTAAATTTGCAGAAGGTAATAATTCAGTTTCATTCAACGTCTCTCCATCAAAAAATTCTCTACCTGTATCTGTATTGATTTCACCAGTATAATTCATTACGAAGTTCTCCACTCGTGCCCCGCCAATAAATTCTAATTTATCGGTCAATTGTAAGTCAGTCATGGCATAACCTGCAAGAATTTGGCTATCTGCATCAAATTGGTTTAAAGCAGAAGGGTCGAAGTTTGTAATCGTGAAGCCCTGGGCCTGATTAGGACCAGCAAGGAATTGATCCGCCAAGATGTTGTCCAGATTTTGGTCTGGAATAGCTGTTGTTCCAATAGAAGCTGCTGAGGCATTGAAAATGATAAAATCTCTAGTCCTATAATTACCGAGAGCACCTACTTTCACAAAAGAGTCTCTACCAGCTAGGGTGAACGGATTTGTAAAATCCACCTTTGCGCTTAGATTCTCATCACTTAATTCTCGCCATTCTCGTGAGTACACCGAATTTGAATTAAATACGATGTTGTTCGGCTTAAACATATTGGTTTGAACCAAGTCGGGGTTATCGACATTTGTGGTTGTACCAGCTATTGACCAGTTCAATTCTTTATCTCCAAAGTAGTTATCGCCGCTTAGAATCAGGTTGGTGATATCACGTTGGTAATATCCCAATGCAGTATTCTGTGAAGGCACGTTAAAGTCTTGTTCTAACAAATCAATATCTCTGGAAAGTACACTTTTCTCACCCGCTCTTGTATGCATTGCCTTAAGACTATAACTGTTGTTATCGTTCTTAAGTGCTAAGCCAAGTAATCCATTCAACAAGCCTTCACTTAAACCAGCAGAGCCTGCAGAAAACTGGCCATTCGCAGAGTCAACAGCACCTGCAGAACCATTGACTAACAATAAATCATCTCGAACCCAGTTTGGTCGATTATTATAACTGTTGGTATGAGAAATAGCTCCAATGAAACCGAATGTACTGCTTTCTCCAACATCATATTGATTCCCATAGCTTAAAGCAAGGTTGGTATTAAAAAAGTTATCTGTTGCAACAGGTTGCGCTCTATTATTAAATGCCTGAACATTTTCAAAATCTCGTTGAGAAATACCTTGATCCTCTGCAAAGTCGTAATCTAAAGGAATAGGAATTTCTCTATCGCTTTTTCCAAAGCCAAAAGCATCGGAAAAATTACTTTCGTACAAGAGATAATCATCTTGAAACGTGGTCTCTGTGTTAAAACCAAGAGAAGAAGAAATTTTAAACTCTTTTTCTAATGGAAAATCTTTGGTAGACACATCAACCATTCCACCAGTAAAATCCCCTGGAAGATCTGGTGAAAACGTCTTATAAACGACAATATTATCAATGATGTTGGATGGGAAAATATCCATTTGAACTGTATTACGCTCTGGATCCAAACCTGGAATTTCCATTCCGTTCAAAATCGATTTAGAATAGCGATCACCCAACCCTCTGACATAAACGTATTTTCCACCTTCTATAGTCACACCTGGTACTCTTTTAACTACTGCGGCAACGTTTCCATCACCAGTTTTCGCGATCGATTGCGCAGAAACCGCATCTAAGATCTTGGTTGATTCACGTTGATAGTTTAACAACCCAGCCTCTGTATTTTTTTGGACACTATATGTGATGACAACAGCATCAATCGCTTCAGCACCAGTTCCTAATGATACAATATCTAAAGAAATAACATCACCATCTTCTACTACAACGTCAGAAACGCCTTTAGCTTGATACCCGACGTAAGTATGATTAACCGTGTATGTACCTGCTGGAACTTGAATACTATAGGCACCATCTATATCTGTAAGTGCTGCAATAGAAGTGCCTTCTACTTGAATCACAGCTCCAATTAAGGCTTCTTGGTTATCGCCATCAACTACAACACCTCGTATTGTACCTTGCGCAAATAGACCAGATACAGCCAGAACTATCAGTAATTGAATTAAAATAAATCGTTTCATAAGTTATTCTCTTTATACAAAAGAACTCCTGCGCGTGAGCGCAGGAGTCCATAAATTAATATGAATGTTGATTAGAATAAGCTCAAAGACTTAGCAAATGTCCAATCAAAAGCAGTTGCATCGGCACCTACAGTAGCAGGGTCAACACCTGTTGAAATACTCATTGTTGTTAAATCAGCTGGATTAGAATCGTTGTTCTCAAATCCAGTCGCATCATCAAATTCAATGGTGTCTAAAGTGAATGCACTTACAGAATTAACTTCGAATAATCTTGCACCGCTAAAGTCAACAAATGCTGTGTTGTTAATCTCGCCTTGGGCACCAGATTTTAATTGACCTGGGAAACCGTCAGTAAGCGGGCTAACCATGTTCATGATTGTAGCATTTGTTAAAGTGAATGTTCCACCATCGTTTGTACCAGGTTGCTCTGGTCCGTCAATTTCTAATGCACCAGTATCGTTTGGATCGTTCGGGTCACTTGGATTTCTATCCACAGTGAAGTTTAATACAAGCGCATTATCAATAGTACCATCGTAAGATTGGTCGATATCGATTGCATCATCCTCTTGGTAAGCTACTAAAAGGTTCGTTACATCAACAGTTCCACCGAAGCACTCAATTCCATCATCTTTAGATCCGAAAATCTCAATATCTGAAATGATTGTTCCTGAACCTACACCACCAAGAGTTAATCCTTGAATCTCATTGTTTGCTCCTAGCTGTGTTCCAGTATAACGGATAGAAATGTAAGAATACTCACCAGAGTCGTCACCAGCTACAGAACCACCATATCGAGAGTAGCTTAAAGAAGCAGGTACACCTTCGATAGTAGCTTCTGAACCTACAGGAGAAACGCCAGCAATCGCTGAAGAAGAACCAGCAGAGATTGGAGCATTTCCTAAGATGATTACACCACCCCATTGACCTGAACCACTGATATCGTTAGAAAGACCAGAAGAAGCAGTTTCGCCTAAGGCGATATTGTCGTTAATTGATGTGAAAATGATTGGTGAAGTTGCTGTCCCATTTGCAATTACTTCGCCACCACGAGCTACGATAAATGCTGTAGCATCAGACCCCTGACCATCTTCAGCTTTGATGATTGTACCTGGATCAATAGTTACCACGTCTCCGTCAGAAACATATGTAAATCCGTCCATAATCCAGATTCTGTCGTTTGTAAGTGTTCGAGTTCCTAAAGAACCTGAAATAGTTTCAGTTGCTGGAATCACTTCACAAAAAGAAAAGTCTTGACATTCAGGATCATCACAGTCTGTAAGTCCGTCGCCGTCGTTGTCTGTCCCATCCTGACAAAGTGCTGAAGTATTCTCTACAGCTGGCGGAGTTGTTGGCTCTTCATCATCTCCACAAGAAGTCATGAAGAAAATACCAGTTAAAGCACAAAGGCTTAAAAATAATTTGATTGAGTTCATTGGAATGTGTTTACTAGTTTTTATTTGAACGGTGCAAAGGTGATAAGTGGGTATTACTCCAATGTTAATCTGGGATTAAGTTTATGTTAAGCCTACTATACGTGTGGATAACGAAAAACCCCACCTCGGCTTTGCCGTGGTGGGGCGACCTGAAAACAGGAAATTTCTATTATTTACCA
>JAHQVX010000129.1 GCA_019634125.1 Saprospiraceae bacterium
ACCATGTTGGAACGTGTCTTTGTAATACTTCACAAAATGGTTGTAATTGTTCGGGTAGACTAAAAAGTCATTATCCCGTGCAAAGATGAACGTAGAACTGACATGCTGGCGTGGTAAATAACCTTTAGACGGATCTTTAATTTCGTAAACTTCTTTCGGATTGTAATTCAAATTCTTCCCGGTTTTATACCTCAGGTTGGTCGTGGTGTTTTTATCACCTACCACTTTTACTGGGCGCTTTACACGTACTGTACCATGATCTGTAGTAAACACTATGCGTACTTTTCTCCCCGCCAACTTTTTCAAGGCGGCAAATAACGGTGAGTGCTCAAACCAAGAACGCGTTAACGAACGATAGGCATTTTCGTCACTAGCCAGTTCTTTCAATACTTCCATCTCCGTTCTTGCATGGGAAAGCATATCCACGAAATTGTAAACAATAACATTCAACGAGTTGGTCATCAAATTCAAGATGTTATCCTCTAGTTCCTTGCCTTTCGTGTTGTTGGTGATTTTGTTGTAAGAAAACTTGATGTCTAAATGGGAACGTCTAATATGCTCATTTAGAAGTTGCTTCTCGTATAAATTCTTGCCTTTCGGTTCTTCGTCGTTGACCCACCATTGCGGATATTTTCGTTCAATTTCAGAAGGTGGTATGCCTGCAAAAATTGCATTTCGGCTATACTGCGTACTTGTTGGGAGAATACTAAAGAATGTATCTTCTGTTTTCAATCTAAAATATTCACTAACGAGCGGTTCAATGGTTCTCCATTGATCGTAGCGTAAGTTGTCTATTACAATCAAAAACGTAGGTGTTGCATCAATTAATGGGAAAACATGGTTTTTCAATAAGTTATGCGACATGGTAGGGGCTTCACTTGGTGTATTCAACCAATGGGTATAGTTGCGCGTAATGAACTTAGAAAATTCACTATTGGCCTCTTGTTTTTGCATAACTAGGACTTCATCCATTCCAGTATCGCCACTGGCTTGTAATTGCAATTCCCAGTAAATGAGTTTCTTGTAAGTCTCCATCCAATCTTCAGCACTGTCGTTACTGCTCATTGCCATGAAGAGTTGTTGAAAAGCTTGCTGGTAAGAAGAAGTGGTCTTTTGCGTAATAAGACGCTTATTATCGGTTAGCTTCTTTAAAGTCAGTACAATTTGTTGCGGCTTAACTGGTTTAATGAGGTAATCATCGATTTGCGAACCGATGGCTTCATCCATTAAATTTTCTTCTTCGTTTTTCGTAATCATTACCACAGGAACATTGGCATTGATTTCTTTGATTTTTGACAGTGTTTCCAAACCGGTTAAGCCAGGCATACTTTCATCTAAGAAAACCACATCGAAGTGTTGAGATCGAATTTCTTCTAACGCATCTTGTCCATTGGTAACGGCTTTTACATCATAACCGCGTTCGTTTAAATACAGGATTTGTGCTTTTAAGAGATCGATCTCATCATCCGCCCAAAGAATAGTAGTATTACTCATGTACTGTTTTGTTTATTTTTGCGGAACTCCTCAAAGAAAGGATTCACGTTGAATAAATATAAAATCTTAAACGACCCCGTTCACGGATTTATTTCCATTCCGAATAATATTGCCTTCGAGCTGATTGAACATCCCTACTTTCAACGCTTGAGAAGGATTACTCAAATGGGTATGGCTCATTACGTATATCCTGGAGCCATTCATACCCGGTTTCATCATGCCTTAGGTGCTATGCATCTTATGCAGAAGGCCATATCAGTATTACGTACTAAAGGCATTGAAGTTACGAAGGAAGAAGAAGAAGGCGCACTTGTTGCGATTTTATTACATGATATTGGTCATGGCCCATATTCCCATGCTTTAGAGTATGTGATGACAGCAGATATCAATCATGAGTTTTTCTCGGAGTTGATTATGCAGAGTTTAAATGAACGGTTTGAAGGTCGACTCAGTACCGCATTGTCTATTTTTCAAGGCAATTACCCGAAACCTTTCTTGCATCAGTTGGTTTCTAGTCAGCTCGATGTAGATCGCTTAGATTATCTCGCTCGAGATAGTTTCTTTAGTGGGGTACATGAAGGGCATTTGAGTACAGAGCGCATTATTAGTATGCTTAACGTGGTAGATAATAACCTGGTGGTAGAAGAGAAAGGCTTGTATTCAATAGAAAAGTATATCATTTCTCGTCGTTTAATGTACTGGCAGGTGTACTTACATAAGACGGCAGTTTGTGCAGAAAGTATTTTAGTCGCCATAGTAAAACGCGCCAAAGCTTTGGCGCTTCAAGGGCACCATCTACCTTGCTCTGAGGCATTAGGACACTTTTTAAATTCCAACATCACCAAGGCTGATTTTGCAATCGACCCGCTGCATATTCAACAGTATTGTCAACTGGACGATTATGATGTGATGGGCGCAATTAAACAATGGATGCGTAACAAAGATGCCTTGTTGGCCTACTTATGTCGTTGTTTGGTAGAACGGAAATTGTTTAAGGTCCGCATTCATAAAAAACCGGTGACTGAAGCGAAGTGGGAGCAGAAGAAAGCAACGATTATTAATGAAATGGGCGTAACGGCTAGTGATGTAGACTATTTGTTGTTTTCTGGGCCGTTAAGCAATGTCGCATACAAAGCCGGTGTAGATGGAATTAAGATCTTAACCAAAAAAGGAAAGGTGAAAGATTTTATTGAGGTTTCTGACCAGTTTACCAAATCGAATTTGGCCAAAACAGTAGAGAAATACTATTTATGTTATCCAAAAGTTTTTTCCGAAATTAGCCGTTAAATCCATTATGAAAATCACTGCGAAGGACTTGTGTGCATTGGTTGGTGGGGAGCTGGAAGGCGATCCAAATGTTGAAGTTAGCCAACCTTCGAAAATCGAAGAAGGGAAACCGGGTTCAATTAGTTTTCTAGCGAATTCAAAGTACGAGCCACATATTTATACGACTGAAGCGTCGGTGGTATTAGTGAAGCGGGATTTGCAACTGGCTTCGCCAGTTGCTACCACCCTCATCCGCGTGGATGACCCCTACGCCACATTCGTCAATATCCTCAAACAATATAGCCAAGCCCTATTCGATTATAAAGGCATCAGCGAACTGGCCTACATTCATCCCGAAGCTCAAGTCGGGGAGGACGTATACATTGGCCCATTTACCTATATCGGAAAAGCCGCCCAGATTGGCGATGGCTCTAAGATTTATCCCAATACTACAGTGGCCGATTTCGCCAAAGTAGGTAAGAATGTTCTCTGTTATTCTGGCGTCCATATCTATCATTTTTGTCAGATTGGAGATGGAAGTATTCTTCACTCTGGTGCAGTTATAGG
The DNA here is from genome assembly GCA_019634125.1 of Saprospiraceae bacterium. Taxonomy (GTDB): domain Bacteria; phylum Bacteroidota; class Bacteroidia; order Chitinophagales; family JAHQVX01; genus JAHQVX01. The sequence goes on from JAHQVX010000129.1 coordinate 3,328, forward strand.
CAGTGATGGCTTTGGCTTTGCGCCAAAGCCCGATGGGACCTACGATAAAATCCCGCAAATTGGAAACGTTGTGCTCGGCAAGAATGTGGAGGTTGGCGCTAACACCGTTATCGATCGAGCAACTATGGGCTCTACCGTTATTCGAGATGGCGTTAAATTAGATAACTTAGTACAACTTGCACACAACGTGGAGGTGGGCAATAATACCGTCATTGCCGCACAAGCAGGGGTCGCAGGAAGTACAAAATTGGGCGCAAACTGTGTTATCGGTGGCCAAGCGGGCTTTGTGGGCCATATTGAAGTCGCCGATGGCACCAAAGTCAATGCCAAAAGTGGTATTTCAAAGTCGGTGAAAAAAGAAGGGCAAGCATTAAGCGGAACGCCTGCTTTTGAATGGCGAGAAGAAATTCGGGCACAGGTAGTCTATAGAAAGTTACCTTTGCTAGAGAAACGTATTCAAGAATTAGAAGCTGCACTCAACGCAATAAAGGAGAAGTAAATGATTGAACATCAGAGAACGGTTAAAGGTCCAGTATTAATTGAAGGTATTGGTTTACACTCAGGTTTAAATGTGAGTATGACCATCTTTCCTGCTTCTGCCGATCACGGAATTATCTTCAAACGCGTAGATCTTGAGGGCAATCCAATGGTTCAAGCCGATCCATTTAATGTAGTGGAAACTTCCAGAAGTACAACCATTGCGGATGGACCCGCTAAAGTGCAAACTATCGAGCATTTGATGGCGGCATTGTTTTCATTAAGTGTGGAGAATGTGCTCATTGAAATTGATGGTCCTGAAGTGCCCATCCTAGATGGCAGCTCTATTCAGTTTTTACATGCATTAGAAGCCGTTGGTATTGAAACGCTCGATGCCCCACGAAAACATCTTCGGTTGAATAAAACCATTGAATTTGAGGAAAATGGCATTCACATTACCGCCACACCTGCCGATAAATTCTCTGTGGTAAGTATGATCGATTATGGCTCAAAAGTGCTGGGCCAACAATATGCCGAGCTCAACGATATTTCCGAATTCAAAGAAAGTATTGCCTCGTCTAAAACCTTCTGTTTCTTTAGGGAGTTAGAACAATTAGCTGAGCACAACTTAATTAAAGGAGGCAGCTTAGACAACGCCCTTGTGGTCGTTGATGAGCCCGTTAGTGAAGCCACATTAGATCGAGTATCCACCTTATTAAACAAGCCGAAAGTATCGGTGACGAAAAGCGGTTACTTAAATAATGTAGAACCGCAATTTCCCAACGAACCCGCCAAACACAAACTCTTAGATATTATTGGAGATTTAGCCTTAATTGGTAGCCCAGTGAATATGCGTATTGTGGCCAAACGACCTGGTCATTATGCGAATACAGAGTTGGCAAAGAAAATAAAAAAGCAAATGTTAAAACAAGCCCGAGAAGCGAGTATTCCCGTGTATAATCCGAATCAGGAGCCGGTGATGAACCTCGAGCAAATCAAAGATTTGCTCCCGCATAGATACCCTTTCTTATTTGTGGATAAAGTGATCGAGATGGGCAGTGACCATGTCGTTGCTATTAAGAATGTGACAGGAAATGAGCAATTCTTCCAAGGTCACTTCCCTGGAAATCCAGTATTTCCAGGCGTGCTCCAAATCGAAGCTATGGCTCAAACGGGTGGTATTTTAGCGTTAACGAAATTTGATGATCCTAAGAATTACGATACGTATTTCTTGAAGATAGATAACTGTAAATTCAAGAGCCTAGTGGTTCCTGGGGATACTTTGATATTTAAATTACAATTTATGCAACCCATTCGGAGAGGAATTTGCGTCATGAAAGGAGAGACTTTTGTAGGAGATAAACTCGTTACAGAAGCGGATTTGGTAGCAAAAATTCATAGAAAAGAAAATACATGAACCTCTCGATTTCTCAAATGTGTGTAGTAGATGATGGTGCACAACTGGGCGATAACGTTTCAGTAGGGCATTTTACCACCATTGCTGACGATGTAATTATAGGCGACAATACTTGGATTGGTCCGAACGTAACGATCATGTCGGGTGCTCGAATTGGAAATAATTGTCGGATCTTCCCAGGCGCTGTACTTTCCGCTATTCCACAAGACCTAAAGTTCAAAGGGGAATACAGCAATATCGATATTGGCAATAACGTAACGATTCGTGAATGTGTGACCATCAACCGTGGCACTGAGTACAGCGATACTACGCGCGTAGGCAATAACACCATGCTCATGGCCTATGTGCATTTAGCTCATGACTGTATCATTGGCAATAATGTCATCTTAGGAAATGCTGTAAATGTAGCTGGTCATGTGGAAATTAATGACCACGCTATTGTTTCTGGCATGAGTGCCATTCACCAATTCTGTAAAATTGGAAAGCATGCCTTCATCTCTGGCGGTTCTCTTGTAGGTAAAGATGTTCCTCCCTATGTGAAAGCCGCACGTAATCCACTGTCTTATGTGGGTGTCAACTCGGTTGGCTTGAAGCGAAGAGGGTATACCAACGATCAAATTCACCATATTCAAGATATTTACCGGAAGTTGTTTGTGGAAGATTACAACATTACGCAAGCCATTAACTTCATTCAAAGTGAATTAGAGGATACGCCTGAGCGTCAAGAGATTTTAGACTTTATTGAGCAGTCTGATCGGGGCATTATGAAGGGGTATTAACCTTCTTTGAATGACGATTTCTTTCGACAATATCGGCAAGCAGTACGGATCAACCTGGGTACTGCGTTCTATGAATTATGTATTTGAGTCTGGCACTCGATATGGTATAACCGGCGCCAATGGCGCCGGTAAAAGCACGTTAATGAAACTCCTTTCGGGTGTACTTACTCCATCTGAAGGTCAGCGCACTTATACGCAAAACGAAAATGTGCTGGAAGCCTTGGATGTGCCCTTGCATATTGCGTTTGCCGCTCCGTATATCGACCTCATTCCTGAAATGACCTTGCAAGAAAGTCTCAATTTTCATTGCACTTTCAAAGCCACTTACTTAGCAAAAGAGGACATTGCAGAACGTCTGCTCTTGAAAGGGCATGAGGGCAAGTTGATCAAAGAGTTTTCTTCCGGCATGCAACAACGCTTAAAGGTAGGCCTAGCACTGCTGACGAAGTCAGCAGTTTTACTCCTCGATGAACCTACGTCTAACCTCGATGAACAAGGCATGAGCTGGTACCATGAGTTGGTCCATGAATTCGCCCAAGATCGCTTGCTTGTAGTAGCTTCAAATGTAGCCTCCGACTTCCAAGGCATCGACGAACGAATTGATATTCAGGCTTATAAGTAAACGTTTGCTTAGAGTTTAATTTGTAGTGATTCAGTCGATTGGAAAAATCAAATCATGTCCAAATCCAAGATGCGTGCTTCCATGTCCCCATTCCGTTCCGAGGAGAGTTTCAGGGTTTGAATGGCGGATTCTAAAGAATAACCCTGTGCATCTAAGGCATCTTTTGGAATAAGGCCGATGAGTTCTGTTTCTTTAATTAAAGTGCCGTGTTCCTTGGCGAGGTGGTTAATGGTTGCAAAGACCTCAAAAACAGATGTGGCTTTGTAATTGGTTAGGTTGGTGCTAACTTGCACACATTCATATTCGGGCATGCTCCAGCCAATGGCTTTTACA
>JAHQVX010000130.1 GCA_019634125.1 Saprospiraceae bacterium
AACACTTTTAGACATTTTCGAGGAGCGAGAGTATTTAAAACTCTTTATCTACGCTGGCGTACTAGTAGCATTGTCTTTAGGCATCGCGCTGGCATAGTGCTCATGATTTTTGGAGGGTGAATTTCAACCCCCTCGGCTTTGCCGAGGGGGTTTTCTTATAATAACTATTCCAAGCAAGATGTAATTTCGTCCAGCAAGGTTACTCATGAACATCATCGACTTTATAGGACTCGTAGGACTGTCGCAAGGGCTTATTCTTGCCCTATTTGTGCTAAGAAATAAGGTGTTTAATAACTCTGCAAATAAATACTTTGCCTTCTTTTTCATCATCCTCACTATTATTGGCTTTGACTCAATACTAGCGTCGCTTTACAACGATCTTCCTCTGTTTTGGAATAACTTATTCGATATACTAGGCGATAATATTCCTTGGGTCATGATGGTATATATTCCCATGTTTATCTTCTTCCTGAAAGCCACGAACAGCACATTCAAAATTCCGATTCTACTTCTATATGTGCCCTTCTTTATTTTCGCATTACTCAATCTATTAATTGATTTGGACACTACTTTTCAATTGATCAAAGTTCCGGGACTCATCAAACAAAGCCAAACCGTTTATGCTTTTGAAGACTTTATCGCCGTGCCATTATTCCTTACCCTCCACACTTATGTGTTCTATATAGTATTTAAAAAGAAACCTAACAGGTGGCTACAGCTCATTTGGTATTATCTAAGTGCCTTACTTCTCATTTGGATTATAATTGTGTTCGATCAAATTATTTACAAAGACCGTTTCTCGGGTTATATGGTAAATATCCTCTGGCTAGTGGCATCCATCTTCATTTATTGGTCGGTTTACTCGGGATTATTTCAATTTAACTTAGCTTCAAACCGTGCATTGATTCGAGATAAACGTTTATTGGAAATTGAAAACCTGTCTGCCCCTGCAAAACCTAAAATTTCTATTAGTTATTTTACCAAGTTACAATCTTGGATGACCTCACAAAAGCCTTACAGAAATCCAGATTTAAGTAGAGATATTGTTGCAGATAAATTGTCTATAAGCAACAGTTACCTCACCCAATTAATTAAAGAAAATACAGGCGAAAGTTTTACCACCTTTATTAATCAATATCGGGTTGAAGAGGTCGAAACCATGCTAACAAATTCTGAATTTGATCACTTCGATGTATTATCTATTGGCTTAGAGGCAGGATTTAAATCTAAGTCGTCTTTCTATGCAACCTTCAAAAAATTTAAAGGAATCACACCCTCTCAATATCGCAAAACCAAGTCCTGATTTGGAGAAATCAGTCCCCATTTCTCTTAATTAAACATTCCAAGACCTCGATTTTTACTTCCATCTCTATCCTTGCACAACAAAAAATCGAGAACATGGCAAAACAAATTTTTATTACCCTCTATGCCTGCCTATTAGCAGGGAGTATTCATGCTCAAAGCTTTCAGCGCGCATCCATTTCGGTAGGTTCAGAATCTATTGCGCTCCCTTTTTCTGGAAGTGGACCATACCACCCCAACTTGGAAGCTAGAATGAATTTAAAAATGAAAGAAAGTGTGAACAACTTGCAATACTTCAATGTAAACATGGGTTGGTACTTTCATCGACGTGTTGAACAAGCCATCTATATTGGAGGCGAGTATCAGTTTTCAAAAAAAGTTTTCGATGTAGTAAGCATCGACCTGCCTGTTGGCTTAGGCTATCTCCATAGTTTCTATCCCGGAAAAGTTTATGAAATCGATGAAAGTGGGAATTTTTCTACGTTAAGTCAGTCTGGCAGACCTCATGCTTATGGGACTGTAGGATTAGGACTTACTTTTTTGCATTCAAGTAAAATAGAACCCTTTGTTCGGCAAGATCTAATGATTGAAACACCTTTTGTGAACACCATTCCAGTTATTCCACATACATTTTTTAAAGCAGGTGTAAACCTAAAAATCAATCAAAGCAATGAAAGACAATAAATTCAACCTTTTCCTCGGATTATGTGCACTTCTATTTGTTGCTTGTGCATCCAATGATGTTGTGCCTCCATCCTTTTATGCTTGCTCTTTTTCAAATCCCTTAAATAGTGCCAGTCATCCAAAAGCTGAAATATACCAAGGCTTGCTTGAAGACTATAGAAAGAAGGGATTGGTTGGAGCTACCTTGTTAGTTCGAGACAAAGACGGACTTTGGATAGGTGCAGATGGGAAAGCAGATATTGAATCAGATATCGATCTTCAAGCTTGTAATAGTTTCTTGATTGCGAGTATTAGCAAAGTGTTTACCTCAGCTGCAGTTTACCGCTATATCGATAAAGATATTTTGAGCTTAGAAGATCCGATAAGTCAATGGTTAGATCCGATTTTTGTGGAAGAGGTCAAGAATGCTGACCAGGCTCAAATCAAACACTTATTAGCTCATACAAGTGGAATTGCTGATTATTACACAAATGCATTTGAACTCGATCGAATCAACAAAGTGAACAACGATTGGTCGAAAGAAGAAGTATTGGGCTATGTTTTTGGAAAAAAAGCCACCAACTCTGTGGGTCAGACTTATGCGTATTCGAATACTAATTTTTTGCTGCTTGCTATGATCTTGGAACGTGCTTCAGGGTTGTCGTTTGAGGAAGTATATCGCCAAGAAGTATTTGCGCCTTTGGGACTAACCACGGCTTACTATAATGAGCGAAACCCGCTTCCAGTAGGTGTTGTAAAAGGCTATGTAGATATCTATGGCAATGGGCAATTCGTGGAGAGTGCCTTTTTATATGGGGATGAAATTGGCATAGGAGGAGACGGGGGAATTGCAATCAATGCGTTTGATTTAGCTACCTTTTTCGAAGAAATGATGAAAGGGAATTTGATTAGTCAATCATCTCTAGATAGGATGACAGAGTGGTTCGATCTTCCAGAGGATTGGCATTGGGATGAATTCGGTCAGACAGAGAGTGGTTTTGGTATAGAGAAATTCAACACTCCTTTTGGCGAGGCTGTTGGGCATAGCGGAGGAGTTGATGGGTTCAGCTCATTGGCATTATATTTCCCCGAAGAGGACATGACCTATATTTTGCTCGTAAACTCGAATGGGAATGCAGAAGGTAGTGAAGCTGAGGAAGCGCTTGGATTAGAAGTACTAGAAGAGATGTTTCGTTAGACGAAACCCCCCTCGGCTTTGCCGAGGGGGTTTTCGCTTACAATAGCGTTTTTTCTAGTCGATGCTCGCCCCAGAGAAATAACCGGTAGGCCATATAGCCAAACATACTGCCCCACAACGCACCACAGACAATATCCAAAGGGAAATGCACGCCAACATATACTCTGCTATAGGCTATAAAGCCTGCCCAAATCAACATAAATGGCAACAACAATTTCCCAAAACGATTATATAACAAGCCAATAAACAAGGCAATGGCGAATGAATTGGAAGAATGTCCACTAAAAAACGAATGCTTTCCACCACAATAAGATCGAACTAAACGCATTAATCCATCTAGTTCAGGCGTATAGCATGGTCGGAAACGCTGGAAACCATCTTTAAACCAATTCGTACTTTGGTCAACAAATAAAACGAGCAAAGCCACCACCACTACCAAAAGCAGCAATTTCCGCCAATTGGCGAGTTTAAAACCTAGCAAAGCCAGTAACAAAGCGTAAAGTGGAATCCAACTCTTCTTATTGGTCACAAATAACCAAAAGCCATCCCATTGCTCAGTACCTAAATTATTTAGATAGAGAAATAAGGCCTCGTCGGAGTTGATGAGTTGATCTATGACTTCCATTATGCTTCAGCAGGTTGTTTCGAAAATGTAAGAATCTCATTTAAATGCCAATGGGCATTCTTCATGGAAGGTACATCTTTAAACGTCAAACTCAGATGTTTAGGCGTTTGTTTGATTTGACACCGCCCCGGATAAGCTTGCAAATACGCTAAAATTCGACCAAAAATCAACGACTCGAAATACGGAGAATCTGGATTATGAATGAAGAAACAGCGCATATTTCCGTTCTTCAAAATAATACGTTCAAAACCAATTCGTTTGGCTAACCATTGTAAACGGAGCGCATCAAAGAGTTCCAATACTTGCGGCGGCAACGAGCCGAATCGATCTTTGATTTTATGTCCGTAAGCGTTTAAATCCTCTTCCTTGTCTAATTGGTTCAACTCTGTATACAACAACATACGTTCCGCCCTAGAATTCACGTAATTATCAGGAATACGCATTTCTACATCTGTATCAATTTGAACATCGCGAACATGAATGATATCGCCTTTCTGCAGTTCGTCTCGGAATAATTCCTTGTATTCGGTCTGCTTCAGTTCATGCAAGGCTTCGTCGAGAATTTTTTGGAAGGTATCTAAACCAATATCGGCGATAAAACCACTTTGTTCTGCGCCTAAAATGTTTCCTGCGCCTCGGATATCTAAGTCGCGCATAGCGATATGGAAACCACTGCCTAGATCACTAAATTGTTCTAACGTCTGAAGTCGTTTCCGCGCATCTGTGGTTAAGGTGGACAGTGGCGGTGAAAGCAAATAACAGAACGCTTTTTTATTCGATCGGCCAACTCGACCCCGAAGTTGGTGTAAGTCGCTTAAGCCAAACATATGGGCATTGTTGACGATCATGGTATTGGCGTTTGGAATATCTAAGCCCGCTTCTACAATATTGGTACACAACAACACGTCGAATTCCTTATTGATAAAGCGCATGAGCGTGTCTTCTAGGACTTTCCCTTCTAGTTGACCATGGGCAATTCCAATATCAATATCGGGAACAATTCGACGCAAAATCTCGGCATATTGGATAATATCTTTCACCCGGTTATGGACAAAAAATACCTGTCCGCCTCTATAGACTTCAAATTCAATGGCTTCTTTAAGAAATTGCTCATTGAAGATCTTGGTTTCAGTGGTAATCGGTTGTCGGTTAGGAGGTGGCGTACGCATAATGGACAAATCGCGGGCGCCCATGAGGGAAAATTGAAGGGTACGGGGAATTGGCGTGGCTGTTAGCGTTAGCGTGTCTACGTTGGCCTTTAAGGCACGCAGTTTCTCTTTCACAGCTACACCAAATTTCTGCTCTTCATCGATGATGAGTAAGCCCAAGTCTTTGAACTTGACTTTTTTCCCTACGATAGCATGCGTACCGATCAGGATATCGATTTGACCCGCTGCCAATTTCTTCAGCGTTTCGGTTTTTTGCTTGGCGCTTTTGAATCGGTTGATGTAGTCTACCTCACAAGGCAATTCCTTCAACCGCTCTTTAAAGGTTTTATAATGTTGAAGGGCTAAGATGGTGGTAGGGACGAGAACGGCGACTTGTTTGCTATCGGCTACAGCTTTGAAAGCTGCTCGAATGGCGATTTCGGTTTTCCCAAAGCCCACATCACCACAGACCAAGCGATCCATGGGATAATCCTTTTCCATATCATCTTTTGCAGCAAGTGTTGCAGCGGCTTGGTCGGGCGTGTCTTCATAAATAAACGACGATTCCAACTCGAGTTGGAGATAGGTGTCTTCACTAAAGGCAAAGCCTTTAGTGGCCTTCCGTTTCGCATACAATGCAATCAAGTCTTTGGCAATATCCTTCACCTTTTTCTTCGTTCGGCGCTTTAGGTTTTGCCAAGCTTCTCCTCCCAGTTTATGTACCCGAGGTTGTGTGCCTTCCTTGCCTGTGTATTTGCTGATTTTATACAAGGCATTAATACTCACAAAAAGGACGTCGTTGTCTTTGTAGACCAAACGCACACTTTCTTGTTTCTTGCCATTGACTTCAATGGTTTGCAAGCCAGAAAACTTACCAACGCCATGATCAATATGCGTTACATAGTCGCCAGGTTGTAATTCACGAAGGGCTTTTAAATTGATGGCTTGAGACTTGGAATACCCTTGCTTCAGTTTATACTTGTGGAATCGATCAAAAATCTGATGATCGGTAAACACAACGGTCTTATGGTCGTGATCCACAAAGCCTTGATGGATAGAAGTCACCAAGGGATGGAAAGTAATCTCCGCCTTTAAGTCGTCGAAAATGTGAATGAAGCGCTCGTGTTGCTTCGGGTTTGGCGAAGTGATACAGATCGTATACTGTTGGTTTTGATATTCCTTTAGTTTCTCGGTAAGTAAGTCGAAGTTTTTATTGAAAGCCGGCTGTGGAGACAAAGAAAAGGTCAGTTCAAGATCTGCTTTCAGGGCTTTTTTCTTTCCTGTTTCGAAGACGGTTTTCTTATTTATCGCTTCCAGTAGAGCAGAAGGCTCAGCGAAGAAGTTTTCAGTGGCTAAGTGGTACTCTTCCTCCAATTCTTCCATGGCCGCTTCGAAGTGGTCAATATTCTCAGTTGTTTGCTCGAAAAGCTCCAAACTTGTTTGGAGGTTATTGGCCCACACAATGGTATTTTTCGGCAACACTTTAAAGAACGACACCTTCTTCGCATCTTGCATTTCCCCTTGTATATTCGGGATAATACTCATGCGCTGAATCTTCTTCTCGCTGATTTGCGAAATGGGGTCGAAGATTCGAATACTTTCTACCTCGGTATCGAACAATTCAATCCTGTATGGCTTTTCATTCCCAAACGAGAAAATATCAATCACACCACCTCGTTGACTGAATTGACCAGGTTCGTAAACGAAATCTGTACTTTCAAATCCGAGTTCTACTAAGCCGTCCAATACTGCATCAATATCGATGGTTTCATTGAGGCGAATAGAGATCGTATTTTGCTTGAGTGCTCTATGATCCACCACATTTTCCAGTAAAGCCTCGGGATAAGTAACTACAATTTCTCCTCGGGTTTCTGGCTTCACAATATGCTTCAACGCTTCTGTACGTAAGCGCATGTTGTGGTTGTTCACATCGGTGAAATTCCCAGGCCGTTTAAAGGAATCGGGCAAAAAGAGGATATTCTTTTTGGGGTAAAGTGCTTGCAAGTCGTTGTGCACGTAAGCCGCCTCTTCTTTATCGTTGAGAATCACCAAGTGGTTCTTTTTGAATTGACGGTAAAAAGCTGTGATGAGGAAGCTAAAAGCAGACGTAGTGATGCCATCCAAATGAGCGATGCGTGGGCTTTGCTCATTAGCTAATTCTTTTAATCGATTAATACGGTCATCCTGCTGGTAAAGGTCCAGCAATTCTTCTAGCTTCATTTTTAAGAGGTGCAAAGATAGCGACTACAACTAGGATTCTCATACAGCAACGTATGATGCTTTGTAAAAATGCGATCTCCTTTGTACGTCGTTTATTCTTTTTAACCGATTAGGATGCTTAATATTGCAACGGAGATGAGTCAAAAAACAGTCATGGTTGCGGCATTGAACTGGGGTATCGGTCATGCTACCAGAGATATGCCAATCATCAACCGATTGATAAAAAAAGGTTGTCGTGTAATTCTAGCTAGCGACGGTGCTGCCTTGAATGTATGGAGGCGTGAGTATCCAGAATTGGAAACTGTGGAGTTGCCTTCTTGGAACATTAAATACCAAAAATGGGGCAGTTTTACGTTAAAGATGGCTTCCAGGGCACCTTACATCATTAAAGCCATTCGGGAAGAACGCAAGATCATTGCTGAAGCGATAAAGAAATACCAAATCGACGGCTTGATTTCAGATAACCGATTTGGCGCTTATTCTCCAGATATTCCTACCGTATTCATCACTCATCAGATTTCATTGCGCTTAACGCCATTATTAAGATGGGCTGAAGGGATTTTGTTCTATTACAACAATTACTTCATCAAAAATTTCGACACGGTTTGGGTGCCCGATTATGATGGAAGTCCGAATTTAACTGGGGAGTTATCACACCGTCATAAACTCAAGAATGAAGTGCGATTTTTAGGGCCTATTTCGAGGTTTATGGATTTATGGGATGGAAAATTCCCAGCACCTGAATATGATGTTTCTGTTGTTTTAAGTGGTGTAGAACCTCAACGAACCATGTTGGAGGAAAAGCTTACGGAACAATTGAAAGCGTTACCGAATACGAAAGTGATCTTAGTTCAAGGTCGATCCGACAAGAATGAAACTACGGAGATTCGTCCAGGCTTTACCGTAAAGTCGTACATGGCTTCTGAAGAATTGATGGAGACCTTCTTAAAGAGTAAGTATATCATTTGTCGTTCGGGCTATAGTACAATACTCGATTTGGCTGTGATGAAGCAAACGGCGTTAATGATTCCTACACCTGGACAAACCGAACAAGTATATTTAGCAGAATGGCTGGGCAAGCAAGGTTTAGTGGTTTGTCAAGACCAGCGAAAACTTGATGTGCAAGCTGGTATTGAAAAGCTAAAAACCACCAAAGGCTTCAGCTTAACTTCCGACAGTTCTGTGTTGAACAATGCCATTGATGACTTTCTAGGAAAGTGTTAATCTACAATTCGAGAAGAATTAGGCTTCTACCAAACTATGTTTCGCGATATACTCCGCAATTTGCACAGCATTGGTGGCTGCGCCTTTACGTAAGTTATCGGATACAATCCAGAGGTTTAAGCTGTTGGGGAATGATTCGTCTCTTCGGATTCTTCCCACAAAGACTTCGTCTTTGTGGGCCGCGTTCAACGGCATAGGATATTCGTTGTTGGACGGATTATCTTGGACAATCACACCTGGTGTTTCGGCCAATATGCGCTTCACATCCGCCACTTCAAACGGGTGCTCAAAACTAATATTCACTGACTCTGAATGGCCTCCAATGACCGGCACACGAACGGCAGTTGCTGTAATCGCAATGGATTGATCTCCTAGAATTTTACGTGTTTCATGTACGAGCTTCATTTCCTCTTTCGTGTAATCGTTCTCGAGGAAAATATCGCAATGTGGAATACAATTCTGATCAATTTTATGTGGATAGGCA
>JAHQVX010000131.1 GCA_019634125.1 Saprospiraceae bacterium
ATTAGTTTTTCATTCATCTTTGCGCCAGTTCTGAGAAAATATTGATGGATAGGGGATGATTTATCAGTATTATTATTTACGCGGGATGAAGATTTACCAGAGCACCGGGGGGTGATCTGGGGATGAACATCCGGACAAAAAAAATCTTAAGTTGGGGGACTTAAGTTGATGCTCTGAATATCAGAGATTTGTTTTGGGTAACAAGAAAACCACTCCGTTTCACGGAGTGGTTTTTTTATTTCTACTACAGGAAAAAAAAGAATAGTGTATGTTTTACACTTTTTAAGACATGTTCTCCAAAATTCCAGACCCTCGGTGTTGATTTTTATCGGATGTTTGCATCAGTTCTGAAAAAATAATGGTTCAGTGCAAACAAAGTATCCACTATAGTTTGTTGAGTACATAATTAATTTCTCTCCTTATGAGAAGTTTGTTTTGGGTTAAAACCACCCCGGCAAAGCCGGGGTGGTTTATTAAAATCGCAAGTCTAAAATACTTTTTTACAAAATTTTGGAGCTCCTGGATAGTCCGCTTTTAAAGACTTTGGTTAATATTAAGACCACCTTTCCAGATATAAGACCCTAATCATAAAATTTTGTTAGATGTTTACTTCAGTTCTGATAAATACAATATTGATCGTTGAAGGGGATGTTAACAGATCATGTCAAGCGAGTTTTATTTCGGGGGATTTAAAACTCGATCCCAATAAAAGCCTGGGGGGGTGATTTTGGGATAACAATATTGGACAAAATCTTAAGTTGGGGGACTTAAGTCATTTCTCTGTAAAAGAGATTTGTTTTGGGTAAAAACCACTCGTCACCAGGCGGGTGGTTTTTTTATTGCCCTTATCTCTGTCCTCGAATTTGGTAAATCGCAGTTACTTTCTTCATATTTGAGGTATTACTATGTAGAAATAATTCAAATCATGAAAAAACAATTCTTTCTCTTCATTTTCATTAGTGCTCTAGTAGCCTGTTCTCAAAAAGTAAGTCAAGATATACAGGTAGACGAAGTTTCACCTGTCGAAATAACTTCTCCCACTATTCCTGTGGATGATGCTGTGACCATCGGGCAATTAGATAATGGCCTCACCTATTACATCCATCAAAATGCCAAACCAGAAAATAAAGTCTCCTTACGACTGGTCGTGAATGCAGGTTCTATTCTCGAAGATGAAAAGCAACTTGGCCTTGCCCATTTCATGGAACATATGAATTTTAACGGCACCAAGAATTTCAAGAAGAATGAATTAGTCGATTACCTGCAAACGGTAGGAGTGAAATTTGGCGCGCACTTAAACGCCTACACCAGTTTTGATGAAACTGTTTACATGTTACCTATCCCTTCTGATGATGAAGAAATTCTAGAGAAAGGACTATTAATTCTTGAAGATTGGGCTCATGGTGCACTACTTACCGACGAAGAAATTGAAAAAGAAAGAGGCGTTGTATTAGAAGAATATAGAATTGGGTTAGGTGCAGATAAGCGAATGCTGGAAAAGTATATCGATAAAATGATGTACGGTTCTAAATATGCTGAACGTTTACCGATCGGAACAAAAGAAGTCTTAGAGAACTTCAAGCCTGACGAATTACGTCGTTTTTATAGAGATTGGTATCGTCCAGATTTGATGGCCGTTGTAGCAGTAGGAGATATTGATGTGGAAGATATGGAAGCACGAATCAAAGCACATTTTGGAAAGATTGCTCCAGCAAGTCCAGATGCGCCAAATCGTAAAGAGTTTGAAGTACCCAATCATCAAGAAACCTTTATTTCCGTAGAGAATGATGTCGAAGCATCTACAAGTAGCATCCAGGTCATGTATAAAGACCCGAAGCCAGTAAAGAAGATGGAATCCGAGGCCGATTATCGGGAGTCGTTAAAGCGATCACTCTTTACAAGTATGCTGAATAGCCGATTAGATGAAAAACGAAATAGCGAAGATCCTCCATTCGTATATGGATATAGTTATTATGGAGGAACTTGGTCAAGAAATAAAAACGCCTTCCAATCTGTTGCAATGACAAGCGAAACGGATCAAATGCGAGGTCTCACCGCGCTTCTGGAAGAAAATGAGCGTATTAAGCGTTTTGGATTTCAAGAAGCCGAGTTCGAACGCGCAAAGAAGAACCAGCTCGCTCGGATGGAACGTGCGTTTAACGAAAGAGATAAGCAAGAATCGAATCGAATTGTAGGTAGATATGTAAATCACTACCTAGAAGGTGGCGCATTACCGAGTACTGAATGGAGATTTGAAACCATGAAAGCTATCTTGCCAACGATTCAACTCGAAGAAATTAGTCCATTAATCAACGACTACCTACAAGATGAAAATAGAGTCGTGATACTTACTGGGCCAGATAAAGAAAATGTTGAGAAGGTAGATCCAGCAGCGATTAATGACTTATTAACTACAATTTCTACGGTAGAAATAGCCCCCTATGAAGATGCCAACCTGGCTAGCGCTATGATGGCAGCTCCCGAACAAGCAGGCGAAGTAGTTCAAAAAGAAGTAAACGAAGAACTAGATATTACTCGAGTAGTCTTGAACAATGGAGTCAACATTGTATTTAAGAAAACAGACTTTAAAAACGATGAAGTCTTGATGCGTGCATATAGTTTTGGCGGAACTTCTTTGGTTAGTGATGAAGCCTATAACGAAATGAACTTAGCCTTAGGGGGTTTAACAGATGCTGGGGTGAATGGCTTTTCTATCAATGATATGCGTAAGATCAATACTGGGAAAATCGCCTCCGTTCGACCTTACATTGGAAGTGTCTCAGAAGGATTAAATGGATCGAGTACACCAAAAGATTTGGAAACCCTTTTTCAAATGACGCATCTTTATTTCACGAGTCTCAATAAAGATCAAGCTGCATTTAACTCTTATATCGCCAAGCAGAAAGGGTTTTATACGAATCTATTGTCGGATCCAACCACTTACTTCAATGATGAATTCAATAAATTTTTGAATCAAAACAATCCAAGGTTTAATGGATTCCCAAAGGCAGAAGATTGGGAAAATGCCAACTACGATTTAGCTTATGAGACTTACAAGGAACGCTTCGCCAATGCAGGGGATTTTACTTTCTTTTTTGTTGGGAATTTTGATGAGTCCAACCTGGTAGATTTAAGTACGAAGTATTTAGCAACATTGCCAGCAACAGATACTAAAGAAGGCTTTAAGGATTTGGGTATCCGCCCGATGAAGGGAACGCACAGTAAAACCATCGAGCGAGGGGGCGAGCAAAAAAGTGCTGTACTTATTTCATTTGTGGGCGAAACGGAGTATTCTGAGAAAGCGAATTACCATTTGCAGTCGCTGGGTGAAATCTTATCCATTAAACTTATTGAACAGCTACGAGAAGAAAAAGGTGGTGTTTATGGAGCAGGAGCCAGAGGTGGAGTGTACAAATACCCTTATGGACAATACAGCTTTTCTATCTCATTCCCTTGTGGGCCTGAAAATGCAGAAGCCCTTACCGAAGCGGCCTTGGCAGAAGTGAAGAAAATCGCTGAGAACGGACCGAGTGAAAAGGATTTAAACAAGATCAAGGAAACTCAGTTGTTGGAGTATAAAGAGGATTTGAAGGACAATAGAGCCTGGTTAAACCATATATATTACAGTGATTATTTTCAGCATGATGTAGAAAGTATTTTGAAAGTAGAAGAAGAAGTCGCTGCTCTAAGTGCAGAGGATATTCAAAAGGCTGCACAGAAATATTTGTCTGGCGATTACATCGTTGGGACGTTAATGCCAAAAGCTTCGAATTAATTGCCTGCATAGGAGTTTTAAGCCCCCCGACAAGTCGGGGGGCTTTTGCTATCTTTAAATAAAAAAATTGTGAAATACTTTGCTTTTGCCTTCCTTGGACTCCTATTCTTAAGCGCATGCAACGAGTTCTACAGAGCCCGACAAATCTCTGGGATAGCTGGTGGGCGAAATACCTCCTACACTGGTGAATTTCAATTACGTACCGATAGTATCCAAGGCAATATCATGGATAAGGTCTACGAAGTTTTTGGAAATAAAGGCTACAACCTTTCCAGAGAAACAGAAAGTCAACTCGTCTTCGAAGATGTGTCCAGTTCTTTAGGCCAGCAAACTACGGGTAAAAATAAATCGGGCACCTTTACTATCACCCATTTTCCACAAGATACGCTCTTGAAAATCAATATGCGTTTACGTGGTAATTACGGTTACGGGACCAAAGAAAAGGCCTTGAAAATCTTGGAAGAAAGTCGTTATGGCCTTTACGATGTTGAACCGCCGACTAAGAAATCTAAAAAGAAAAAGAATAACGAAGAAGACCAGTAATTGTGAATAAACTGGTAGGTAGAACTAACTTCTAATCTTCTATCTTCGCAACTATGCGTGAATACTATTTAGATGGCGACAGCGATGGCTTATCATCCGCCGAGCAGGAAGTGGAAAAAGTGCTGCGTCCGCAGCACTTAACCGACTTTGCTGGGCAGCCGCATGTCGTTGAAAACTTACAAGTATTCATCGAAGCCGCAAAGCTTCGAAACGAAGCCCTAGATCACGTTCTCTTACACGGCCCGCCAGGCCTAGGGAAAACAACACTTTCGTACATTATTGCCAACGAGCTGGGTGTAGACATTAAAACCACTTCGGGCCCAGTCCTAGAAAAACCAGGCGACTTAGCTGGACTCCTCACTAACCTCAACCCCAATGATGTCCTCTTCATCGATGAAATCCACCGATTGAGCACGGTGGTGGAAGAATACCTCTATTCGGCCATGGAAGATTACAAAATCGATATCATGGTTGAAAGCGGCCCGAATGCTCGAACCATCGAAATTGAATTGAATCCATTTACTTTAATTGGAGCAACCACTCGCTCGGGCTTACTCAGTAGCCCGCTGCGTTCCCGTTTTGGAATCACCAGTCGCTTAGAATATTACAACCACGAAACACTGCAAAATATTATCGTGCGGAGTGCCGGCATTTTAAATACTCAAATTGAGGAAGCTGGAGCGGCAGAAATTGCAGGAAGAAGCCGTGGTACACCAAGAATTGCCAATGCTTTGTTGCGGAGAATTCGCGACTTTGCTCAAATTAAAGGCAATGGCATCATCGATAAAAGCATAGCTGAGTATGGCCTCAAAGCACTCAATGTAGATGAATCCGGCCTTGACGATATGGATAATCGCATCCTTCTGGCTATTATCGATAAGTTTAGTGGCGGTCCCGTAGGCATCACAACAATTGCCACTGCAGTAGGCGAAGAGCCGGGCACATTAGAAGAAGTCTACGAACCTTTCCTCATCATGGAAGGCTTTATTAAACGTACACCTCGAGGCCGAGAAGTTACCGCAAAAGCCTATCAGCATATTGGCCGAGAATTGCCGGGCAAAGCCAATACGTTGTTTTAAACCTATTTGCCCATTCTTATCCCCACAGGTAAACACGCTGATCTTCGAGATACAGCGGCTTCTGTAACATTTTAATTTGATTTTATACCAATATTTCAAACCAAAGACACAAAAAGATGTAATCGCTCACTTTCCTTTCGATTTTCCGTTCAACTTAGCACGCAAATGCTTAAATTGAACCTTCATTTTTAAAACAAACTAATCCACCATATGAGCGACAATACTTTCGATTTACTCGAGCAACTCGGCGACGAGAAAAAAGTAGAGCAATTAAAAGCACGAATAGAAAAAAAACAAGGCCAAGACGTTATCCAAAAACTGGATGAAATAGAAGCAGCTATTGAAAAAGCAGCAGGGTCTAAAACTGCTGAAGAAATCATTAAAAACATAGTTAACTCCAATTTCCAAACCTTAACCGGTGATGTGGAAGCTAGTGAGAAAGATTTACAGGAATTAATGCTCCACCTTCGAGCCATGCTCGATAGTTGTGGCGGTGAATTCTCTAAGCTGCAAGAACTGAACGATGAAGAGTTGAAATTGGTAGACAACGCCAAACGACGTGTCGAAAAAGCCAAGAAAGACTTAGATAAAGCAAACGGAATGAGTAATGCGGCCAATATTTGGTTCGGCATGAAAAACCGAAGAGTGAAAAAGGCCACCGAAGAGTTAGCTGCCTCCGAAACCGGTGTAAAAACCGCCGAGGAAGAAGCCAATAAGCGCTACAGAGACCGGCTTAAAAATGCGGATATTAAAGATTCTCTAAACCGAATCATTAGCCAAGTACAAGGTATGATTGGCATCATTGAAGGCATGGTAGTAGATGTAGATGGGCAAATTGTAGCCTTAACCAATCGGAAGGAAATGGCTTTCGAGACGAAGGAGAAAGCCGCCACCGTGATGAAAGATCGAAAAGCCGATCTTGAGGATACAGAAGCGAAACTGAAGCAAGCCGAAATTGAGTTGGAAGAAATGGCCAATGGTTCTCCGGAACATACTGAACAACAGAAATTAGTGGCCGATTTACGCAGTGAACGTACCGACCTCAAAGGAAAGTACGACATCGCATTAGGTATTTTCCAGTCGAAAGAACGCTTTGTTGATCAGCTGGTAGTGCACCTTCAAGCACAAACCACTACGAAAAACAACCTCAAGCAATTGATTGGTCAGTTGCGTAGTGATACCGAGGAGCGAATTGCGACCTACGAGTCGGGCTTGCAATTGATGCAAAGTGCTACTGCCCAAGAAGCCGCCTCAATTTATGAAGATGCCGGGTCGAAAACCGATCAGTTAATCACCGAAATTGCCGCAAAAGTATTCGTGTCTTCTGAGCAAGATCGTATTGAGCGAATCAAGAAGCATCCGAAGCGTATGAGCGAGTTGCACAATGTATTAGTAGCTATGGCTGCTGCTACTCAGAAGTACAAAGAGCAAGATGCTGCCCTAATGAAAGAACATGCGGAGAAATACGGCATTGATGTGTCGAAGGAGTTCTCTTGGAAGTACGCCAGTGATGGAAGTGGTGCAGGTGACGAACCTGTTGCTACCGATGGAGACGGGGGAACAGGCGATGTGAACGACTTGTTGAACTAAGCAAAAGCTAGATGAAATCCATCGATATCAGCGATCACTTTTCGGAGCTGAACAGAGCCGTATTTGAGGATTCGAGCGAGTATGTTCATTACTTCGATTTCCTTAGAACGTCGTTTGGTAATTTGATTCATTCCTTCAATAGCCGAACTACGGAAGATTTGATGGAGATCAACATTATGCATTCGTTTATTCAGAAATTCCTGAATTCTATTGAGGCATTAACGATGCGCTATCGAAATGAAAAGGAGCATTTTCCAAAGGTTGACTTAACGGAAAGTAGTTTCCCAAATCATATTGAAATCAAGAAGTTGATGGCAGATATGCAAGCTGCGCCAGCGCAGCTTGCAGAAATGCCTTCCATGCACGCCCTGAAGCAAAGTACACTCGATTATATCTTCGAAAAACAAACCATTCCAGATATTCTCCTCAACCAGATGTATCGGAGAACTTATCTGGAAATGCTCGACCAAAAGAAGCTCTTCCTAGAGCATACAGTGGGCGAGTGGGTCAAGCTCCCAACGCAAAAGCAAGGCGATCGACACTTCCTTTATTCGTGGGGATCGTACGATGCCACCTATAACCGACCGTTTGTGTATATGCTGGTGTTTGAACTGGACAAAAGTCGAGACGATGAAGACCAAGAATTGCGGAAGCTTTTTCGCAATATGATTGCTGAACGTACGCAGAACACCGCGCCATTACGAGTAATGGCGCATGAAATCGATGAAATGAGCGAGTTCGTAAAGCCAAAGATCCTCAAACGCATCGACCTTGGCCCGATTTATAGCAAATACTCTATGGATGAGGCCGATTTGTCGAAGATCGTGCAAAAGCAGTTTAGCGGAGAGGGCTACGCCTTCCTGTTTACGAATGAAGTGATTTTTTCAATAGGAGAAAAGAAAGCCAAAGGCTTTCTTTCCGGTGGGCAAATCCGACAAATCTTCTTTATTGATGAAAGCAATAAAGAAACCATGGAACGCCACGTGAGTAAGGTGCTCAAATACATCATGGCACCCCATGACGTCGTCCAACACCTCAACACCAACCACCCAGAAATCCTAAGCCAATTCTCCATGGACCCGATTCCTGTGTAAATGGATCTAGATCACTAGTGCCTAATGACTAACCAACCAAAGAATGAACCGAAGCGAACAACCATTAATACCCATCAAAGCCGACGATTATAAGGCGTATAAAGACGACATGACCGTCTTCCTCAAAGAAGTACAATGGTCACCCGATCAACGTACAGCTAAAAATGCAGAGATCGACCTGACCTTCTTGATTCAAAATAAAGGTCTAGGCGTCAATCAAACAGATAGTATTTCCATTCTTAAAAATGCCGTGCGCCTAAGTAAGGATCGAATATTGTTATCAAATGCGACTTCCTTTGTAATGAATACACTACGAGATGGGCTCTGTATCGGAAAACATGTAGCTACATCTTTTGAGAAGTCTTCGGGCTTGGATGTCCTTCTACAGCGTAATAAAGATGGTGCCTTGCATCAATCTGAATTGCCGGAGTTTCATGATAAGCTGAGCACACAATCGGCTGTCTTACTATTTGTAGCTGCGTACTACATCGTGTACAAGCTGAACAACTATGAAACCGATGTGGTAACGTCCATTAATATTGATTTTGGTGGCATACCTGAGCTCAAGCTGTCGCGACCATCTTCAGCTATCAGTAATGCATTGTACTATTACGGAGCATATATCGAGCGGTCGAATACCGTGAATAACGATATGGAATTGGTGAAGATGACCTTGCTCTATTTCGAGGCGCTGCTAGAGGAAATCCAAATGCGCAAAGGCGCCCTCAGTTTTACGGAGTTTTATACCAACGTCCATTATAAACTAGAAGGTACAGACTTTATTCTCGACGGTTTTGAGAGTACGTTCTCTGCAGCTGCTACCAGCATACAGTTCAATAAAACCAAGATGGAAGATATCGTGGCCAACCACGATGCCAAGCATATGTTCAAGCGATTTGCCGAACGCTTGCTGTGCCACGATGTTACCGTTGGGAAGAACCCTATGTTAGAGTTAGGTGGTTTACCTTCCATAACCATGGCCGATGGAAAACCAGGAACGGGAAAGAGTATGTTAATCGCCGCTACAGCAACCATGATTGCCGAGCGCTGTGAATGGCTCGATATTCCCTTCCTTTTTTGGCCATTACCGGAAAATATTATTTCCACTTTCCAAGGAGGAAGTGCTGAAAGAGCTATTGAGTGGTTTCGTCCGATGCAAGATGCCTCTAAGATCATCTTCGCTCCCATCGACGATGCGGAGAACAATCTAGAGGAACGGACACGCCAAGGCGTGTCCGCAGGAGTCCGAGAACTCATCGGCGTTTTCCTTCGAAATACAGAAGGCGCCTACGCCATCAACAATGGAAATAGATTGATCAGCTTATTCACCAATATACCCGATCAAATCGATAAAGCTGTGCTCTCGAGAATTCAATACCGAGTAAGTATGGATGGAGCCGTAACTAAAGAAGACTTTATCGATCAAGACTTTATTTGGTGGAGGAAGTATAAAGAAATGATGCCCGACTTTGTAGATGCTAAAGATCCAAAGTCCTACAACTACATGGATTTCCAGAAGGAAGTTCGTTCGTTAGCAGAATTAGAAAGCGGTCCGTATGAGTTCAAAATCGACGACATTCAAGCCATTTACAACGACGCAGAACAACACTTCGATCCTACAGATCATGAATTTTTTGGGGCATTCTACCAGAAAATCTTACAGCGTTATCCGTTTTTCTCCTCTAGGGACCTTCGGAACATCCAAAAGGCTGTAGATGCCCGAATTATTGATTTTGATTTGCCAGAAGTTTGGTGGGATAACCCAGAAACCTTCTTCCGGCAAGACTACGATACCAAATTGAATATGCTCAAGGAGCTTACCAAGAGCAATTTAGGAAGTTTGTCGTTCTCTGAATTGCGTTTGCGAGAAGCTTTAAATTATATTGAAACCGCTGTACGTATTAATGAAACAGGCATCAATAGAGATATCAAAGAAACGGCAAAACGCATGTTTATTAGTGAGGAAGCCAGCAAACAAATTCGAAACGGAGAAATTTCCTTTTAATGCAGCACTTAATTGAATCCGGCTTATATGGACAAGGTCTTTTTCATGTGAACAGACCCATATTGGTAGAGCGTTACAATGCCTGCCTTACAGATATTGGACTCAAAACCACTAAGCTGTCTGAGTTTTACATTGATGGCATGGGCTGGAGTCCACAAGTTGCTCAGGAATTGGATGATCCCTTCTATTTATCGCACTACGGCATAGCCAATCCTTACGGTGTTATTATCAGTCCGGAACAGAATGGTTTACCAGTTCAGTTTCCGTTTCATTCCTTCGATCGGCACCTTATGGATATCATTTTCGCCACGTATAAGAATCATATTCGAGACTTGACCGCGAAAACATCCATTTGGATCGACATCGACCAAGAAATTAGCACGTATTTAGCTCCACAAGACCTACTTTTAGTGGATTCACTGAATTTGTCGTTTCACACACCAGATCGACTGATTTCTAAAGTACGCGAGCAACGGAAGTTAGTTCGCCAGTTCAACGACGATAGTTTTAGTTGGGCAGAAGAAGGGCTCTTAGATGCTTTGCTAGAAAGTAGTCGAACACATGGCGATTTACGGCACGGCAATATGGAGATTCCAGATATGCCGTATACCCACGTGCAATCCTTCCACACCCGGGGTTTTGGAGGGGTTTTCTTGTTCCGCACCGATTTTAATAAAGCACGGCCGGTGCTCATTTTCGAAGATGAGCGTCAACCTTTAGCAGAAGCCAGTGGATTGAGCCATCGGGAGTTCTATTTGAACGACCCTGCTTTAGAGGATTTTTTGTTTGACTATAAGTTTTTAATTGCCGACACCGATACCTACCCTTACCTCTATGAACATTTGCAACGAATAGAAGACATGATTTTAATTACAGAGCTGGAGAAGCTTAAATTGAATGAAGACTTTGAATTGTATGATCGAGTAGGGCGGAAGCGGGCCATTAGTTATTTACTGCGAAATGGTCAATTAAATGAAACCTATGTAGAGCTTGAACGGATTACCAATGCCGTCAAAAAAGGCATTTACAGATTAACCGCACAGAAATTTAAGAAGCATCGAATGCTGTTTGCGGTTCCAAACCCGAAATTGGATGAGCAAGAGAAAAATTTATTGGGCTTATTAATGGCGAAAATGGCGCCAAATGATGTGTATTGGCAATACTACTTTGATAAAGAAGGCTTCTATTCAGATTATAAGACTTGGAGTCCTATGAAACGTAAGTGGGCTGTAGAATGCATTAAACGGCATTTGGTCCAAGTGGATTTTTGATTAAATTAGAAATAGACTATGGACTTAAGTCCATAGCACTATAGTTAAAGAGATTCCAAAGACTATGGACTTAAGTCCATAGTTATACATGTTACCAAGTATAAGTTATCTGTAGTTAAAAACTTGATTCAGCATGAATTTAAATAAATAATTTAAAATTAATATATTTAATGGGTGTCCCACACATACACGTCCATATGGCTTCATTTTGTTTTCGGAACAAAAAAACGTGATTTCTTGATTGAAGATAATTGGAAAAGAAAACTCTTCCTCCACATTCAATCAAATGCAAAACAAAAAGGAATTCATGTTGATTTTATTAATGGGGTAGAAGATCATATCCATCTATTAGTAGCACCTAAAACCACTCAATCTCCAGCACTAATAGCAAGACTTTTGAAAGGGGAGTCTTCTAGGTGGATTAATAAACAACAATTGTGTTTACAACCGTTTAAATGGCAAATTGGTTATAGTGTTTTCTCTGTAAGTAGGCAAAATTTAGATAGGGTTAGAAATTATATTAGAAAACAAGAGGAACATCACGCTGATGGTCTTACTTTTAGTGAAGAGTTAAACCAACTGATAAGCTATTTATGACTATGGACTTAAGTCCATAGTCATAAATAGCTGTTACGAAATCAGGTCTCAAAAGACCTATAAATAAACAATTATGGCGATTGGATTTGCAATTATTTTCTTTCTATTACTGAGTATTCCAGTATTCTTTTTAGATCGAAAATTAGGAACGAAATGGAATAAAACTTGGTACAACCTGACGCATAAAGACCCATTTCCAGGGGAATTTGATAGAGGATTTGTAGCGGGAAGAGGCATCGAGGCGCGGTTGGGCTTAGCGGTGTTTTTAGGTTTACTTGCGTTCTTATTTATCTTCTTAACTGGAATTGATCGGGTGTTCCAAGCTTTGATTTATGGCATTTTAGCCATTCCAGCACTAGTAGTTGGTTTCTACATCTGCGGATTTTTATTCGGTGGTCGGAAAAATAAGATCAATCAAGCCATGGAGTACATTGATAAGGTGGAGAAGGGCGAAGTAGATCTCAAAGCCGATGCGTTGGAGACAGCTAAGAAAGTGGGAAAGGAAGTGAAACAAACCCATGATAAAGTGGTTCAACGAGAGCAAAAGGCCGAACAATTAGATTCGTCGGCCCCTCAGCCAGAACCGGAGCCAACTCCGGAGCCTGCTCCTAAGCCTCCTGAAGACAAGCCCAAAGATTGGCGTGAAGGCATCGATGATTTCTTAAAAAAGTAGCATGAGAGATTACCTTGACGATTTAGAACGGCAGAATAAGGAAATAGCTCAGCGTTCCGCTGAGCCACAACCCGCCAACACCGAAATCCGCGACGAAGATAAAAGTCGGCTCTATTGGTTGCGTAAAAACATCTGGAAAAGCATCAAAAACTTTGCAGGCAAGAATAAAGTACTCGCCACCATCCTCTTCTTAGTGGGCTTATATGTTTTATTCGTGTCTCGTGCCGCCTATCAACCACTAATACTACTCGTGCGAAGGTATTTACTCCTTGTGCTTCTCTTTATTGGTGTGAGCTGGTGGGTCAGTAAGAAATTTGGTAAGTCACGCCTGCGTGGCAAGCTCGGCATTGGTCTGCTTTACCTAGGATTTTGTGCCTTTTTATGGTTCTTCGGCAAAGGCATTTATGAGTATGTTCGCTTGTATACCCACTTCCAGAAGTTAGACAAAGTGGAACTCACCGAACTCCCACAGACTCAATTCGAGCGGATTCAACCCTTGAACTCCATGCGAACGTTGGTCAAGCAAGAATTATTAACCGATACTGAAAGCGCTACAGACCCTCGCTTCAACCGCCGCAGTGATGGCACCTACGATTTCTCTATGGCAGTTGGACCTTCTCCACGTTATAAAGTGCAGCAGGCTTCCAAGAACATGTATAAGGTGATTTCGGTAAGCGCCACCGATCCTGCACCCGATTTTAGTGCGAAGAATCAATACGATGCTGAATTCAATATTGGCGAGTTTCTCCTTTTTGGAAAGCGCACATCAATTGCCGTAGGCAAGCGATTAGGCCCCATTCAATATTTCAATTACCAACCTTCAGAAGTCTTTTTTATCGAAAAAGGCGATGGCGATTGGGCGCAAGTGGTTTCACTCATTCAGTGGAAAGGCTGGTTCATCCCAAGGCCTGTTTTCGGGGGAGTTATGGTGATTGATGAATATGAGAAAGAAGGCTTCGATGGAACGTTAGAGCGCATTTTTCTTGGTAAAGGCACGTTTTATTCTCCAGAGGAAATCCAAGATATACCTTACCTAAAGGGGCAAAACCTAGTGCCTGAAATGGTTACGACCTTCACCGCAAACAGTTTTAGATTTCAAGAGGGATTTTTGGCTCCGCTTCCAGGATATCATGAAGGCGATGTTCGGATTCCAGCGCTAAAGGCCGATCAGAATAAAATGCCGTTCGTGGCTTTCTTCGATTTCGATAAAGACCCATATGACGATAAACTGTATCACTATTATGGCTTAGAGCCGTTCGATAAGGATAAGCAAGCGTTAAATACGAGTTTGTTTTTAGCAGGAGATGGCACTGGTAAGGTTTTATATATCGACCATGCAGAACGAAAAGACGCCTACATTGGCTCGAGTACGGTGAGTTCTAAGATTATTGAGTCTCGCAAGAATTATGACTGGGAGAAGAACTATCCAGTGGAATTCAGACCTTATATGCGAGAAGTAGACGGAGAAAAGCGCTTTTTCTGGTTAAGTACTGTAGTGACCAAAGTAGATGATAGTGGGCAAGGCTTTATTGGGGGAAGTATCCCGGAAGTGACCTTAACAGATGCACGAATTAGTCAAGTGGTTTGGTTGGATAAGGGGAATTTACCCAAGCCGGAGGCTTGGGATCGGCAATTAAAAGACGAGTTAGGTGGCTATTGGAGTCCCGGGCAAATCCAAAATAATGAGCAAGAGGAAGGAATTGAAGAGAGACTAACAAATACATCGGAGACCGAAGAGCGTTCTAGCACTCAAACAACTACCTTGCCCGATGGCTTTGCAGAAACCTTTGTATATCCGATATTAAGTCAGGATTTTGAAGCGGTAAAATCTATGGTTACACCTACTTTTAATCCACTGATTTTTCAATTTGTAGAATCGAATGAAGCAGATCCAACTAAGAAGATTCATCGTTTATTAAGCCCAACCAATATTGCTGAGAGAGAGTTTAGTTATAATTGGGTGGATGAAAATAAGTTAGATGTCATATTTGATACATCTGCTGAGAATACGGATGTAGAGAGTGTCGTTGTTTTACGGTATCAAAAAGAAGAGGACACGTTTAAATTATATGATATTCAAGCTGCTGGGTAATGGTAGTAACAGTTTTTTGTTCTTCGAGCAATTCGATTCCTGAGCGTTACTTTGAGGCTACGAAAAAGTTAGCGAAGGGATTCGTAGAGCGGGATATCACCGCCGCCTTCGGCGGCGGTTCAGTCGGACTAATGGGCTGCCTGGCAGATAACATGCTCGCCCATGGAGGCCAACTCATCGGTGTTATCCCAGAATTTATGAAACAATGGGAGCGCAACCACCTTGGCGTCCAAGAAATGATCTTTACGGAGAACATGGAAGAACGTAAACGCATTCTCCTCCAAAAAGCCGACGCTGTGCTCGCATTACCCGGTGGAGTAGGTACCCTCGATGAACTTTTCGAAGCCTTAACCCTGAAACGCTTAGGCAAATTCGATAAGCCCATTTATGTCTTAAATCAATCCGGCTTTTACGATGAACTCAATCAATTACTCCAAAAGTTCTACGACGAAAAATTTATGAGCGAAGGCGAGCTCTGGACAACAATAGATTTCGTAGATGAATTTTTCCAAAAGATCGACACCAATGCCTAGTCTACTAGTACCTACGTTAACTTAGCAGCATGAAAATTACCTTCCTCGGTACAGGCACTTCCCAAGGCGTTCCAGTAATCGGTTGTAAGTGTAAGGTCTGTTCCTCTACTGACCCGCGCGATAAACGGCTACGCTGCGCCATG
This sequence comes from Saprospiraceae bacterium, assembly GCA_019634125.1. Classification (GTDB taxonomy): domain Bacteria; phylum Bacteroidota; class Bacteroidia; order Chitinophagales; family JAHQVX01; genus JAHQVX01. Next base: position 15,396 of record JAHQVX010000131.1, read on the forward strand.
TATATCGAAACCGAGGATACACGCATCATCATCGATACTGGTCCCGATTTTCGGCAACAACTATTAAACAACCAGATTCAAGACATAGATGCGATTTTGTATACGCATGAACATAAAGATCATGTGGCGGGTTTAGACGATGTGCGACCCATTAATTTCCTTCAACGTAAAGACATGCCTTTGTATGCCGAAGAACGCGTTATTTTGGCATTGGAGCGCGAGTTTCATTATGCCTTCTCCGAGAACAAGTATCCGGGTGTCCCTCGTCTGCTCATCAATAAAATTGATGAGCAACCCTTCTTCATCAACAAAACACCCATTATCCCCATTCGAGTCATGCACCATCGACTACCCATCCTCGGTTTTCGTATTCATGACTTCGCTTACATCACTGATGCTAATTTCATTGCAGAACAAGAATTAGAAAAACTAAAGAACCTCGATGTACTCGTCTTAAACGCACTACGCTTCGAGAAACACATCTCCCATTTTACCTTGTCGGAAGCGGTAGAATTGGTCCAGAAGCTTCAACCTAAAAAAGCCTACCTTACCCACATAAGTCATTTAATGGACAGGCACGAAACAATCAACAAACACTTGCCAGCAAATATTCATCTGGCTTTTGATGGCTTTCAATTTCAATTGTAACAATTGGGTATGTTCATCCATACTATAGGTAAGAATTAACATAGGAGGCACTTTACCTTTGTTAATTTATTGTTATTTTCAGCCGAAATTCTGAAACCAAAACCTTTATATGAAAAGACTACTTGTATTCTTTTTTACGCTATTACTACCCGTCTTAACTTTCGCTCAAGAAAACCAAGAACTCACTATTGATCAAAAAATCGACCAATGGTTTGGTCAGGCAACAGGTTGGTTTGTCAATTTAATTTTTTACCAAATACCCATAGGTAATGTCCGTGTATTTTGGGTTTTGTTTCCACTCATCTTAGGGGCATTATATTTCACCTTTTACTTCAAGTTGATCAACTTCACAGGCTTTGGTCGGGCTATTCGTGTGGTCCAAGGCAAATACGATGATCTAGAAGTACAAGAAGTAGGTACACTAGCTGGTGACCCTACCCCAAATGTTGGAGACATTCCAGAAACTATTAAGGTAGAAGGCAAAGATGGAGAAGTTTCGCACTTCCAAGCTTTAACCGCTGCCTTGTCTGCAACCGTCGGCTTAGGAAATATTGCTGGGGTGGCTATTGCCTTATCCATTGGTGGTGCTGGTGCGACTTTCTGGATGATTGTCGCCGGTTTCTTAGGAATGGCTTCCAAATTCGTAGAATGTACATTGGGTGTTAAGTATCGAGATATTGATGCCGATGGTACAGTATATGGTGGTCCAATGTACTACCTTTCAAAAGGCTTGAACTCCATCGGAATGGGCGGTCTAGGAAAAGTGTTAGCAGCGGTTTTTGCTGTATTTGTTATTGGAGGTTCCTTCGGTGGTGGAAATATGTTCCAAGTAAACCAAGCATTTCAATTAGTCGAAAATATTACGGGTGGCGAGTCTTCTTTTCTATACGGGAAAGGATGGTTATTCGGAGTAGTCATGTCGATTCTTGTTGGTATTGTAATCATTGGTGGAATTAAGTCTATCGCCAAAGTGACGGAAAAGATTGTTCCATTTATGGTCGCTATCTACGTGGGTGCTTCCCTTTTCGTATTAGCTGCTAAATTCAACATGATTGGTGACGCATTTGGACAAATTATAGACGGAGCTTTTAGTCCTGAAGGAGTAGTTGGTGGTGCTGTTGGGGTCTTGGTTCAAGGATTTCGACGAGCTGCTTTCTCCAACGAAGCAGGTATTGGATCGGCAGCAATTGCCCACTCAGCAGTAAAAACAAAATACCCAGCTTCGGAAGGTTTGGTGGCACTTTTAGAACCTTTTATTGATACAGTAGTGGTTTGTACAATGACTGCTCTCGTCTTAATTATCACTGGTTCACTTGGTGAAGCCAGTTCAAGCATGAACGATGCTCAAGCTATTTTGCTTACCTCTGGTGCCTTTGAATCAGTTATTGGTTGGTTCCCATATGTACTAACTATTGCCGTAGTTTTATTTGCATTCAGTAGTATGATTTCTTGGTCGTATTATGGCTTTCAAGGCTGGTCGTATTTATTCGGCCGAACGAAGCAAATGGAATATTTGTACAAAGTCATCTTCTGCATCTTCGTGGTGATTGGAGCTGCAGCGAGTTTAGGTTCTGTGATTGGATTCTCAGATGCCATGATCTTTGCCATGATGGTTCCCAATATGATAGGTTTGGTCTTCTTAGCACCTAAAGTAAAAGAGGAACTAAGCAAGTACCTGACTGCGATTAAAACGAAATTGGGCAAGTAAATCCATTCTTGATTTGACAAACGTATTTCATCCCCCTCGGCTTAGCCGAGGGGGATTTATTGTAAAAAAATGAAACAACGCTGCGTTCGCTCTGTTCTTAAATAGTAAATTTATTGCATGAAACAAACGCTCTTTGGAATCCTCGCTCTGGGAACCATTTTTAGCTGCACATCCGAACGTCCTAAAACAAGAAACATGGACTACCTCACTTTAGAACAGCCGGTGGCTAAAAAAGTCCCCCTGTCTCTGACCGAGCACGACAATGAACGAATAGATAACTACTTCTGGATGCGCTTAAGTGATGAACAGAAAAATGCCGAAACACCAGATGAACAGACACAAAATGTAGTGGAGTATTTGGAAGAAGAAAATGATTACTTGAAAGCCGCCATGAAACATACCGAAGGCCTACAAGAAAGTCTATTCGATGAAATCGTTGGTCGGATCAAAGAAGATGATGAATCTGTTCCATACAATGATAACGGATACACTTATTACACCCGTTTTGAAGAAGGACAAGATTACGCCTTGTATTGTCGGAAAAAATTAGATTCTGAGGAAGAAGAAATCTATATCAATGGTCCAGAACTAGGTGATGGAAAATCCTATTTCAGTGTATTTAATTCAGGCATTAGTCTAGATAATAAGCTATTGGCCTATGCTGTAGATACCGTTTCGAGAAGACGATACACGATCTACTTTAAAAACCTAGAAACGGGTGAATTACTCAACGACAAGCTGGATAATACTTCTGGAGGAACTTGGGCGAACGATAACAAAACCTTTTTCTATATCTCAAAAGATCCAGAAACGCTTAGAAACTACAGAGTATACAAACATATTCTTGGAAACCCGCAATCTGAAGATGAGTTGGTGTTTGAAGAAAAAGATGACACTTTCAATACTTACGTCTACAAATCAAAATCCGATGATTATATTTTCATCAATAGTTATCAGACCATTTCCAATGAAGTCCGTTACCTTGATGCGAACACACCCGATGGGCAGTGGCAGGTTATTCAACCTAGAGAACGAAATTTAGAGTATGGAGTCGCACATTATGGCGATCATTTCTTTATTCGGACTAATAAGGATGCAACGAACTTTAAATTGGTTAAAACACCGATTGACAAAACAACGGTAGAGTATTGGGAAGATGTTATTCCGCATCGTGAAGATGTCTTCTTCCAAGGTATGGAGCTTTTTGAGAACCATTTAGTCATTAATGAGCGAAAGGATGGATTGAGAACAATTCGTGTGAAAACTTGGGATGGAGCAGCAGACCACTATATCGAGTTTAACGACCCAGCTTATGCGGCCTATACTACCACCAATCTCGATTTCGACACAGACAAATTACGCTATTACTACTCTTCTTTAACCACTCCTGGTACAACATATGAATATGATATGAATACCAAGGAACAAGTAGAATTGAAGCAAGAAGAAGTACTGGGTGGCTTTTCGGCAAAAGACTATGAAAGCAAACGCTTATTTGTAACTGCTCGAGATGGGGCAGAAGTGCCTGTTTCTCTAGTGTATAAAAAAGGAACAAAACTTAAATCAACGACTCCTTTATTACTTTATGCTTATGGAAGCTATGGAGCAAGCAGAGAACCTACTTTTAGTAGTTCTAGGTTAAGTCTATTAGATCGAGGGTTCGTGTATGCACTAGCTCATGTTCGTGGAGGACAAGAAATGGGCCGCCACTGGTATGAAGATGGTAAGTTGCTGAATAAGAAAAACACTTTTACTGACTTTATTGATGTTGGTAAGCATTTGGTAGCGGAAAATTACACCAGTAGTGAGCATATGTACGCCTACGGAGGATCTGCAGGGGGATTACTTATTGGCGCAGTTGCGAATATGGCACCCGACTTATTCAATGGGGTAGTGGCTGCAGTACCATTTGTAGATGTTGTTTCCACCATGTGGGATGAGTCTATACCACTTACTACTTTCGAGTTTGATGAATGGGGTAATCCAAAAGACAAGGAATATTACGATTATATTTTGTCGTATTCTCCATACGATAATGTAGAAGCGAAAGCCTATCCGAATATGTTGATTACTACTGGCTATTGGGATAGCCAAGTTCAATACTGGGAGCCGGCGAAGTGGATAGCGAAATTGAGAGCATTGAAAACCGATGATAACTTATTGATTATGGACTGTAATATGGAAGCGGGCCATGGAGGAGCATCGGGTCGATTTAAGCGGAATAAGTCTACCGCCTTAACGTATGCCTTTATGTTGGACTTGGAGGGTATAAGTCAGTAATTATGTTTTTGAAAGGATCCCCCCTCGGCAAAGCCGAGGGGGCCTGTCCTAAAAGCCCAATTGATCTTTGATAGTCAACTTTTTATTCTCCTTTGCCAAGTCTTGATTCAAGTGCTGCTGTTTCTCTTGACTGATTTGAATGAAATCGATTTCTGCTTGGTTAAACCAACCTGCTTCCCATTTCCGTTTCCGTAATAAGGCTTCAATGACTTCTAATCGGGGGTCTTGTTCCCAATAAAATGCGTTTTCTTTGTCTTGCAGATAGGCCTTTACCGCCGTCCATAACTGACGTTGTAAAATGAGCCGGTCTTCCCCAAAGTCTTGAATCCACTTCAAACATCGCGGCCAAAAATTGATCAGTGCATCATGCACGGGCTCCACGTATGGCTGGCCAAACGCATCGATGCCACGAACAACCAAGCCTGCTTCCACCAACCGCCCTAATACCTTGTTAATACTCAAATCCTCAAAGTCTTTTGGGTAATCCAACTCATGTAAATGCAATGGGTGCGCGCTTGTCCGAACAGGAACACGCCTGCGGATGTAAGCTCCATCCTTTAAATCCACCATGCGTAATAGAATACGCTGCATCGCATCATGTTCGCCAAACGAAAGCGAATGATAAATTTCATCTGCACACTTGCTTAGTGCACCACTAATTCCACCCAGTTTATCAAAGTAAAAATTCGATCGAAGTAACCGTTCTTGTTTGTTTGTATGGGTGATCCAAGCATTCATTCCAAAGGAGAGCAAAGGAAGCGCACCAGGAGCGTAACTGGCTTCCTCTAGAAGGTGATCAATCAAAGTCTCCGACTCGAAATCATAGGCCTCAACGAAGGCAGGCTGAACAATCGCTTCTTTTAATTCCGATAAGATCATTGGGGGCAATCGATAAAACACTTTATGCGTCTCGTTCTCCCAAAATACCTCTGCAATTTTAGAGGCTTTAAACTGCCACTCAAAGTCGGATCGAATAGTAAAGATGACTTTCAACTTTTGTTGATGCATCTTAGGGTGATGCACCAGGGTTTCGAGTAAATCAACAAGGGCATCTTCAAATTGCTCCTGTTGTTCCGCAGATTCGCAAGCCGTATACAGTTCTTCCAATTGATCAATAAGCACTACTTGTTGCCGGTCTAGATCTACTTTGAAATTAAGTGCAGTCCATTCTGATGCAGGCTTAGGCCCTGGACGGAATACTAAGAGTTCGGCGTCAAGTGCTTCTTTCAACTTTGGAAAAACCCCGGCTTGTATAAATGATGTTTTTCCAAATCCTGAAGGGGCAGATACTATAAGAACATGCGTTTTTTCTAGTTTGTTCAATACTTCCTGAACTTGTTTTTTTCGACCAAAGAAAAGATCGGCCTCATCCTTCCGATAAGCTCGCAAACCTGGATAAGGATTGCGTTCTTTCCGTTCGGCAAAATTTAACGCATGCTTGGGGTCTAAGAACATAAACTGTCCACCTTCATGATCAGCCATGGGATAGATATCAGGATGTTGCGTGTCGAATTGTGTGTTGGTTCTTGACCGTTGTTCTACTTCATTCCAGAGGTAGAGATAAAGCTCCTGAGCGGTGATCACGCCGTCTCCTAGATTCTTACCTGGAGGTTTGATTTCCGCCCTGCCTTCTAGCGCTTTGAACAGGGCTTCAGCAAAGGGAGAGTGTTTTTCCAGAGCATTCCGGTCGCCCATCCAATCGGCGGCTGTCTCTGTGGGGCCAGCAGAGACTAATACTTGCCACGCTTTGTTGCTTCGATATCGTTCAAATCGTTCCTCATAAAGTGGAAGAAAGTGCGTTTGTAAAGCATCTCTACGCTTCGAGCCGATGTGTCTAAATTTGCCTGCGAAACAACAATCTAAAATGAGCAGCGTATGCTGGCAATTGAGTTGTTTTAAAGTGTCGAAAAGCATTTCCATAGGAACAAGACTGTTGTTCTGAAGGTTTGCTGCTTCCGGTTTTGTATCGGAAGGAAGGAAGTAGCCTGCTGGGCCTTCGTTAAACACTCCAGCTTTTCCATGACCTGCATAGTAAAATAGCAGCGCATCTTCTGGCTTAATCACTGGATCTTTTGCTTCATTAGTAAGCTGGGAAAATAAAGCCAACAGTTCTGCTTTTGTGGGATTGGTCAACAACTCTACACTGGAGAAATCTTGTTCTTTTTTTAGGAGCTCGGCCAGTCTTGTGGCATCGTTTACGGCAGATTTTAAATGGCCATTGATATGCGGGTACTCGTCGATTCCTACGAGTATGGCATGGCTATTGGGGAAGCCGAGCAATTTCGAGCGGTTGATTTTGGGCATGATTAAAGTTAATGAAGTAATCTTCAATGCACGAGGCACTATTTAAATATATTTTTAATATATTTAAATTTGTCATGAAAAAGGAAACGTTGAAATCACTCATGCATTTTACACCTTGGGAACGAAGGGGTATAGTTACTTTTTTGGTATTGATTGCCCTGGTTCGATTGCTTCCTAGTGTTGTAGCCCATTTTGAGGAGGAGCCAGCGCCTTTAGATACTTCGTTATTGGAGGCGGCCTTTGTAGAATTGGAAGCCAAACTATATGCGGATAGTCTTGCCCAGGCCAAGAAGCAATTACCCAACTATTCGAGAGGTAGGCCTAGTAAGTCGGTTGGCCATTCCACTAAGCCCACAACGGAGCCGGAAGATTCTAGGGGAGTTCATGCTCCGGCATTTCCTAAACGCACCGACCGAAGTATAGAAGTGCGTATTGACGTGAACACAGCCACGCCGGAGGCGTGGCTGCAGCTTCCAGGGATCGGCCCAACGTTTTCAAAACGCATCGTGAAGTTTCGAGATGCTCTAGGTGGATTTTATGCTGTTGAGCAAGTGGCGGAGACGTATGGACTTCCTGCTGAAACGTATCAGGCCATTCGCCCGAAACTGCACGTAAGTGGGGGAGTAAAGACACTTTCGTTGAATAAGGCATCAGATGCGCAGCTTGCTGCGCATCCGTATATCTCCAAGCAACTCGCCGCGCAAATTGTGAACTACCGTAATAAAGTCCAACCCATTACTTCCGATTCTATTTTCTTAAAACTCTATTTCATGGATGAAAGTCAACTGAAAAAACTGAAACCTTATATTGAGTATTAGAGAACGCTTTGTAGGAAATAATTCTACGATTAAACGCATAGCTATTTTATAACTTCTAACAATTTTTCCTACATTTGCACTCCGTTTGCCAATCGGCACACTATTTGAATAACTGTTAGAAAAGCACAAAGGAGGTATATATGCTTATTATTGATGTAAAAGATGCAGATTCTTTAGACAAAGCGTTAAAGAAGTACAAAAGAAAAGTAGAACGTACTGGAGTTATTAAAGAACTTAGGAGACGTCAGCATTTCATTAAGCCATCAGTTCGTCGTAGAAACGAAATGTTGAGCGCTGCATACAAGAACGAGAAATTCGGAACGCACTAAATCGAAACTTTTTTGTTTCTTTAACAAATGTTCATAGAGGCATTTGAGAACTATTTATTGCAAGAGAAACGATATTCAGAACATACTGCAAAGGCATACACAAAAGATGTGTATGCCTTTTTTTTATATCTTGAAACAACTTACCAGCTGGACCAGCCCGAGGAGGTCACTACGCCCTTGGTGCGTTCCTGGTTAGCCAGCCTCGTAGAGGCTGGCAGATCGGCCACTACAGTTAACCGAAAATTATCGGCATTAAAAACCTATTTCAAATTCCTTTCAAAAACACAACGCCTTAGTCCACCCAATCCGGTTCAAAACTTAACAGCACTAAAACAACCGCAAAAACTGCCTCAGTTTATTGATGTAGCACATATCCAGAATTTTTTATTTGCTGAAACCAATAACGATTTCGCTGCACAACGCGATAAGCTTATTGTAGCTATACTTTATTCTACGGGTGTCCGGAGGGCCGAATTAATAGACCTTAAGGAGTCCGATGTCGACTTCGAAAATGAGCAAATTAAAGTACTAGGCAAGGGCAATAAAGAACGAATAATTCCAATCGGAAATGAGTTAAAAAAATCCATAAAAAACTTTATCTTTAGTAAGATGGAGAAATTTGGAAGTGTACATAGCGACGCATTAATTGTCACAGATAAAGGCAAGAAAATGTATCCAGGCTTTGTATATAAGAAGGTGAAAGCAGTTATTTCATCTATTTCTACATTGTCTAAACAAAGCCCACACGTCCTTCGTCACTCCTTCGCCACTCACTTAATTAACAATGGTGCCGACTTAATGACCATCAAAGAATTACTTGGTCATTCCTCATTGCAATCCACTCAAGTGTATACCCATAACTCTATTGAACGGTTAAAAGAAGTATACAAAAGCACGCACCCGGCCCAACGAAAAAAAGGTGAATAATTCGTTAACTAAAAATTTTTGACATGGAGATTCAAATTCAATCAATTCATTTCGATGCAGACAAAAAGCTGAAAGACTTTATCCAAAAGAAAGTACATAAGCTGAGTACCTTTTATGATCGCATTGTGGATGCTGAAGTTTTTCTTCGCCTCGAAAAACAAGGCGCTTCTATCAAAAATAAAGTGGCCGAAATCAAATTAAACGTGCCTGGGAACACCCTCTATGCTACCCAAACAACCAGAGTTTTTGAAGAATCTGTAGATCTTGCTACAGACTCCCTCCGTCGCCAATTAAAAAGACACAAAGAAAAATTAAGAAATTAGTCGTCTAGTACTTTCAAACTTCATTTATTTCCTTTAACTTTGCGTTCCGTTTCACGAAAATGGAATGGAAGTTCATTAGCGTATTGCTTATCAATACTAGGTTGTACGCGTTTTTGGGCAATGATACCAACAAGCCCAAATGAAACGCAAACTTTGCCAGTGTAGCTCAGTTGGCCAGAGCAGCTGATTTGTAATCAGCGGGTCGGGGGTTCGAATCCCTCCACTGGCTCATTGGGGAGATTCCTGAGCGGTCAAAGGGGGCAGACTGTAAATCTGTTGCTTCGGCTTCGTAGGTTCGAATCCTGCTCTCCCCACAACTAGTATCACAAAAAATTAAGCGGGAGTAGCTCAGTTGGTAGAGCATCAGCCTTCCACGCTGAGGGTCGCGGGTTCGAGTCTCGTCTCCCGCTCTAATTTTTAATGAATGAAGTACTTGTTTAGCTCTGCCAATGTAGCTCAGGGGTAGAGCACTTCCATGGTAAGGAAGGGGTCAAGGGTTCAATTCCCTTCATTGGCTCGAAAGAGAAAATGTCTTGGGTTATCCCGATCGTTATCGGGACCCTTCATTGACTTAAATTAAGTTCTTCAAACAAGGAAGCTCAGAATTTTTTATCATATTTTAAACAAATTAAACAAACAATCTAAGATGGCTAAAGAAAAGTTTATCAAAGACAAACCGCATGTTAACATCGGTACCATTGGTCACGTTGACCACGGTAAAACGACTTTGACTGCTGCAATTACTAATGTTTTAGCAGATAAAGGTTTTGCTGAAAAGAAAGATTACGCATCAATTGACAATGCTCCAGAAGAGAAAGAGCGTGGTATTACTATTAATACTGCACACGTTGAGTATCAAA
>JAHQVX010000132.1 GCA_019634125.1 Saprospiraceae bacterium
CTCCTGGGATGTACTTTATTACATTTTCAGATGGAAGGGTTGCTAAATTCATTGTTTTTTAGACTTTTGCACAAAATCACATACCTAACATGAGAGCACTTTTCTTAAGCATGGCAGTTCTTTGCCTATTCACAGCAGACACCTTCGCACAAAGCTGTGCCCCAGAGGCCAGAAGAAATAATACTACCGGACGTCGACTATTCTTGGTTTATCCAACCCAAGCAGAACGTGATCTTGCAGCCACTCAAATCTCCTCTATCGATGTTCTGGGCGTAGGAACGAACTTAGCTGTTCAAGCACATCCCTCTCAAACCACAGTTATTCGAACAAATAATTTAGGAGACAATACTTTCTCGGATCCATTCACAGGAATAGTAACCTACAACTTAACCGCGGGTGGAACAATTACTTGTAATTATTCAAACAATTTATTGCCTGTTGAGCTTACCGAGTTTAATGTAGATAGTGAAGGTTCAACGATTTCTTTAGCATGGAAAACCGCTTCAGAGGAAAACAATGCCGGCTTTGAAATTCAACAGTCGCAAGATGGAATTGCTTTTGAAGCTATGGGTTGGATTGAAGGCGCAGGCACTACCATCACAAGTCGGTCTTATTCTTTCCAACTCACCAATCAACCAGGTGGACAATACTTCTTCCGATTACGGCAAGTAGATGAAGATGGTCGAGCGTCCTTTTCCAAGATTGTATTTGTAGAGTTGGGCGATGATCCTAAGTCTGTAAGTGTTTTTCCGAGTCTAGTTCGAAGAGGCGAAATGGTTAACGTGTTCTCGAACGAGGTGTTGGCCTTTACGGTTTATAATAGTTTTGGGCAAGAAGTAGCAGTCAGCGACATTGATAATCAGGTGAATACTTCTTCGTTAGCATCTGGTATGTATTTCATTGTATTTGAGAATGGGAGAAAAGCCCGATTCGTTGTCCAGTAGCGAGCAATAGGACTTTATGAAACGAAACACCCCTCGGCAAAGCCGAGGGGTGTTTACATTACACACACTACCTATGATTGGTAAAAGATCCCCCTCCCTTACCTTAGAATGTGTTGATCAGCCAAAAACCAAAACCGATCGTTAATACCGTAGTTAAAAAAAGAATAAGTGCTGATCGGATGCGCAAGCTGCGCTTCCGCTTTTCAATAGCAATATGCAAGGCCGCTCGCTCTTCGTCTGTTAAGCTCCGAAAGTTCAATGTATAATTCTTTTTAAACCCTTCGATTTTTCGGTCATCGAAACTATGCTGATAGCGTCTTCTATTATTTTTTAAGCTGGTGATTGCACCTTGCATACTTCCCCATCCCATGATATAATTTTTATTCGTGAAACAATTAGGTTATCCGACCGCTTTCACAATAGCGGAAACAATTAAGCAGATCACTGCCACAATTAAGAGTATCATTTGTTATAATTTAGGTCTGTTTGTAAATTGGGTTATTGGCAGAAGCCATTTAACGTAGTTCCATATTCACTAAGCAGAAGACCTAAAGAGCCGATAGCGCTCTCTAATTCATTCAAGTCTAAGTTTTCCAACTGTAACGTATCTCGAAACAAGATGCGCTTTCCGGTTTCATCCAGTACAAAAGCACCATGAACAATATCGCGGTTCTTTTGTAACAGTTGTTGATAGACATGAAGCGACGGCTGAGACAGCTCGCCAATGAACTTTTCGATAATCAACATGGGAAAAGAAACACCCAACATTAAATGGGCAATGCCTTCTTTTTCATCATTTACCATCAACAAGCCCTCTTGAGCATTATCGTAGGTAATGGTATAGCCTAATTGGCCCGCATATTCTTTTACCTGTTTGAAATAATCTTTGTTCATTCTTCTGCTAAGTTAATAATCCGTTTTACGTTTTTTATTGTTTTATAATGTTGGCGCTTTATACGCCGTTACATGATTCACATAAGCACCATTCCACCAGTTGTAAGAGGTCGATACCGTGAGCACATGCCAACCTTTTTTGCTAAGCTCATTCAACAATACCTCACTTCTCTCGCGCAGCTTTCCCAAAGACCAACAGTGTGATACAGTGAAAATTTTATACGTTCTCATAGCGTTGTAATTTTGTTTTTGCTAACTTTGTTTGACAAACATACAAAAAATATTTGCATTTGCAAATAAAATTTGCATAATTATGTCGTTTATTGGTCAGAATATTAAAAAAATTAGAACAGTCAAAAAGCTGAGCCAACAACAAATGTCAGATATATTGGGCGTTTCAAGGGCTTCTGTGGGTTCTTACGAAGAAGGAAGGGCTGAACCAAAAATTGATACAATTATTAGAATTGCAAATCATTTTAGCATAACAATTGATGCCTTACTCACCCGGGAAATCTCCGTAAATGATATCGTAAACCTGAAAATGGACCATACATCTTTCCTGCCAGAACTACCTGATGTAAAACAAGAAGTGAAAGACATGGATCAAGACTTAGACATTCTCACATTGACCGCTCGCCTAGCAAAAGTGGAAGAGATGTTGGCTCGACTCCTGGATAAGTAACCAGTAAAAGAATTTCGATGAAATATCTCTTATGCGTTTTCTTCTTAGCAATTACATCACTTGCAACTGGCCAAATTGATACATTATACTACAACACCAATGAAGGCTGTAAGTATTATTTTTTGATAGATAGATCTACCCCGTTTGCTGAAGATTTCCTTGAGGAATGCGAAGATTGCATTGAATCTTGGTCAGGTGATTGCCTAGATGGTTTTCTACAGGGAAATGGGACATTAACTATAATTGACGGAAAGTATAGCACGAAAATTACTGGGCTTGTAGACAGAGGTGAATTTAAGGGAGAACTTTACATTGATGGCACTTTCAAGAAAGACAGAATTTCTGCACGTTTAGATCTTCAAAATATTATGCTCAAGAAAACCAGCGATATTGATGTAAAATACAATCGAAAGAAAAGAAATTTTGAGTTGAAAGGCACGCTTTATGAAGGCGGTCAAAAAATCGATGCCCAAAAGATCACCCTTGACAAGGACATGACTTACAAAGGAATGCTAATCAACGGAGTCCCAGAAGGTGCGGGAGAAATGACTTGTTTATGTGGAAAATCATTTACAGGTACTTTCAAAGATGGATTGTTGATTAAAGGCCTCGTTGAATATGCAGATGGCGCGATCGACTATGGCACTTTTAATGAAAAAGGATTACATGGCTTAGGGTATACGAAATATGCCGATGGAGATGAATTCTTTGGTGAATGGAAAAACGACAAACCTAGTGGCTTGGGTGTCATGGTTTGGGGGCCAGATGACATAGAAAGTGGAATTTATAAAAATTGGAAGCTTCAAGAAGAAATTGACTTAGAAAGTGTCTTAACTCAACTTCAACAATCCTACCCAAACGCTTACCTTAAATTCTGCCCTTCTTTTCTCGATTGCCCTAATCCTATCCAGCGCTGATTTTTCCGATACTTTTTCTCCAGAAAAACTATTGAGAAAATTAACTTTGCGCCTTCCAAGTCATATTCATGGTATACATAGAACAGTTACAGCAGTTTGAAGGACAAACAGTCACCCTAAAAGGATGGCAAGCCAACATGCGCGAAAGCAAAGGCCTCCTCTTTATCGTATTACGAGACGGAAGTGGGTTTTGCCAATGTGTGGTCAACCTGGAAGAAGTCGGCGAAGACGTCTTCAACGAACTCAAGGCCTTAAGCTTGGAAAGTTCTATGGAGTTAACGGGTCTGGTAAAAAAAGACGATCGTCAGATCGGCGGGTACGAAGTTCAAGTCACTAATGGCAAAGCCATTAGTGCTTCCATCGACTACCCTATCGCAAAAAAAGAACATGGTGTCGACTTCTTAATGGATAAACGACACCTCTGGTTGCGCAGTCGCCGCCAGTGGGCGTTGATGCGCATTCGAAATGCCGTCACCTTCGAAATCCATGCCTTCTTCCAAAATAGAGGATTTATGCAAATGGACGCGCCACTACTCACACCAAACGCAGCAGAAGGCACATCCACCCTTTTCGATATCGATTTCTACGGACGTCCTGCCTACCTCAGCCAAAGCGGTCAACTCTATGGAGAAGCTATGGCCATGGCTATGGGACGTATCTACACCTTCGGGCCTACATTTAGAGCCGAGAAATCTAAGACTAGACGCCACCTTAGCGAATTCTGGATGATTGAACCAGAAATGGCTTTCTTCGACAACGACATGAACATGGACTTAATGGAAGACATGATTCGGGAAGTCGTGACCAAAGTCATTGAAAAATGCCGATTTGAGCTCACTGAAGTACTGGAAAGAGACTTGACAAAACTGGAAACAGTGGCGCAGAAATTCCCTCGAATTACCTACACAGAAGCTGTTCACATCCTGAAAGGCAATCAAGCTGTAAATGGCAAAACGTCTATCGAAGTGTTACAAGATGACCTGGCTGCGCTCCAAAAACAGATCGCTGATAATGAAACCGAAATCGCCGACAAACAAAGTCAAGTCGATGCGGGTGGAATTAAGAAAGGGAAACTCAACTGGTTGAAAAATAAAATCGATCAACTGAAAGTTGAAAATAAAGAATTACAAGAGCGGGCCGACAATATCCCGCAGTGGCTCGAAAGCGCTAAAAACTTCACCGAAGGTGAAGATTTTGGTGGTTCGGACGAAACCGTATTAACTCGCTTATTTGATAGCCCAGTCATGGTCTACAACTGGCCAACTCCTATCAAAGCCTTTTATATGAAGGAAGTAGAAGGCGATCCGAACTTCGTAAAGGGCGTTGACTTACTCGCTCCAGAAGGCTATGGCGAAATCGTTGGTGGAAGTGAACGAGAAACAGATATTGAAGTCTTGCTCCAAAAAATTAAAGCACACAACCTTCCACAAGAAGTATTTGAATGGTACTTAGACTTACGTAGATACGGAAGCGTTCCCCATTCTGGTTTCGGACTCGGATTAGAACGCTTAATCACCTGGATTTCTGGCACAAGACACATCCGAGAAACCATACCATTCCCTAGACTTTATGGAAGAGTGGAACCTTAAACCA
>JAHQVX010000133.1 GCA_019634125.1 Saprospiraceae bacterium
ATAAACCGAGCCCTAGAAAGAGCGTGCTTTATTACCGAGGTACTGAAATTTATGCTGCAAGATTGGGAGATTTTAAGGCCCACTTTGTCACTCAGGGCGCATATGGAGAATTTGGAAAGCGCCAAGAACACGAGACTCCGATGCTCTACAATCTTAGTCATGATGCCGCCGAAAAATTTGATATTGCTCAAGAACATCCTGAAATTCTCGAACAGATTCAAAAATTAGTAGACGCACACAAATCGAATTTGGTAATTGGAAAAGACCAGTTAGTGGATAGGGAGTAAGCTGCCTAAAATAGCGCACAAATTTGGAGTTTCAACACAGAAATCCAGATGCCCCACACATCTGGATTTCTCTAAGATTTGGGGCCTGTAGTTAAAAGCCCGCTATACTTTGTTAAGTATTCTTTACACAAGTTACGTAAGAATTCTCAACAATAGTAACTTTAAAGGCAGTTTAATATGGCTTTAACAAACCTCAAAACTCGTTTTTCTAACGAAATTGTTGTTGCAACTCCAAATAGAAATCCTATATTTGCATCCGCTTAGCGAAAAGCTAAAAAATACTTTTGCGTTCGCTTAAAACAGCTGCTCTCCTTTAAGGTAGAGCAAGTAAATTAAATGTATTAATAATCAGGGTCGGGCACCCTACAAATTAATGTGATATGCCAGTTAAAATTAGATTACAAAGACACGGTAAAAAAGGAAAACCATTTTATTGGATCGTTGCAGCGGATGCACGTGCTAAAAGAGATGGTAAATTCTTGGAAAAATTAGGAATCTACAACCCTAATACCAACCCAGCTACCATTGAAGTTAATGTTGACAATTCAGTACAATGGTTACAAAATGGGGCACAACCTACAGATACAGCCAGAGCCATCTTGTCATACAAAGGCGTTTTATTGAAGCACCATTTATTGGGTGGACTTCGCAAGGGCGCTTTAACGGAAGAGCAAGTTGAGGAAAAATTCAACGCTTGGATAGAAGAAAAAGAGAAAGCAGTTGCTGCGAAAATCGGTGGATTAGACAAAGCGAAAGCAGAAGCTAGAGCTGCCGCTTTGAAAGCTGAAAAAGAAGTAAGCGAAAAACGTGCCATCGCAGCTGCGGAAGCTGAATTGCCAGAAACAGCTGAAGCTGCCGAGGGTGAAACTGCCACGGCAGAAGGAGAAGTTGCCGAGGCAGCTACTGAAGCGGTTGCGGAAGCAGCCACTGAAGAAGCTCCAGCTGTAGCGGAGGCTGCTGAGGAAGCCAAAGAAGAAAAAGCTGCACCAACAGCTTCTTCTGAAGAAGAGTAATACACTTTTGAAGCGATGCGAAAGGAAGATTGTTTCTACCTCGGTAAAATCGTTTCGAAATATAGTTTTAAGGGTGAGGTACTGGTAAAGATAGATACCGACGAACCCGAGTTATACGATACAATGGAATCAGTTTTTGTTGCCCTACGCAACAATCTGGTTCCATTTTTTATTACCAAGTGTCGCTTGCATAAGTCGCAATTATTACGCATCGATTTTGAAGAGGTGAATTCAGAAGATGATGCCGATAAGATAATGGGGTCTGAACTCTATCTTCCGCTTTCTTTTTTACCTGAATTGTCTGGTAATAAATTCTACTTTCATGAGGTTATTGGTTTCAAAGTTATCGATGCTTTGCACGGTGACATTGGCATCATTCAAAGCGTGAACGATACCACTTCTCAAGCACTCTTCGAAATCGTGAAAGGAGACAAACAGCTATTGGTTCCGATCAATGATGACATTATCACAAAAGTAGACCGTGAGAACAAAACGATTCATGTAACTACTCCTGAGGGCTTAGTAGAACTCTATTTGTCTTAAAAAACGCTATTTCAAAGCCTGTTCACAGAATGCCAAACATTTTTGCACTTCCGAAACTGCAGTAGAACCTTCCGGCACCTTATATTCCAATTCAACCGTAGCGGGAAAAGTGTACGTATTGTTTCGCATCAATTGCAAGGCTTGTGCAATCGGAGTATCTCCTTGCCCCCAAGACAGATTTCCTTTACCGTTCTCGGGTGTTTGACGATCTTTGAGATGCATGCTTTGTATGCGATTATGTTTCGCAATGATAATTTCCAGTGGCTTCGAATTTCCAGCGGCCACATAGTGACCTAAATCGAGGTTCAAAGCGTTGTGCTCAGATTGGTCTAAAGCAGTATCCCACAAAGTTGGCGTTTGTTGCTCGTGGCCATGGTAACCCACAAGAATTCCGTTCTTTTTGGCGAGCGTACCTAAACGCATCGTATGGGCATCATCGCTCGGATGTTCTACCGTAACATGACTTGCCCCAAGCAGCTTTCCAACCTTCATGCCCCATTCGATATCGGCATCGGAATTATCAATACCGAAGGTATTTCTAGGTTTAAAAGCATAAATGTTCACGCCCGCATCATTATACATTTTCCTGAATTGTACGAACTTGTTCATATCAGCGGCTTTACGCCATTCTGAGACTTGCTTTTTGTAGGAATCTTGTCGTGCAGTCATATCTGCGAGTTCTTTTGTTTCTTCCGCTGTGATTTCTCCATCACGCCTTTTTATCATCAACCCCCACATTTTTGACATGTTTAAAGGATTTGCAGGCCGCCCAGCAAAGGTCTCCGCTGGGTCACCAATAAGTTCGATGGCGTTGATTCCGCTATCTAAAATGTACTGAAGGGTAGCCTCAGCGCTCTGGTCTTTCATACTTCTAAACGAATAGGTAATTACCCCTATTTGCACCCCATTGATTAAGGAATTCGGTTTTTTATAGTGCTTAAGAATCGCTGGAGCACTAAAAAGCGAAGGTCCAGTCAATGCAATACCAGCAGACGCTACCGCTGATTTAGATATAAATTTCCTTCTGCTCAGGCTGTGATGATTATCATTCATGGTGTGTATCTTTAAGGTTTTCAGGTTCTAATGAAATTCAATGTACAATATTTATTCTAAAAGTATTTCTATCTATACATAGTAGCTTTTACCTTATCTTTAAATTAATAGACAATACCTATGCCCATGAAACTAGTGCTTTCTATAGTCCTTTTGATTTCTATGTATTCGTGCAAAGAGGCCAAAAAAGAAGGGGAAGTTGAAAAAAACCGACCTCCAAATGTAGTTCTAATTTTCACCGACGACCAAGGATATAACGACTTGGGCGTTTTTGGTGCTGACGATATTGCCACGCCCAATTTAGACCAAATGGCTTCTGAAGGAATTAAACTCACGAGCTATTATGCTGCCCAAGCCGTATGTTCTGCATCACGTGCCGGAATCTTGACGGGTTGCTACCCCAACCGCATTGGTATTCACAATGCTTTGGGTCCGGGTAATACCCACGGCATAAACGCTTCAGAAACTACGATGGCTGAGATGCTAAAAGCCAAAGGTTACAAGACCGCCATCTATGGCAAATGGCATTTGGGACATCACCAAAAATTTCTCCCTACAAGACACGGTTTTGATGAATGGTTTGGTATTCCTTATTCCAATGACATGTGGCCCTTTCATCCACAACAAGGGCCAATTTTTAACTTTCCCGATTTACCACTTTATGAAAACGAAACTATCATAGATACGCTGTTAGAACAATCGCAACTAACTACTCAACTCACGGAAAGAAGCGTTGATTTCATCAATCGCAATAAAGACAATCCGTTCTTTTTATACGTGCCGCATCCGCAACCGCATGTGCCTTTATTTGTGTCTGACAAGTTTAGGGGAAAATCAAATAGAGGTTTATATGGTGATGTCATTATGGAAATCGATTGGTCTGTTGGACAGATTATAAACGCTTTAAAAACCAATGGCTTGGAAGACAATACTATTGTCATTTTCACTTCAGACAACGGTCCGTGGTTGTCTTACGGTAACCACGCCGGAAGTGCGTATCCGCTTCGAGAAGGCAAAGGCACGGCCTGGGAAGGAGGGCAACGCGAGCCTTTTATTATCAAATATCCTAATCAACTGGAAGCTGGAAAAGTAGTAGACCTCCCCGTAATGGCCATTGATATGCTTCCTACCATTGCTGAAATTACCAATGCCGAACTACCTTTGAAAACCATTGACGGCAAAAGCGTTTGGAAGGTATTGACCGGGCAATCAGAAGAAAGTCCGCAAGAAGCCTATTTCTTTTATTACCGTGTAAATGAACTATTCGGTGTGCGCTATGGGCAATGGAAGTTGTATTTTCCACATCGGTACCGTACCATGAACGGACAGGAAGTAGGAAAAGACGGATTGCCTGGCAATTATAAAATGGTAGACATGGAGGATATCGAATTGTACGATGTAGTCAACGATATCAGCGAGACGAAAAATGTTGCAGAAGAAAATCCGGAAGTTGTAGCAAAAATCAAACTACTCGCCAATGCGATGCGCTCGCGCTTGGGCGACTCCTTATTGGAATTAGAAGGCTCAGAAACTCGACTTGCTGGTCAGCTAAATGAATAAAATTAGGAATAGCAAGTAAGTCGTGTAGCCCCAGATGCTTTGGTAAAATGATTCAAGAATCAGCTACTAGTCATACCCCTGTTGTAGCGAAATGTAAAAACGTCAGTTCAAGAGGTGATTCGCAAGGGCAATGAGGAGCAACCTATATCGAGAGCGTTTACAGCAACCCAGATTCTCAATACAAAGCTTTTCGTAACCCAAAAACCATTCGCCTAACCATATAGCCTGAAATGAAAAAACCCTTTAAATTCAAACAATTTTCGATTAACCAAGACCGATGTGCCATGAAAATTGGCACAGACGGTGTACTTCTGGGCGCATGGGCCGGCGTCGAAAATAATCCTTCTTCTATTTTAGATATCGGTTCGGGAACTGGGCTTTTGGCTTTAATGTTGGCGCAAAGAAGTCTGGCCGAAAACATAGAGGCCCTAGAAATCGATGAGGATGCCTACGAGCAATGTGTCGAGAATTTTGAAGCCTCACCTTGGGCCGATCGCTTATTCTGCTATCACGCAGGATTGGATGAGTTTTTAGAGGAAATTGAAGAACCCTATGACCTGATTGTTTCCAATCCGCCCTTTTATTCCGAAGATGTTTCAAGTGGCAATATTGCTCGAGATAATGCACGGCAAAACAAATCGCTGCCTTTTGATGAATTGCTAGAAGGAGTGTCAAAACTACTTTCAGCAAAGGGCCATTTTGCAACTATAATTCCCTTTAAAGAAGAGCATACTTTTATGGCATTGGCCACCTCCTTTGGCCTTTTTCCAAATAGAATCTTAAGGGTAAAGGGAAATCCATCTACGGAAATAAAAAGAAGCGTATTGGAATTCAGTTTTACGAAAGGAGAAGTTGTCGAAGATGCATTGACCATTGAAATAAAGCGACATGAATACACGGCAGTCTACCAAGAATTGACTCGGGCCTTTTATCTAAAAATGTAACATTTAATGAACGTATTGTTATATTTTTATTATATACCTTTGATAAAAATTGCGATTTATGCGACCCGACTTATTTGAAGCCCCAGATTACTATAATATTGACGATTTATTCTCTGAAGAACATCTATTGGTACGTGATGCTGCCCGTCAATGGGTGAAACGCGACGTCTCTCCTATCATTGAAGAATATGCTCAAAAAGCGGAATTCCCCAAGCAAATTATTGGCGGATTGGCTGAAATTGGAGCTTTCGGGCCTTATATTCCCGAAGAATACGGTGGAGCAGGATTAGATCAAATCAGTTACGGGCTCATTATGCAAGAAATTGAACGTGGCGATAGCGGGGTTCGATCTACTGCATCTGTGCAATCTTCATTGGTTATGTACCCCATATATACGTATGGTAACGAGGAGCAACGCAAAAAATACCTTCCCAAATTGGCTTCGGGGGAATGGATGGGTTCTTTCGGTTTAACAGAACCAAACCATGGTTCTAATCCGGGTGGGATGGAAACCAAATTCAAAGATATGGGCGACCATTATCTTTTGAACGGAGCAAAACTTTGGATATCAAATTCTCCATTCTGCGATGTCGCCGTTGTTTGGGCAAAAAATGAAGAAGGGCGTATTCACGGACTCATCGTTGAACGTGGTATGGAAGGATTTTCGACTCCTGAAACCCACAACAAATGGTCTTTGCGTGCCTCTGCAACAGGCGAATTAATCTTCGATGACGTAAAAGTACCCAAGGAGAATCTTTTGGAAGGCAAGTCTGGATTAGGTGCTCCACTAGGTTGCTTAGATTCCGCCAGATACGGAATCTCTTGGGGCGCCATTGGTGCCGCCATGGATTGTTATGATACCGCTTTGCGCTATGCTAAAGAACGTATTCAATTTGGAAAACCAATAGCAGCTTTCCAACTACAGCAAAAGAAACTGGCCGAAATGATTACAGAGATTACAAAGGCCCAATTGTTGGCTTTCCGACTAGGGCAATTAAAAAATGAAGGCAAAGCGAGCACTGCCCAAATATCAATGGCGAAACGCAACAATGTAGAAATGGCCATCAAAATCGCAAGGGAAGCTAGACAAGTTCTAGGCGGTATGGGTATTACCGGCGAATATAGTATCATGCGCCATATGATGAATTTGGAAAGCGTAATCACCTATGAAGGTACGCATGACATTCATTTATTGATTACCGGAATGGATATTACAGGCCATGCGGCTTTTAAGTAGGCTATACTTTTTTCAAGGTAACTTTAATCGATTTACTGATGGGCGTTTTGCTTTTGTCGGCAAAATGATTATGAGGTACCAACACATTGGTTTCTGGAAAATAGGCTGCCAAATCTCCTTCGGGTATGGCATACGGAATCACTCTAAATTTATGCGCCCTTCGTACAATGCCATCATAGGTACTGATAATATCAACAACAGCTAATTTTTCAAGAAGCGCAGCCTTCATATCTTCGGGATTCATAAAGAGCACTCGACGTTCATTGTATACGCCGCGATACCGGTCATCCATTCCGTAAATTGTTGTGTTGAATTGATCGTGCGAACGAATGGTCATGAGCATATATTCGTTTGAATTCAAGTTGTGTTTCGGAACCTTATTGATGGTCAACTGGGCTTTACCGTTGGGCAGTTTACTAAAATCTAATTCCCTCACATTGTTGGGCAAATAGTATCCCGCACCTTTCGATCGTTGTTCGGTGTCTTGAAATCCTTTAACGACCAGGTCTATTTTTTCACGAATGAGCGCGTAATTCGCTCCCATAGATTTCCAATCCATAGTGTGCTTTCCATTGAAAAACGTATGCGCCAGTTCTGCAATAAGTTCAGGCTCGCTTTTGATTGTATCAGAAGCCGGTTTTAGCAGTCCGCGTGATTGTCGTACTTGCCCCATGCTGTTCTCAATAGTGATATGGCGGATTTTACCCCCCTTCATATCTTTTTCAGAGCGCCCATAAGTGGGTAGTACTAATGCGGTTTTTCCGGTTACCAGATGCGTGCGATTTAATTTGGTGCTTATTTGAACACTAAGGTCACAATGCTGTATTCCTTTTGCAGTGTATTCGGTATCGGACGCTGCCATTAAAAAATTTCCTCCCAAGCATACGAACACTTTTGCTTTTCCATCGTGCATCGCTTTCATAGCTCCAACGGTATCATAGCCTTCTTTGAATGGAGGAACGAATCCCAAATGCTTTTCTATTCGCTCATTTAGTGCTTTGTTTACAAAGTGCATAATCCCCACACTTCGATCACCTTGTACGTTG
>JAHQVX010000134.1 GCA_019634125.1 Saprospiraceae bacterium
ATGGAGTTTTTCGAGGCTCCGGTTACCGAGGAGAGTACGTTGGGCTGGCTTTGCCAGCGTAAAAGGCCTAAGAAGGCCATGATGATGGCTTCTTTAAATGTCACAATATCAGCTTCTGGAATGACGATTTTGGCTGAGTTATTGGCTTGAATCCGTTCCATAAAAAAGCCATTTAATGCTCCCCCACCTGTCACATAAATTTCCTTTACGTTGTGCTCATTAAGTGCTTTTCCAATGATTTGTGCATGGTGTTCTACAACAGTAGCTAATTTATCTTCTAAGCTTAACTTACTGGTATCAATACGTGGTAAGAATTGATTGATCACCCACTGTGCATCTAGGGATTTTGGAAGCTTTTGCTGGAAATAGTCGTGGCTATTGAGTTGTTGCAACAGCGCTTGATCTATAATTCCCGCGCGGGCGAGCCGACCATCTTCATCGTAGGCTAGGTTGCGTTCCCCTACGAGGGTGTCGAGGAGAATGTTGGCTCCGCCAACATCCCAGCCCAGGACTTGGTGATCGGCGTGCAGTTGAATATTGGCAATTCCCCCCAGATTTAGAAAGGCCGAATACTGTGGAAATAAATGCTTTTCGCCCATTGGAACAATGGGCGCACCTTGCCCACCATAGGCCATATCCATACTGCGGAGGTCGCAAACCACCGGTAAGCCACATTCTGCTGCAATTCCGGCACCGGAGCCAATTTGGACGGTATAGCCTTTGACGGGATTGTGGAAGACGGTCTGACCATGACTACTTACAAGATCAACAGGGGGGTGGGGTGAATTTTTGGACAAAAATTCACGCACAAGCTTTCCCAGAAAATGTCCGTAGTAAATATCCGTTTTGGCGAAGGTTTCCGCATTTTGGTCGGGCAAATGAATCAACCGGGTCTGCCAAACTTCGGGATAGTCCACGCAGTCTGCCGCAAGGATTTCCCAATCCCATTGGTTATTATTTACGGTAAACCGACAAAGGGCAATATCCACGCCGTCCATAGACGTGCCGCTCATTAGCCCGATAGTGTGGAATGTACTCATTTAGCCCAACCAGGTCGACCATGGAACTCGGCTGAGGACGGCTAGGAAGCCGAGCAGCAGTAAAATAAACGAGCTCGTGGTTATGCCATTGCCGGAGGCAATGGCTTTTTTGATCTTGCTGTAGGCAATAGTGATGAATACGACAGCAATTAACATAGCCACCGGATGCTCAAGCGCCAATAAACGAAGCCCGTTTTCATCACTTGTCGTTGCACTGAAATCACTAAATGCTTGTTTCACCTGAGGCGATACAAACAATAAAATCAATCCCAATAAGAACTGAATATGCGTGGTAATTAAAGCAGCTAAAGCAAATTTTTTGTCTCCCGGTCCGAGTCCTTTTTTCGAAACCAACTTCAATAAAAAATAAACAACGGCGATGACTAATGCCAGTAAGGTTAAATAGGCCCAGCCCGAGTGGGCTTCTTTAATAAACTTGTACATAGATGATTTTTACGGATCGAAGATAAAAGAGAAAACTCAATAGGTTCCCATTCGTACGTCTTTTCTATACACTACTCTAAATAAGCCGCATGATAATCTAGAACGAATTGATCTAATAAGCTGCGCAATAATTCTACCGCCTCTTGCTTCTTATGTGTACGTATTAACTCTTGGAATGGTATGGCATAGTTGCTGTAAAGTTCTTCCAACCCTTCAGCACTTGGTAGGGATGATTGGAGTTTCACAATAATTGGAGTGATAAAATAATACATTTCGTATACGATTCCTCCTCCGTTATAGTTTAAAAGATCAGCGTCTCTAAATGCCTTAAATGAACTCAAAAAATGCTGAATAGAGCGTCCTTGGACCTGTTCGTCTGAATCAAAAGACCAATCAGGACACCAAAAAGGACATGGTAATCCGCGATCCATGAGTTCAGTAGACTGTTTAAGAATTGGGTCATTACAGAAAGGTGGGCAGAGTGAGGAATAGTCCATATAGATATCCAACTCTTCTTTACCCTGTATAGGTTGCAGGATAGGGGCGATCTTTTGACCTTCTGCTCCAAAATGGAAAATCAGCCCACTACAATCTTCTTGGCTTAACAAATCATTCAAAGCATCCTTACCATAATAATTACCTCGTATGATTTCACGGTAGGGCAAACTCCCATCAAATTGGTCTATATATTTTACGTACTGATGCAACATTTCAGCCAATGCGGGTAAAGTGTGTTTGTTGCCTGATTGATCAAAGTAACCATATTGCGACAACAAAGCCTGAGTTTGAAAAAATTGACTCGTTAAGCTGGTGCAAGGAATTAGAAAGACCGTCAAGGAGTTCGGATTTTTCAGATCTTTTAAACCATACATAAAGCGAATACCTGTGATCTCATCAGATTTTTCCAATAGATCAGTGATCAGTGCTTTTTGGATAAATACCTGCTCAAGCAGGGTTGGAAAGTTTTCCTGATAGTTCTGCTTTAAACAGTGGTATAATTCAACGGAGATGTACGTGCCAATCTTTTTTGGATCGGTTGTTTTCGAAAATTGCATAAGAAGGTTTAAGAGTGATGTGAATAGTTTAAGTTACTATTCTTATCTCAATCACAATTATTCTGCATCCTTTGCTGCCCAAAAACTTTGTCTAGAGTAATCTTTAATTAATCGGCCATGTGCTTGCTTCGCGCCCAACACACAATCGGCTACCGATAAGCCACTTCTATAATTTCCAATAATATGCAAGTTCTTGATATTGCCTTCAAACATACCAATGCTTTCCACTAAACTTTGATGGCCGACATCCATTTGAGGAATGGCTTTGTCCCAGATGTAGTGATTCACATATTCAGGTACGTCTTTAATACCCATGATTTCCATAAATTCATCGATGGCTGTTGATTTTAGGCGCTCTATGTTCTCCGCAGTCACTTGATCTTCATTACGCACGCCACCGATAAAGAGGGTGAATGCTTTTTTCCCTTCTGGGGCTCGATTTGGGAAAAGTGCTGAATTCCAAATCGCGCCGAGAAAGGCTTTCTTCTCCACTTCCGGAACTAAGAAGCCAAAACTATCTAACTTCTGTTTGATCGATTTCGCGTCGAATCCCAGTTGTAAGACCATCATTTTTGGATAATACACCCGGGCGAGTAAATCTGCCATATCGTTGTTGATGGGGCGAATAAACTCTGCAGTTGTATAGGCAGGTGTGGCAAAAACAACCACGTCTGCAGCAATTTCTAACGAGTAACCTTCTTGCAGCAAGCCGAGTGAAAACGTACCATCTTCATTGTGTACGACTTTCTTTACTTCAGTATCGGATAATATATCATCTGCACCAATGTAATCCACCAGGCCATCGATGAAAGTAGACATGCCTTTCTTAAAGCTTCGAATTTCGCGCTTTGGCATAAAGTCTTTTTCCTTCTTAATAGCTTTGGTTAGAGAGCCATAACGGGCTTCGAGTTCAGCGATTTTAGGCATTACCGATTGCATGCCTAGCTTATAAGGATCCCCCGCATAAATACCAGCGAGGACTGGGTTAATGATGTAGTCTACGATTTCCTTTCCAAAGCGGCGCTCGAAGAAGGTGCCCACACTTTCATCATCCATGGTAGTAGATGCTGTTTTAAACCGTTCGGTCAAAATGCCTTTTTTTCCGGCACCACTTAACAACGAAGAAGTCATAAAGGCGCTGGGTTTCGGGTTTAAGTGTTTAAGCTTTTTCTTTTTTAGGATGTAGCGTTTCTTGAAGTTTTCCGTAGGCGCGATGACTTCATCTCGTAAGCCTAGAATATCTACCATTTGCTCGAAAGCTAGGTTGGAGCTTGTACTGTTGGCACCAACATCGAAAATATATCCATTCTCTTCAACGGATTGGATGACACCACCAGGGCGCTTTCCTTTCTCGAGAATAATACAGTTAAAACCGGCGTCTTTCATATAAGCGCCAAGCGATAGACCGGTGACACCGCCACCGATAATTACAATAGAACGAGCCTCTTCCACAAACTAAATTTCCTGAACAGGCTCAAATTTATTTAAAAACGTATTACAATATTGCACTAAAGTATCCACCCACTCATCGTTAGTGTTGAGACATGGGATTTGGATGAAGTCTTCTCCGCCAGCTTCTAGGAATTCTTCTTTACCCTCTAAGCCCAATTCTTCCAGCGTTTCCAGGCAATCGCTTACGAAGGCTGGAGAGATAATGGCAAGTTTTTTAACGCCCTCGTGTGCGAGTCGCTCAATCTCTTTGTCGGTATACGGCATTAACCATTTTGTGGGGCCGAGTCGAGATTGGAAGCTAATACTGTGTTGGTCTTTGCTTAAGCCTAATTGTTCTACGACTTTATTGGTGGTTACTACGCAATGGTGGCGGTAGCAAAGTTTTTGAGCCGATTCGTTGTGCTTATTGCAACAATCTTCTACGCGCTGGCAATGTTTTTTTGTTGGGTCGGTTTTCTTCACATGGTTCACGGGCACACCATGATAGCTGAACAAGAAATAATCCCAATCGTTGAGGTAGGGTTTAATGCTGTTGGCTAAGGCGTTTAGATAGGTTTCTTCATCGTAGAAAGGTTCTTGAAAGGTGATGTTGAACGCCCAATTGTTGGCTTTGGCCACGTTTAGGGTTTTCTCCATAACCGTTCGTGTTGTTGCTTCTGCATATTGCGGATACAGCGGAATTACGAAGAGTTCTTCTAAGTTGGGAACTTCTTTCAGAAGTTCCTTGATGCTGTGCTCGATAGACGGGTTGCCGTAACGCATGCCCAGCCCTACTGGAACATCGAGTTTGGCCTGGAGTTTTTCTTGAACTTGTTGACTTAAAATGATGAGGGGTGAGCCCTCATCCCACCAGATCCGCGCATAAGCCTCTGCCGATTTCTTTGGGCGCGTATTGAGAATAATGCCCTTCACTAGCAAATCACGGAATGGACGCGGAATATCTACTACGTATTCATCCATTAAGAATTCACCAAGGTAGGTTTTTAAGTCTTTAGGATCGGTTGAATCTGGGGAACCCAGATTCACTAAAAGCACTGCTTTGTTTTGCATGGTGCAAAGATAGATTAGCGGGTGCAACTTTTTTGAAATCCACTAAAAAGCTGTTTTCAACGATACAGACCCCCCAGAGGAATAGTATATTTATAACACCCAAAACACAGTACATATGAATGCCTTTAGGTTTGTAGTAAAGGAGTCAATTTCGGTCACTGGAAAAGGAGTGGCTGCAGTTGGACACGTCACACATGGAGAAATTTCAGTTCACCAAACCATTTCTCTTTTTGATAACAGTGACGCTCCACAAGAAATAGGACAATTCTTCATCACTCAGTTAGAGAAATTTGGAGAAGGCATCGTTGAACAACTCAAAGTGGACGATGAAGGAGCAATTTTTCTTAGAGGAATAGATCGAGATCTAATTCGAAGAGATACCCAAGTTGTTGAAGAAGGAGGCCAGCCTATTAAGATTAGACCTGTAGAGTTTGATATGGACTTCCCAATGCTATGGAAACAAGCGAGCGATAAAAAAATGGGTCTAGCATTGCAAGGAGGCGGAGTAAAAGGAGCGTTTACAGTTGGTGCATTATCATTATTAGCAGATGCAGGATTCATTACCCCTGAAAAGGTAGGCCATATTGCTTCTGCATCTACAGGATCTTTAACCTCGCTTCTCGTGGCAGAATTACAAGGAAGTGTGTCTGCCCAAAAAGCTCGAAATGAGTACTTCAGATTGATGGAGAGTAGACAAATGTTTGACCTTAAGCCAGAGGTTAAGCGAATAATACAACGCACGCCAATTTTAGAAGAACCAATAATGGGTTTTTTGGAAGGTCGTAGCTCTGAACGTGATTTTGAAGAGTTAGTTATAGATGAGTTTGTTGTTGATGCTAAAACTATTGGACTTACTTTGGCAGGCTTAGTAGCTGGTGGTCCTTATGGCCTGATAGGAGCAGGACTTGGTTTGTATTTAAATACAGATGAAGTAAAAGAAGCAGTTCAAGATTTGTTGAAGGTAAAGGGTAGCCTTGCTCGCTTGAATCCTGTTCGAGCTCGCTTGAAAGCTACGTTTAACATCCAACGTTTAAAAGAAAGCGGTGTGACTTTACGACTAGCTGTGGTTAGTGCAGATACTGGTGTTGTTGGCTATATCAATGAGAATGGTTTCTTGTTGTATCCAGAAGTTAAGGATGAAAGTGAAGGACATGATTGGAGTCAATTGACTGTTCATCCGATCAAATCTATTGGCCAAGTGAAAGCATCTCCAATAAATTTGAAAAATACACTCATTGAAGCCGCCTTAACCTCTGGAGCTTTTCCAGGAATTTTTGAGCCAAAGAAAATCAAATTTAAACGTGGAAAAAACGAAGTTGAAGAGGTGTTCTACGATGGAGGAATCCGAGAGAATCAACCAATTCAAATATTAGTGCAGCAAGGAGTAAATGAAATCATTGCTATCTATAATAGCCCATTAAAGAGTGCCGACTTTTCACATAAGAAAGCAAAAAATACTACTTGGTCTGCTCTGGTTAAACGCTCAATGGATTTGACTTTTGAGGAAGTAGCACGAACAGATTCTAGTTATG
>JAHQVX010000135.1 GCA_019634125.1 Saprospiraceae bacterium
GGATTTGCGATTCAACCTGAGTTAGATGCCGGGGAGGACTGTCCATCAGAAGATGTAGTACTGCGCTCGCAAGCAGATATTGAAGCGTTTGCTGCGCAATTCCCGAATTGTACCAATATTCCGGTCGGAATATTTATTACTGAAGACGAATCTACAAGAGGTGATATTGTCGATTTATCTGCATTGAGTTTTATTGAAAGTATAGATGGGCACCTGGCCTTTTTCAAGGTCCGGGACCTCACTTCTTTAACTGGTTTAGAGAACATAACATCAGTAACGGACTTTGTTGGGTTGAATAATATGTTGAGTTTAGAAGATCTTGATGGATTGTCTGGCCTCCAAAGCACAGGCCTTCTTCAAGTGAATAAGCTCGGTTCATTAACTGCCTTAGATGGGCTCGTTTCGTTACAAACGATTGAGAACGAATTAGTGCTTATCAACAATCCTAATTTGAGTAATTGTTCCATAGATGCAGTGTGTGCGGTATTAGCAATGGGCAAGCCAGCACGTATTTTAAACAATTTGGAAGGCTGTAGTTCTACTTTCGAGATCGAGCAAATTTGTAACCCAGCAGAAGATGTATGTCCGACCGAAGATGTTATTCTTCGAAGTCAAGCAGATATTGAAGCTTTTGCTGCTGCTTTCCCGAATTGTACCAACTTGCCTGTTGGGTTGTTCCTTACTGAGGACAATGCGATTTCTGGAAGCATTGTTGATTTAACGCCATTGAGCTTTTTGGAATCGATTGATGGGCATTTAGCCTTCTTTAAACTAGGGGCATTAACATCGTTAAATGGGTTAGAGAATATTACATCTGTAACCGACTTTGTGGGCTTAAATAGAATGCCTCAACTGGTTGACATTAGTGGTATTGCTAATTTAGAGAGTACGGGGCTTCTACAACTAAATAAGTTAGAGGCTTTAACGTCAACTTCTAATTTAAATTCTCAACTAGTAGTAGACGAACTTGTTATTATAAATAATACTAATTTGTCGAACTGTGCTTCGCCTTTTGTGTGTAGTCATGTCACTTCAGGCCGACCAATAACGGTCAGGAATAATGGTGCTTTTTGTGTATCGGCGGAGGCTATAGGATTTCTTTGCTCGGGCTTGGTCGGAAAACAAGAAAATAGTTTAGAAGAAGTAGAAGCGGCACCTTTAGGCGTGTATCCCAACCCAGTGCGAAGTCGACTAGCAGTAAAAAATATAAAATCAAGCATAAAGGTGGTAGACGTAAAGATAGTAGACACATTTGGTAATGTAGTTCGTGAAGTTGATGCGAGCACGATTGCTAATGGGCAGCTGAACTTAGATGTAAGTGGTTTACGTTCAGGAGTT
Organism: Saprospiraceae bacterium; assembly: GCA_019634125.1. GTDB lineage: Bacteria > Bacteroidota > Bacteroidia > Chitinophagales > JAHQVX01 > JAHQVX01. Next base: position 1,339 of record JAHQVX010000135.1, read on the forward strand.
TATTATTTGCACATCTCCAATGGTACTTTGATTGAGTCGGTTTCATTTATGAAGCTGTAATCATTGTCAATTTGCCAAGAGCCCAACCAACCTTCGGTTGGTTGGGCTTAGTTTATCCATGGGTTACCCATCTAACAGAACAAGCCGACGTGCTCCTTCCCTCCACAAAGCTTATAAAGAGTGGCTAGGACTGAAAACTTTACAGGAAGTCACTTCGATTATCCAAAAGTTTAACCTACCTGCTACGATTGCAGGGGGATTCGCTTATGACGGAGTTCGGGGACAACTCACAAAAACACATGGCGATTTGGATATTTGTTGCCTTTCCATAGATGTATTCGATATCTACAAAGCGTTTGAACAAATGGGCTTTCATTTGTATGAAAAATCTTTTCATGTTACCGAAGCTCGGAAAAGGGGGCTATTAAAAGTGGATATATTTCAATGGCGTACTTCAATACCTGGTACCGCCGAATTTGCTTCACCCACACAATTATGTAGGGTCCCTTTGGAAGTGTTCCAGGGCAAACAATGGGTTCAATTAAACGGCTTGGAGTTTGAAATACCTTCAAACGAACAGTTAAAGGCTATTCTGCCGTTCATTACCTGCGCTGCTAGTAAAGAATTTGTAAACCAACTGCCTACAAGACCTAGTTTTTCCTTTCGGAAGTCGCAAAGGTTGGAATCTTATACTATCCAGTTAGCAAATCCTTCTAGTGCATAAATGGTGAACAAGTTAATAGATATAGCTTTTGAATTGATTCGAACCATTGCGTCGATCAAGGCCTTTTTTAGAACGGCATACCGCCACTTTTTATGTGGTCAGAAATGGTATGTTAACCGGCATAAAAAGGCTCTCATACAGGAACTGGCTATCCTGTTCGAAGCATTCGACCACAAACAGCTTCCAATAGTCGTTTCTGGTGATTTTGCCAAAGACGGTCTCTATGGTCAACTCTCTAAACATCATAGATTACTCGAGCTGTCATACTTAGATAATGACGAGCAGAAAGTGCTTGAAATTTTCAAAGACTTGGGCTACCGGCTTTATCCCCAAAATTTCCATAAAACTGCAGCAAAGCAATCAGCCCGTTTAATGATCCATTTATTTTGCTGGAGAAAGCAACCGCCCGCTTCTTGGTTTTTATCGATGAATGGAAACGTAATTGAAACGAAAGAAAACGCCTTGAATTCTTACAGTACCGTAGAATTAGAGGGGCTTCAATTTAGAGTACCACATCCATCCATCTTAGTGGCTCTAATTAGACTAAACGCAACAAAACCTTATGCCTCGTGGTATCGTCAGCCTTCCACGATGAGCTATAGCTTAAAGATGGAAGTATACGAGTACAGTATTTCAGCTTTTTAAATTATTAAATAGCCTTAAGGAGCTGATGGTTCAAACTATCTAAACCGATCATGTTTTCTTGGAGGATGAGTTGAACATCTTCGGTTTTTACATGTCCGAGAATCCCCCAAGTACCTTCATAGCCAGCATCTAGTAAGGCTTTGATCATGTCTAGCTCGTGTTCGCCTTGTCCAAGTGGATAGATTTGCGGGCCGTCTTTTCTCATTCCATTGAGCGTAACATGCGAAAGATAGGGTATGATTTTTTTGGCCACTTCTGGGAACTCATCGATATAGTCGTGGGCATGATGAAAATTATAAACCATGGTGAGGTCGTCCATGTTGAGTTGTTCGAGAATTTCGACTTGATGGTGTGGGTTTCCAAACCAGCCATGGTGATTGTAGAGTGCGAGTGGACAGCCGACTTCGTCGGCTGTTTGCTTCACAAATTGAAGCATATCAACTGCCCGTTGTACCGAGGCTTCTTGGCTTAGATCCTCAAAGAAATTGTCGCTGAAACTGACCCAAATAGTGGGCTTTTGGTCGATTGCTTTTAAGTTGTCCAGCATAAGTTGGTTCGACGGGCTAAATTTCCCTAAACTATCTCGTTTCGCATTTAACCAGAGGAAGATGGAATTTATATTGATGTCGTTGTTTTGGGCTAATTGAAATTCCTCTTTCATGGTTAAGAAATTCCCATTTCCTCTGTTATAGCCATATTCCTTAAAGCCCATTGTTTTTAACATGTCTATGCGTTCTTCTGGTGTCCGATCTAAGGCATCAAAACCGAGTATGCACCAAGGGGCTACTTCCGTGATTGTTGGGGTAGGCGTTTCGTTTTTTGTCGTGCAGTGTAGAATAGCAAACAAACAAATAAAGGATATAAAACGACTAAAATGATTCATGTACTGTTTTTGCTAGTTCATTGAATTGGATAGCTAGCCGTTTCGCGACTCCCATCTGGATGAATAAAGTCAAAGTCATAGGTCCCATTGTCGCTCAATTTGTATTGAATAACGTGTTCTTGTTGACTCAGACGATAAGTGAGCTCAAACTGATGCTCTGAAATCCTTTTAAAATCGATAATTTCTGCTCCTGGTAGTGGGCGTAAATCTTTACGAATTGGTGTTGTTTTCGCTTGAGGACTGATTTCATTTTCGGGGGCCTTAGTCCTAGGATTGAGTTTTACTTTACCTTTCATTGCAGCAATTAAATAAGGATATTCAGGTACTGCATGATATTGGTAGGTGTTACGAGTCGTAAATCTACCAAGACATTCATCCAATTCCTCAGTGGTTTCTCCATAAACAGGAAAACCATCTAAAGCATAAGCAATTGGGTGGTTGTCTCCAACAATTTCTTGTAAATGTGTAGGAGGTAAGTGATAATGATAATCATCGGCTCTCCCACAGTGCCCGCCCCATTGATCTAATTCACCAATAGCTTTTGCATCTTCTCCTCGGTTATTGAGCGGATTAAAAATTGGAATTCCGTTTACTGCAATAGCTATAGCTCCCTTCATGAAGTTCTCTTTGGTACTCAAAGGCTGTTCAGCGATTTCTGGGTGTAGTGGAATGGCCCAACTATTTTTACCCGAATAGTCCTGTTGAATGGGTACTTGTTGTTGCCAATTTGTAATGCCAATCATCATGAGATGCGCTGGAAGGCCGTTCGATTCTATATAAAAAAACTGGTCGTCATAGTGTGTGTCTACTTGATTAAAACTTCCGAATAAATCCGATAGAACAGCGGCATCATTCTGTGGCAGTTGAATTTCCATGCTCTCTGATTGTTTTTCGCTTTTTTTACAAGCAACAACACTATAAATCAGCAGGAAAGCGAATAGATATAATTTTAAAAGAGATGGCATTTACAGCTTAGTTTAATGGTGTTGAAGTTAACAGTTGTCATTCAACAAAATACGATGAAGTTCCAGTATATTCCTATCATCGTATTGAGATGACATTTTATGGGTGAGAAGGAGTAATGATGACTTCCATGACTTCCACATCATCAGGAATGTCGTTAGAATCTAAGTTGTAATCGGAGTGGTTATAATTGAGTCGGTAGCGGTGGGCTTCAAAGAAAACATGGACGCGAGCTTCCACTTCTGAACCATGGACTTCAAACTGGGGTAGGAAAGTCTTAAGTTCGGCAAATGTTGTTCCAGGACGAATACCTTGTAAGGTCGCTCCACGCTCATCCCAAATATGGATGCTTTCTATGGTATCAGCTGGAGCAAATACATATCCTAGGGTATCGTTTTGATAGCGCATGTATTGAACTTCGAAAGTGCCCTCGCCAGTACTTAGCGCTCCAGCGACCAAGTCTTCGGGGCGTTCTGAAATAGCTTGTCCAATTTCAAAACCAAAATAGCTTTGGGCTTCGATAGGCGGCATGAATTTTAGTACGTCTTCTACTTCTTCTTCTGGTTCTAGAGGAATGATGGGCTTTTCTTTGAGCATTGAATCTATTATAGGGTCTTCTTCTGTGACGGTGGGTTTTTCTTTGGGTTGGCAGGCGAAAACCAATAGGCTAGCCATCAATAGGTAACGGACTTTCATTTGTTGCGTTTCTCCGAAGTTAGGAAGAAAAGGAGTTACCTCAATTGCAAACTCACTAAATTCCCATATACACCAGCTTGTTGCAAGAGTTGGTCGTGGTTGCCTTGTTCCACAATTTTGCCGTGTTCGAGGACGAGGATTTTATCGGCTTTGCGTACCGTAGATAATCGATGGGCGATAATGAGTGTGGTTCGATTTTCCATGAGTACTTCCAAGGCTTCTTGCACGAGGTGTTCGCTTTCCGCATCGAGGGCTGAAGTCGCTTCATCTAGAATGAGGATAGGCGGGTTTTTAAGTAAGGCTCTGGCAATTGCTACACGTTGTTTCTGGCCGCCACTGAGTTGTACTCCACGTTCTCCTACAAAGGTATCGAGGCCTTCGTCGAAGCTTTGGATAAATTCCCAGGCGTTGGCTTGTTGGGCGGCTTGAATGATTTGATCTTCGGTAGCTTCCAAGTTACCATAGGCGATATTATCCCGAATAGAGCCGCCAAAAAGTAGGATTTCCTGTGGCACAAATCCGATGTTTTTTCGGTACTGGGTCAGGTCGAAGTGTTCGGCGTTTTGCTCGTTGAGCAAAACGTGTCCTGTGTCTGGCTGGTAAAAGCGAAGCATTAACTGCGCAATGGTGGATTTCCCCGAGCCAGATGGACCAACGAGGGCTACTTTCTGGCCTTGTTCGATGTTGAAGCTTACATTTTTGAGGACGGTTTGATCCGGCCGAGAAGGATAAGCGAACGAAACATCCGCGAAGCGGATGTTTCCTGTTTCCAAGACCGGCTCGCCATTCGGCATCGCCAATTCCTTTTCACGAGGCTTAGCCAGCAATTCCTCAATCCGTTCCGTAGCCCCAACGGTTTTTATCAAGTCTGTAATCGTATTTGCGAAGCCGGCAATAGAACCGCCAATAAAGGCCGCATAACCCACAAATAACACAATGTCCCCAGAATTCAACGCTCCAGCTTGTAATAAGGTGGCTAAACGCCAGGTCAAGAAGAACAAAACACTGCTAAAGGCCAAACCAATAAAACCGAAGAACAATCCACGGTACTGCGCATTTTTGATCGATAACTGAATCACTTCCGCCACTTTATCGGTGTAGCGTTTAAACTCAAAATCTTCATTCGAATACGCTTTCACAGATCTAGCAGCTTGAAAGGTTTCATCTAAGATGACATTGCTTTCGGCTAACCGATCTTGACGCTGTCGGGCCAGTTTTCGAATGAACCGACCAAAAAACACACCAGCTAAAACCACTACGGGTAAGCTAATCAACACACTTACTGCTAACTGCGGATTTTCAATACTAATGATGGTAATACCACCAACGATAACTATAACTTGCCGAATAAACTGAAACAACGTGAACGAAACCGTTTGTTGTAAGGTGGTTACATCGCTGGCAATTCTCGATGTCAGTTCACCAACCCTCGATTGGTCAAATAAGCTGATCGGAGCGGTGATTAAGGTTTTGTATAAATCGCTGCGTACATCCCCAATGGTATTTTCAGTGACTTGCGTGGTGAGAATGGTTCGAATGTAAGAAAAGACGGCCTGAGCGATTAGTAAAATGCCGAAAAAGGTTAAGACCTGTTCCTTCGTAGTAAAGAATTGCGCATTCCCATCGAAAACCCCGATGACTTCCTTCAACATGTACGGTAAAGCCAACGAGCTTAAAGTAGTGAGTATAAGTAAGATAAAGGCCAACCAGAATTTGGCTTGATACGGCAATACATATCGGAATACGCCCGTAAGTTTTTTCCAGTCGCCTTTCTGAAAGCGTTTTCGTGCTTTTTCAGCCATCGCGCAAAGATAGAACGAGAAAAACTAGTAAGAAACTATTGATTATAGATAAAACTCACGCTTCACTTAACCACCTAATGCGGAACAGGCAGAAAATCCGACTAGTAATATGATAAGAGACGTCAAGGCCCACCATTGAGCAGCTTTTTGTTGTCCCGTAAGGAAAGAAAGTAAACAAACAAGAAGTAACAGGCCAAAATGTAAGAGCACGAGAAAACCAAGAATTAAAAGCTCATAACCTTGTCCAGTATCAGCATTGGGTAGATGCGTAGTCAAATAGTAAATAAGTGTGTATACCGCAAAAATCAAGAGGTTGATATAAAGGATACGTTCGGGCTTCTTCATCCTTCAAGTTTATAAAATACTTCCAATGCCGTAGCACGTAGAAAATCCAATCAATAAAATCACCAATGCACTTAACAGATCGGCCAAAGCCTCAATAGGCTTTTTTCGAATCAACGAAACAACGGCCATCAGCAAACAAAAAACCACATGTAATAGAAATAAAATCCCTAATAGAACAAAAGCTTGGTTGCCGAAAAAAAGCATGCCTACAAATGTGAGTCCAGCATAAACCAAAAAACTAATTAAATGGTTTTTTAATACCCGCGTTATTATTTGTTGGTTTTGGTCCATGATCAGTGCTGTATTCGTTCAATTGTAGGAACCTAATCCACCTAAGCACATAGAAAGCCCTATTAACGGAACAATTAAACTGGATAGTAAAAATGCCAAGCCAGAGGTTTTTCGGTGAGTGGCTAGTAGTATTAGTCCAACGACAAATGCGATGATGGCATGAGCCAAACTAAGTAAGAATACCGCAAATGCCCAATAAGCCCCATCGAAGAGTACAGTGAGCAAAGTATAGAGCAACATAATTGCTCCGTTCAACAATAAAATCTTATTGGTTGTGCTGAGCTTCTTCATATTAATCTTTTTGGGGAGTCATCAAACTGGCCGCTTCTTGTTTCAGTTGATTGGTATACGTTTCCAGTTCATCGCGGTAAAATAAGTTCATCGTTTCAAATGGAATAACTCGGCCATCTTTATGCACAATATGGACACATGATTTCTTAATGGAACGTACATCGAAGTCATAGGCATCTACAAAATTCATGATGATGATGCGGAACAAGTTATTGTAGCTCAATTCCGGTGCAACGATATTGGGTAAGCAACATAACAAGTGATGAAATTCTTCCTGCAAGGCGTCTACAGAGTTGCCCGTACTGAAAATCTCCAGCATACGATCTCTAAGCACTTCATCTTGTTCATACACGATGGTATTCTTGCTGTTGTTGAGTAAGTCTTCCGGGTTAATTAAGTGGGTAAGTGGAAATACTTCACCGCCTACTTTGAGGGCATAAGCCATAGCAATCGCGTCCGGATTACACGGTACAGGGATGATGTCTGCGGGTTGGAAGACTGGACTTTGTTCTAAGATTTTAGTCCGCACTTCCGTGAGGGTGAGTCGGTCGGTTTCAGGATTGAAATTCTCGGTACGGCCAGCGACTTGAGTGGGTTGGAAGGTTACGCCCCGAACGCATTTCTGGCTTAGGGCAAAATCTATGATTTTGCCCATTTCGCCATCGTTTAACCCTTTCGCTAACGTCACCACTAACGTGGTAGATAGGTTGAATTCATTCAAATGCTCAAGGGCTTTGAAGCGGGTCTCTAACAAATCAGCCCCTCTCAATACTTCAATGGGCTGGCGTTCTAAGGAATCGAATTGTAAGTAAACTTCAAAATCAGGCATATAGCTGGCCAGTCGTTCTGTAAATGCACGGTCTTTGGCAATTCGAATACCATTGGTATTCAACATTAAATGCTTTACAGGCTTGGTCTTGGCCATATCCATAATGTCCCAAAACTGCGGGTGAATAGTAGGCTCTCCACCGCTAATTTGAATCACATCAGGTTCGCCTTCACTGGCCACAATAATGTCGAACATTTCCTCAATTTCTTCCAAGGTTCTATGTCGGCCATAGCCAGGTGCAGAATTCGCATAGCACGTTGGACAAGACAAATTACATCGATCCGTTACTTCTATAATCGTTAAACAGGAATGCTGCTCGTGATCTGGGCATAAGCCACAATCTAACGGACAACCATGAAGTGTTTCCGTATGATTGTGCAACGGGTACTCGCTGGCTTTGTTGTAATTGCGAATCTGTTTGTAGTACTCAATATCTGTGGCAATTAACGACTTTTGGAAACCATGCTCCTTGCAAAATTTATGCATGTACACATGATCGTTCTCGAAGACAATTTTTGTATCTACGGTTTTTAAACACTTGGCACACAGGCTTTTCGTGTAGTCGTAATACGTGTAATTTTTGGATTTATGCATGACTAGAAGTAAGATGCAATTCGTTGGTGAATTACATATTCTTTACTTGAATTAAGATATGTCTTTTTTCTGAAATAACTCACGGCTCATCCTGAAAATACTTTTGGAATAGTAGATAATTCCTGCTAAACAGGTGAGTTGAATTGAAGTTAAACCAAGGGCTAATGCTTCGGTAGGCTTAATGAAATCAATAAAGAATCTAAAGATCAAATAGGCAATTAAAAAGGTCTTGAAGGCATCACCCGCTCTAGGGAAAATCTGGCTGGAGCGATGAATGAGTAGGCCTAAAGTCGCCAGGAAAAAGATTTCATACAAGGAAGTAGGGTGGCGGAGTAAACCATCGCCTAAGTCCATTCCCCAGGGAAGTGTGGTTTCAATTCCGAAGGTGGGTTCGGAGACCCCAGAAAGGAAACAGCCGATTCGGCCTATGATCATCCCAAGGATAATTGGCAGTGTGAAGAGATCTCCAGTGGATTGCTTCACTCCAATCAGTTTTTTAGCAATTTCTACTCCGAGTAACC
>JAHQVX010000136.1 GCA_019634125.1 Saprospiraceae bacterium
GTTAAGGCAGCAACAAAAGAATCAATAGGAGTTTCTGGATTGACAAGAGAAGAGTATTCTTCAATAACGCGTTTGCCATTATGAACCACGATAGCCACTTCGATAATACGGCCTGTGCGGGGGCTTCCGCCTGTGGTTTCTATGTCTATTACTGCAAACAATGGTTAAATCTGAATACCCCCGTCCCATAAAGGTTAGACATTTTTTCTTTAGAAACAAATGTTTTTGATGAAGAAATGCCTGAAAAACAAAAACTTCCACTCCGATATCGAAGTGGAAGTTTTCTTCTTTTTTAAGGCTAAAGTTATTCTTTAGCAGCACCGAACTTATGGGTAAGTCCGATACCTAAAACATTTCTAAACTGTACGTCAACAGTGCTTGTTCGGCCATTGTCTAAAGCCTCACCATTTGCAAATGCTGTAAACTGCTTGTTATCATCATAAGCAAGATCTGTAGAATAGCTTAAAGTGATGAATTTCCAAGGATTCAATGTAGTAAGTGTATTCCAGTTCACATCTACATTCTGTGGATCTTCGTCGTAGTTGGAGAACAATTTAAGTCCAGTAGTAAAGCCTAACATATCATTTTCTAAGAAATTGCGGTTAAAGTTGGCCAATGCACTTGCACCATACTCTCTTCGTGTATTTTCAAAGCTGGTAATAGCTCCAGTAATTGGATCTGCGATAACTTCATTTCCGAATACTCCAGATTGTGCAATTAAGTCATCGTTTACCACTCTTAATTTTCCTGAAAGCGGGCTAATGAATGCAGAGAAGTTATCATTTGGCTTATAGTCGAAACCAAGACCTAATGTTAAATCCGCAGGAGAAAGGAAAGAAGATTGGTTGGTCCCAAACTGTCCAGCAACACCCATGGCATCTGTGTTTACTCCTTGAAGTTGAGTAAATACACCATTGTCGTTGTCAAATGCTGTTCTTGTGTTGGTTAACTGAGAAAGCAAATTGAAAGCAGCAGAGTAGTTCCATACTTTACTGTCGCCAATAGGTGTACTGTACTTAGAGATAAAATCAAGTACATCCGACGCTTTTGTAAATTCCTCGTCGTTCGTGTTTTCTACTTTAGCTAAACCATAGTCTAATCTAAAGTTGTTGTCCCAACTGGCACCACCTTCGTAATTTTTGTTTCCGAATACGTTTAAGATACTTCCGATAGTGGTATTGTCTAAACCACCACCTGCGTAGTAGTCTCCGAAACCAGTGCTTGAAAAGCTTAAGTTAGCTTCTCCACCAGTAGCCCAATCGGTATTAATTTCTTCGGTTTCTTCTTGTGCTTGAGCAAATGAAAATAATGCTAAACACAATGCGCTGAAAAATAAGTGTTTCATAATTAAATTGATTTTTAAAGTGACGCTAAGCTACAGAGTAGCTTAGACTTAAATATCCACATATAAACCTATGCGGTTTTCTTTTTGAAATAAGCTCGTTGAAAAATGAGGATAAGGAAAACGCCAATGGTTATAGATGCATCGGCAATGTTAAAGACTGGACTAAAAAAGGTAAAGGTTTGCCCACCCACTTTTGGCACCCATTCAGGCCAAGTTGTTGTAAATAGTGGGAAGTGCAGCATATCTACTACTGAACCGCCAAAAACAGGAGCATAGCCTTCAAAATTGGGCTCAGCAAGTCCTTCATAAGCTTTACGATACAATGCGTCATCGTTTGTTCGGCCCTTATTGAAAATTAATCCGTAAAATGTACTGTCAATAATATTTCCAATTGCTCCAGCAAGGATAAGTCCCATACTGTATAACAATCCTTTTGGTGCGACATTTCTAATCATTCCTCGAATGACATAGATGATAAAGCCTACCGCAACAATTCTAAGAATGGTTAGTAGTGGCTTAGCCACTGCGGGTTGAAGGACTTTTCCTAAGATTGGAATATCGTGTAATTGGGTCCCGAAAGCCATTCCAGGATTCTCAATAAAATGGATGATGAACCATGGAAATACGGTAATTTCTTCCCCATACTCAAAAGTGGTTTTAATCCAAATCTTGACAGCTTGGTCGATCAGGAGGACTAGAAATACTATGAACGCTACGCGAGTACCTACTTTCAAACTTTATCGTTTACTAGCGTCTCGCGCTTTTTTTGCATCAATACTGAGTGTGGCGTGTGGAACGGCTAACAGCCGTTCCTTGGCGATTAACTTGCCCGATTCTCTACAAATTCCGTATGTGCCATTCTCGATACGGATGAGTGCTTTTCTAAGGTGATCGATGAACTTGGTTTGGCGTTGCGCCATTTGAGCCAAGTACTCTCGCTCAGAAGTTCCTGAACCGTCATCTAAGCCTTTGAATTTATAGTCGGTGTCGCCAGATCCGAATTTCCCTTGGTGGGTAATTTGATCTTGGACTTCCTTTAGTTCTAATTGTGCTTGCTCCAACTTCTTCTCGATAACTTCTCTGAATTCGTTGAGCTCGCTTTCTGAGTATCTTGTTTTTTCTGACATGATTTATGCTTTTTCAACAAGTATTTTCACTTTCATTTCGTTGACATCTATGGTTTCTCCGAAATTACTTTCTGGGTTCACCATTAGAACATCAGCCAAAACTTCGCTGCGAATGTAAGTACTAAATTCGTTTACAGCCGCATTAATTTCATCATCACCGTGAATATTTACTATAATTCTATCGGTCACATTAAAGTCGCTATTCTTACGAATATTCTGAATTCTATTAACCAATTCGCGGGCGTGACCTTCTTTCTTCAATGCTTCTGAAACGTGTATATCTAACGCTACGGTAATGTTTTCATTGTTTGCTACTAGCCAACCTTCTACATCTTTAGAGGAAATCTCTACTTCTTCGCGGAGTAGGGTGACATTCCCATCTGGGAGTTGTAGTTCAAACTGACCATCTTGCTCAATGGCCTGAATATCTGCTTGAGAAAATTGTGCCAATTCTTGAGCTACAGCCTTCATTCTCGGGCCTAGTTTTTTACCAAGGACTTTAAAATTGGGCTTAATGCTCTTGGTCACGATTCCTGAAGTATCACTAACCAATTCCATTTCCTTGACATTGACTTCAGAAAGAATCAATGCTTTGACTTGCTCTAACTGTTGTTTTTTGGTTTCGGAATTGACTGGAATCAGCATTTTACTAAGTGGTTGACGCACTTTCAAGTTCTCCCGTTTCCGAAGGGAAAGCACTAAGGAGGAAGCATCTTGCGCCAATTGCATACGTTGTTCTAAGTCGGTATCGATGAACGACTTATTCGCTACAGGGAAGTGGGCAAGATGCACGGATTGAGTAGCATTCAAATGCTTCTCGTTGAGGTTTCGATAGAGAAAATCGGCAAAGAATGGCGCCAACGGCGCCATTAAGTGCGCCACTACATCTAAACACGTGTATAAGGTTTGGTATGCGGCAATTTTATCCTTGCTATAGTCCCCTTTCCAAAAACGACGGCGACATAAACGCACATACCAGTTACTTAAATGATCATTCACAAAATGCTGTATAGCTCGGGCAGCTTTTGTAGGCTCATAGTCATCGAAATGATTGGTCACTTCTTGCACTAAGGAGTTTAAGAGTGACATCACCCAACGATCGATCTCTGGCCGATCGGCAACAGGCACTTCTGGTTCCTGATTACTAAAGCCATCAATATTCGCATACAATGCGAAGAACGAATACGTATTGAAGAGCGTTCCAAAGAATTTTCGTTGAATTTCCCCTACACCTTCTAGGTCGAATTTCAAGTTGTCCCAAGGCTGAGAATTGGACACGATGTACCAACGTGTTGCATCGGCACCAAACTGATCGATTGTCGTAAACGGATCGACGGCATTGCCGAGTCGTTTACTCATTTTCAAGCCCTTCTTATCTAGGACTAAGCCGTTGGAAATCACATTTTTGAATGCCACGCTATCGAATAACATCGTTGCGATGGCATGCAATGTAAAGAACCAGCCACGTGTTTGGTCAACGCCTTCTGCAATAAAGTCGGCCGGATAGTTGCTGGCAAACTTGTCTTGGTTTTCGAATGGGTAATGGTGTTGTGCGTAAGGCATGGCACCACTATCGAACCATACATCAATCAGATCGGCTTCTCGAAACATTTTCTTCCCTGAAGGCGAAGCGAGTATTACTTGATCGACATAGGGTTTATGCAAATCAAAATCGTCGTTTAATGGCGCCGACATAAAGCCTGCTTCGCAGGCTTTAACTACTTCCGAACGCAATTGCTCAATGGAGCCAATACAGATTTCTTCGCTACCATCTTCGGTGCGCCAAATCGGCAAAGGAGTGCCCCAAAAACGGGAGCGAGAAAGGTTCCAGTCTACTAAGTTTTCTAACCAGTTGCCAAATCTACCCGTTCCCGTGCTCGACGGCTTCCAATTAATTTTTCTATTGTTCTCAATGAGTTTATCTTTCACGGCTGTGGTACGGATAAACCACGAATCAAGCGGGTAGTATAAGATCGGCTTATCGGTTCGCCAGCAATGTGGATACGGGTGAACATACTTCTCCACTTTAAACGCCCGATTAGCGGTTTTTAGGTGAATGGCAATTTCTACATCTGTAGAGCGCTCTGGGGCTTGCTCTGCGGGATAATATTCGTTTTTGACATACTTCCCGGCGAAGTCCTTATTGGAAATCTGGTCGATAAATTTCCCTTGAAGGTTCACTAGTGGAATGGCTTTTCCTTCATGGTTAAGGACGAGCATTCCAGGCACACCGTGTTGCGAAGCAACACGGGCATCGTCGGCACCGAAAGTAGGGGCTGTATGCACAATTCCTGTACCATCACTAGTCGTTACAAAGTCGCCATCAATCACCTGAAAGGCTTGATCGGCACTTTCGTGTGGAAGTGCCCAAGGGAGAAGCTGCTCGTAGCGAGCGCCCACTAAGTCCTTCCCTTTTAAAGTAGTTAAGACCTGATATGGAAGTTTCTTCCCCAAGTCTTCTGGCAATTGATTGAGGTCGTCTACTTGCTGGTACTTGCCTCCAAACTGTTTCTCGATAAGGGCTTCAGCCAACACCACAACAATGGGCTCATTCGTATATTGATTCGTTGTTTTTACAACGGCATAATCAATGGATGGACCTACTGTAAGTGCGGTATTACTTGGCAAGGTCCAAGGAGTCGTTGTCCAAGCTAAGAAATAGAGGTCGTCATCGAACTGTAGCATCGCTGGAAGCGATGCTTTCTTGGCTTTGAATTGAGCAACAACTGTGGTATCGGTCACATCATGGTAATGATCACTTAACTCATGAGAGCTTAAACCAGTACCCGCCATTGGAGAATAAGGCTGAATGGTATAGCCTTTATACAGTAAATCTTTATCATACAATTGCTTCAAAAGATTCCAAATACTCTCAATGTACTCATTCTCAAAAGTGATGTATGGATCGTCTAGATCTACCCAATAGCCCATTTTGCGCGTAAGGTCGTCCCAAACATCCTTGAACTTCAATACTTCTTCCCTACAAGCTTTATTATAATCTTCTACGGATATTTTTGTACCGATATCATCTTTTCGGATACCCAACTTCTTCTCTACTTGTAATTCAACTGGAAGTCCGTGTGTATCCCAGCCTCCTTTTCGTTCTACCCGAAACCCTTGCATGGTTTTATAACGACACACTAAGTCTTTGATTGAACGGGCCATAACGTGGTGAATACCTGGCATTCCATTCGCTGAAGGAGGCCCTTCATAAAATACAAAGGGCTTCGTCTCGTCTCGCTCCGAAACCGACTTCTCGAAAATAGTTTCTCTTTGCCAAAACGCTAAGATCTCTTGATCAATTTTAGGCAAATTCAGTTGCTTTATTTCTCTAAATTGGGCTGCACACATCCTGTTCTAACACCTTGATTTTATGAGGTCTGCAAAAATAAAAAAAATACGCACTTTCCCACTCCATTCCAGTGCTTAAGCCCATGTTTTAAACCTTAACAAAAAAATAAAGTCAAAAGATGTAACGAAAACGGAAACTCAAACGTTAAATAAAGTGTATTTAAGTAAACAAAAACTTGGGGTGATGAACAAGAAAGCAACAAAAAATATAGGTCAGAAAACCGTAGAGGTAATCAAGAAAAAAGTAGAAGAAACTGCAGACAGTTTAACCTTCCACTTAAAACTAAAAAAACTAAAGCCAGCTCAGGCTTAAAAGAAAACGCCAATTCGGATGCCCAGTTGGTTTTGTTTCAAACTTCCTCGCACATCGTCGAGCACTTTCGAAAAGCCATTATTGTAGAACACTCCACCCACCAAGGCGGTTTCATCAGATATGGTGTATTCTACTCCACCACCCACATTTAAAGCAGCATTATAACTGGAAGGATCTATAATACTTTCATCGGCATTTTCTGGTGCTGTGATTTTATTCCCTACTCGTATTCCATGGTTTACACCGAATTGCCCATAGTACTTTAAAAAACCAATTTCATTGGTTTTTAATTTCAAGGTCGTGGGTATCTCCAAATACTGTGTATTTACCTCATAATCGGTTTCTTCAGCTAACATGCCACCTCTGGTCGACACATTGTAGCCAGTATGATGCATCACAACTCCTGTATTAAAGAAATACCGCTCTTCATCATTAATGTCCAAATCAGCCATCACACCATATTGAAAGCCAAACTTAGAGTCACTATCTTCTAAGAATGAAATCCCATCTGCCAATACTGCATTGGAAGGATCGATATTATTACTGGAAAAAGTCGGCGAAGTGGTAAAACCGAAACGGATGCTTTGCGCCAATAAAAATCCAGGCAAAAGCAATAACAAGTATAGGCTAACAGTTTTTTTCATGCTATGTTTAACTTTTAAATAATACTATGACGAAGGTAGTCGGATTTATTAAATACTCAATAGTAGTTTTCCTCATAGGAATTGTCAGTATCCAATGTAAAAAGAAGCAGGAGAAAATCGATTTTTCAAGTATTGAAATAGACAGCGAATTACGTCGTTTCGATCAAGCTTTGTTTGAACCAGAATCTTTTGGTGAAGAAAATCTCGACGAGTTAAAAGAGAACTTTCCATCCTTCTATCCCATATTCGCTAGACAAGTCCTTCGCCCACTCAAGGGAGAAGAGTTAACAGCTATTGATGGATTTCGCAATTACTTTGACTCTCTAAGCGTGTACCAACATGCGCAAGATCAATTTGGCGATTTTCAGGATGAGTTCGACAGCATTAAAAAAATGCAGCAACGTTTTAAATACTACTTTCCAAACTATGAACCCGCAGACGTGACTACACTGATTTCTGGTTTTGGGTTTAAGAATGCTTTAACGGACAAAAGCATTGCGATTTCGTTAGACACGTATTTAGACAGCGTAGATTATAGTTTAATGGGCGATTATATTCCACTTTATCAACTTCATGGATTTGATGAAGACTATTTGTTAGCTGATGTTGCCTCTGCTTTAGTAGATGACTTCTACCCAGATAATGAAAATTACACGACATTATTAGATCGGATGATTTTTGGAGGCAAAAAATTATTCTTGAAAGAGAAGCTATTGCCCAATGCCCCAAAACATACCATCATCGGAATGACCAAAGAAGACTTTGAATGGTGTGAAGCCAACGAAGCAGATATATGGAAGTACTTTCTTTCAGAGGAGTTGTTGTATTCCAGAGATTTCAATCGATTCAAATCATACATTACACCCGGTCCTTTCTCGGCGGGCATGCCGGAAGATGCGCCGGCCCAAACGGGTGATTACACGGGTTGGAAAATCATGGAAAGCCTTTCCAAGAAAAAACAGGATGAATCGGTTCAAAATTTACTTCTCAATTACGACAGTCAAGCAGTCTTAAATGCCGCAAAATATGATCCTTAGATCGAATACGGCATTTCGTTCGAGCAGTCTGTATTTTTACTACCTTTGGGTGCAGCTTTATGTTAAGACAACAACTTAGTCAGAAACTATTACAGAAATTAAGCCCGCAGCAAATTCAGCTTATGAAATTGTTGCAGGTACCTACTGCTGCAATAGAGTCTCGAGTAAAAGAAGAACTTGAAGCTAATCCTGCTTTGCAAGAAGGGGACGATGCTGAAAAAGAAGATGATGTCTTTGCATCCAAAAAAGAATCGGAAGAAAAAGAAGAGTATTCTGACTCCAACGAAGACATTGACCTATCAGATTATTTAGCTGAAGATGATGCATACATGCATAGCAATGCCAGTTATAGCAATTATTCTGATGATGAGGAAGAGAAGAGTGTTCCAATTGCAACGTATACCAGTTTTCACGAGCATTTACTCAGCCAGCTCGGCTTATTAAGATTAGATGAACGTCGCCAATTGATTGCGGAGCAAATTGTGGGCAGTATCGGTGATGACGGCTATTTAAGGAGAGAGATCCGAGCTATGGTGAACGATTTGGCCTTTTCCCAAAATATTTCAACCACCGAAGAAGAAATTGAAGAATTACTTTCTCGGATACAGCATTTTGAACCCGTAGGAATTGGTGCTCGAAATTTACAAGAATGTTTACTGATTCAACTTCGAAATACTGAAGAGGAAGAACGGGAAGCTTCTGAACATCTGGCCATTCGATTACTGGAAGACCAATTTGAAGCCTTTTCGAAGAAACATTACGAGAAGTTACTCTCCCGACTCAGCGTGACCAGAGAGGAGCTCCGCGCAGCCATTGAAGAAATTCTAAGATTAAATCCGAAGCCTGCCAGTGCTTATAGTGGTGGCAAAAAAATTAATCAATACATTATTCCCGATTTCATTATCAATAATAATGATGGCGAATTGAAGTTATCGCTTAACAGTAGAAATGCGCCGAATCTTCAGGTAAATGAGAGTTTCTTAAATACAATGAAGGCGTATAAAGAGTCGAAGCAAAAAAGCAAGGAACAAAAAGAAGCGGTTTTATTTATCAAGCAAAAATTAGATTCTGCCAAGTGGTTTATCGATGCGATTAAGCAGCGCCAACATACATTGTTAAGCACGATGAATACGATTTTAGAATATCAAAACGATTTCTTTTTAACGGGCGATGAAATGACGTTAAAGCCGATGATTTTGAAAGACATCGCTGATGTAACTGGCTTGGATATTTCTACTGTATCTCGGGTAGCCAATAGCAAATATGTTCAGACTGAATTCGGGACGTTACCCTTGAAATATTTCTTCTCTGAGTCGTTACAAACCGAGGATGGCGAAGAAGCAAGTACTCGAGAAGTGAAGCGTGTACTTCAAGATATTATCGATCAAGAAGACAAGAAAAAACCGTATTCGGATCAAAAGCTGATGGAATTTTTGAAGGAGAAAGGCTACAATATTGCCCGAAGAACGGTGGCGAAGTACCGAGAACAATTGAATATTCCTGTAGCTCGCTTAAGAAAAGAGATCTAATATGCGTTTGTTCTTATCCCGCTTATTTTCCGCTGTTTTTGTGCCACTATTCATTCCTATTATTTGCACTGTGTTAGTGATTTGGAGTAATGAGTTCATGTTTGGAGGCTGGCAAGATCCCAATGGCAAGGGATTATCGGCCAATGTGGCTTACACGTTGTTTAACATTGCGGTATGGACGTTGATTTGTCCGGGAGTGGGTTTACTCATCATGAAGAAATTGAATTTAATCGGCGATTTAAATTTGAGTCAGCGTACAGACCGAATCATGCCTTATTTCTTGGTCATTGTTTGTTATTCGATTGCTGCATATGCTTTTGTGAACCAACCTCAGGGCATTCGCGTACCGGGCATTATTCTGGTGATGTTGTTGGGCTCATTAGTTTCAATAATCATCAGCTTTTTCTTGAATAACTTTTTGAAGGTCAGCGCCCATGCCAACGGCATGGGCAGTTTCGTAGGCGTTGTCTTCGGCCTACTGGCCATCAGCGTTCGGAATACAGACTGGCTAATTGTGGTAAGTTTACTCTTAACTGGCGCAGTATTGAGCTCACGACTTTACCTCAAAGCCCATACACTTCGAGAAGTATTCCTAGGATTTTCTATTGGTTTTGCCTGCCAAATCCTAGCCCTTATGTTTTTTCAAGTAGTTTAGAAACTGCTGATAGAAACCCCTATCGAATAGCCTTTCATATCTGGTCCACGACCGCTATCGAAATCATCGTTGAGGTGATAAAGTCCGAATACATTCACCGAACCATATCCCATTCGGAAAGAAGGCGCAACCCGATAATTCACTAAATTCTCCAATTTCTTGATCTTGAATTTCTCGGTATATCTAGCTGTTGCGGCATCCCCCACAAATCGACCCTCGGTACCGTCGAAGACCTGGCCTTTATACTTGAACTTACTAGAAAGCAAGTAACCTGCTCGAAAGCCAGTAGCTACTTTGAATGATTTCCCACGTTTATCTGGATTGGAACTATAACGAAGCTCCACGGGAAGCTCAGCGTAAGTAAAATTTAGTTTACTAATGGTCTTATCTAACTGATCGGTTACATCAATAAGCTGAACATTATCGGCTGTAGTAAAGGTATAGACTTGATCCATGTATACTTGTCTGTTGGCAATACCTAAGCCCGGTGCAACACTAAATTTCGATTCACCAAGTGGTACATTTTTCATGTAGTACACATTAAAGCCTCGAGATAAGGCGGTTACATCTGGAGCATCATCCCCTAGAGCACGATCGTGGGTTAGCTCAAAAACAAAGCGTTCTTGGTTGTTATTGATGATGTTTTGAATTTCTTCAGGACGATCTCCGCCAATTTCATCTTCTTCTTGTGCCATAACAACTGTAGAAAGTAGTACAACAAAAGCAAGTCCGAACAAATATTTCATGGTATGTAATTAAAAATTTTGCGTGCAAAGATATGCGAAAATGGTTACTGAGGAAATGGACAGTGGTTACTAAAAACCCCAATCCAACTTTGTTGGATTGGGGAGTGTGGGCCCTGTAGGGCTCGAACCTACGACCAATGGATTATGAGTCCACTGCTCTAACCAACTGAGCTAAGGGCCCGTAAAGCATGCAAAGATAATTGTTCACTGCGATATTTCAATTTTTCATTTGTTCTTCTAGAAAA
>JAHQVX010000137.1 GCA_019634125.1 Saprospiraceae bacterium
GAAGAGAAAGAAACGGAGCTCTTGGCTAAAAAAACCATCGAGCATGGTATGCAAGGCAAGGTGACAGCAGTACACTCTATTTCCGTGGCGGCCCATCCTAAAAAGTATCGCCAAGAATTGTATGATTTAATGAAAAAGGCCGACTTGCACGTGATCAGTTGTCCAACCGCTTGGATCGATCACAACCGGACGGAGAAATTAGCCGTTAGTCATAATTCGGTGACGCCTGTTGATGAAATGGTTCCTGCTGGCTTGTGTGTTGCTTTCGGAACTGACAATATCAATGATATTTATAAGCCATTTAGCGATGGGGATCTGTGGACCGAGCTACGAGTCATGTTGGAAGCTTGCCACTATTACGATGTAGAGGAATTGGCCAAGATTGCTTCGGTGAATGGCCTAAAAGTATTGGGTATCGAAAAATAAACGTCGGAGTGATACTAAAAATAGAGTAGCCCCGTTTTAGATGAAGAAAGTTTAAACTGGGGCAACTTTTACGATTCACTTTACACATTACTAGTACGAAAATATTTGGTCAGCATAACTTAGGTTAGAGCTGTAAAGCTTAGTAGCATGATCCGTGGGGGGTGATGCACTAACATCAAACCCTCCCGCCAAAGGCGGGAGGGTTTCTTTTTGCTATCCACTTTTTTGCCATCCATTTTGATTTTCAAATGCCCTCGGCACCGCTTATATTTGATTCTATGAACCCAAACATTCCCACTTTATCTCCGGTTATCGCTGGTTGTATGCGCCTCGGAATCTGGGGAGCCAACTACAACACTCAACAATACCTCGAATTCATCGAAGGATGCCTCGACATCGGCGTAACTACTTTCGACCATGCAGATATCTATGGCGACTATACCACGGAAGCCGACTTCGGAAAGGCCTTGAAGGAAAAGCCGGCGTTACGCGAGCAGTTGCAACTCATCACCAAGTGCAGCATACAACGGGTTTGTCCGCAACGGCCTGCCTACCAAGTAAAAGCCTACGATAGCTCAGCCGAACACATCATTGAAAGCGTGAACAACAGCTTACGCGACTTAAACACCGAGTATATTGATGTACTGCTCCTGCATCGTCCCGATTATTTGATGCACCCGGAGGAGGTCGCCACAGCATTTACGCAGCTACATGGCCAGGGTAAGGTGCAATGGCTGGGCGTGAGTAATTTCAGCACGTCGCAATTCGATCTGTTGAACACTTATGTGCCGTTAGTGACCAACCAGATTCAGGTTTCGCTCTTCCATCGAAATGCCTTTGACGATGGCACGTTGGATCAATGCATGACGCATGGTATCCCACCCATGGCGTGGAGCCCCTTACATGGCGGATCTTGGCGCGAGGATGCTGAATTAATGCATCGACTCCAGCCGGTATTGGCTGACGTTTGCAGTGAATATGGCATAACCGAAACGCAAGCTTTGCTTGCGTTTGTAAATACCCATCCCGCAGGTATCCTGGCCATTACTGGAACTACAAAAGTCAATAGAGTCAAAGAAGCTGTAGATGCTTCCAACATTACATTTACCCGGCAACAGTGGTATGCACTGTGGCAAGCAGCGACCGGACATAAAATCCCGTAAGCGCTTATTGTATCGTGTAAATACTGGTTTGTTGGGCTTTTCCTCGCAATAGTTCTGTTCCGATTCGCACCGCGGTTTTCCCGGAAGGTAAGAAAGGCAGCAGATGGAGTAAATGCTCCGATAATAAGACATCTACATTATTCACATTGCATAAAGACTGAATGCGCGCAGTGGTGTTTAACACATCTCCAGAAAACGCAATGTCCTTTTTGATTTGACCCACTTCTCCCACCATTACTGGGCCACAATGGAAACCTGCTTTAAATTCGGGCACAATGCCAAAAACCTCTTGATACCAAGCTGATTTTGATTTTAATGCCCGTTGAATGGATAAAAAACAGGATACACACTGGGCTTTTTCTATACCAATTTCCTTTTTCCAAGTCACGACTACTTCATCGCCCACATACTGATAAATCTCTCCATGCGTGTCCAAAATACTAGGAGTAATATCCTTGAACAAGCTTCTTAAGAGGTTGAAATAATGTGCTTCTCCAAGGTTTTCAGCAATGGTTGTAGCTGAACGTAAATCGAGGAACATGAAGATGCGTTCTTCTCGGCGAGGGCGGAAGTACTTTCCGAGTAGAAAATCTTTAAACACACCTGGCCCGTATTTATCGCTCACCAACTGACCAATCATGGTCATAAGTACAACGATGAACCACAAAAAGAAGTTTTTTACATATTCTGGCGAACCCATTTGCTGAAGGACATAGTCGAAATGCTTTGGATGAAAAAAAGAATTTCCAGAGAGTCGGGTAGCATAGATAAAACCACCCAATGTAGCAACAACTAGAAAAAGGGCTGAATACGCCAAAACAATGTAGAGCAACGACTTCCAATACGGATTGTTTCGAAGCCAATCTTCAAGAAAAGTCACTTGGATAAATCCGCCAGTAAGACCAGCAAATAGGCCTACAAACAATATTGTGCTTAACCGAATTCGGATGTTAAACGTTTCTGGAATGGCATTGAAGTGTTTCAGGACGGCCAAATCGTATAAGAACGACAGAATAATGACTGTTAAGTACACAGCTGTTATAACTCCAATTTTTTTTGCCTTGGTGTTCATGCGGATGGTCTATTCACTAAGCTACACAATTTTCGAGCACAACAAGTAGAACAAAGGTTGTGAAAAGCCTCATTTATATAAATTTAATATAAGAAAAAATATTTTTTTTGCATTTATAGGGTTGATATTCAGATAGATAGAATTGTTACTCCCTTGGTAGCTTAAAATAACACGTATAAAAATGTAATAATGTGTTTGGTTTGTTGCATCTTTACAGCAGTAATCGTTCTATCGGTTTTGGGCAGTATAAAATATGTGTGATCCAATTTACCAAAACCGCCGCGATTCCATTTTTTAACTATTTAATTTTTAACACATGCAAACGTTAAGAAACCAAGTTCAACTCATCGGACGATTAGGCCAAGATGTAAACACCATTAAAACGGAAACAGGCAAATCATTAGCACGTTTATCCGTAGCTACAAACTCCTATTACAAGGATGCAGAGGGCAAGTCGGTAGAGAATACCGAATGGCATCGCGTGGTAGCCTGGGGGAAGACTGCTGAACTCATGGGGGAATTACTCACTAAAGGCCAGGAAGTACTGATTCAAGGGCGTATCAGTACTCGGAAATATGAAACGAAAGCCGGGGAAGTCCAGTATACTACCGAGGTAGTGGCTGAGCAGTTTTTAAAGCTTAGCAAAAGTCTGGCTGTCGCAGATATGTAAGGGGATAGTTTTAAAGGGGCTGTCCATCAAGCACCCCACTCAGCAAAGCTGAGTGGGGTGTCTTTATAGAACACCAACTGCAGTCTTCTCGCTTCCATCCTCAACCCGTACTTTTGCCACCCAATGAACACAGCCATTGCCTGCGGACATATCAAAACAGCGGAAGTGATCGAGACCATTCTCCAAGCTGGAGGCAACGCCTTTGACGCGGCCATAGCCGGGCTTGTAGCTATGACGATAACTGAACCTTGTATGAGCTCACTGGCAGGAGGAGGCTTTGCTCAAGTCCAAACTCCAGATGGAAAGATTCGTACCCTTGACTTTTTCTGTCAGACCCCAATGCAGAAATCCGCCGACCAAGTCCTCATTCCGATTCATGTCGATTTTGGGGGAAGTGTGGAATGCTACTACGGTGGGCACGGCGCATGCGCCGTGCCAGGTACGCCAGCATTAATACATACCTTGCTCACGGAATTGGCAACCATGCCGCTCAAAGAATTGCTCCAGCCAGCCATTCAACTCGCGAAAAACGGTATCGAAATCACGCCATTTCAATATCAAGACCTCAGTTTACTACAACAATTCTTCTTGCTTAGCCCCAACCAAAGCCAGCATTTATTTGATAGCCAGCAACAACTTAAAGCTATTGGCGAAGTAGTAGTCTTTGAGGAATTAGCCAGCACGCTTGACTTTATCGCAGAGGAAGGTGTACAGGACTTTTATGTAGGTGATATCGCCCACGAATTTTTCAAGGAACACCAAGCACAAGGTGGGATTCAGCAAGTCGAAGATTGGGAAAATTATTCAGCGATCTGGCGAGAGCCATTGGCTATTCCATTTCAAGGCCATACCATCTACACCTCGGATTTACCCTCTATTGGAGGAGTTTGGATGCGCTCGTTTTTGGAGCAACTGCATGAAAGTGGCGGGACGCCACTTTCAGCACAACACCTCAACCAACTCATTCAAGCTTTTGAAAACGAAAAACCATTCCGACAAGATCCCAAGACATTAGAACACCGTTTCCCAGAGCTGGAAAATAATATTCAATGGCAAAATCAGGTCTCTAAAGGCACTTCCCATTTTAATATCCTCGACCGATGGGGCAATGCAATCGCACTTACTACAACTATCGGATCGGGCTGCGGTATGTACATCGGGAATACGGGAATTTACCTCAATAACATGTTAGGAGAAGAAGGGCTCATGCCAGCTGGCATTACCAGTTGGGTGCCCAACTCTAGACTGCATTCCAATACATGTCCAACCATCGTTCAATCAAATGGTGGGCACAAGTCAATCATCCTAGGCTCCGGAGGCTCTACCCGAATTCCATACATGATTGCACAAGCACTCTTCAATCACTTGTCCTTACGAATGCCCCTATCTGCAGCTATTCAAGCTCCGCGGGTTTTTGATGATCTCCAATCCATACATGTTGAACCTGGCTTCCGAACAGATCAGCCCACACCATGGAAGGAAAAAAACCTCTACTTTGGGGGCGTTC
This sequence comes from Saprospiraceae bacterium, assembly GCA_019634125.1. Lineage (GTDB taxonomy): Bacteria > Bacteroidota > Bacteroidia > Chitinophagales > JAHQVX01 > JAHQVX01. Next base: position 4,839 of record JAHQVX010000137.1, read on the forward strand.
ATGCACTGTGCAATTCTTCGGAGGAAATCAGTGCGGTTGGGGATGAACGACGAGAAGGATATGCGAAAGTGCTGGAAATTTAAATTTGACCTTTTCCAGCAAGCACGGCCTGTCCAAAAATGGTATATTGCAAAAAACTGATGTATGCAATCGTCCACGCTTAAGGATGTGACTCAAAATAAGCCAAAACTACTTTCTAGGTATACCTCAACCAGGCAGCGTACAGCATCTATTTGCCGGCCGCTGTCTAAGGAAGACTATGTCGTTCAGCCCGTTGAAGATGTTTCTCCTCCGAAATGGCACTTAGGGCATACAACTTGGTTTTTCGAACAGTTTGTACTCATTGAACATGTGGCCGACTACCAACCATTTGATGAACAGTATTCCTTTGTATTCAATAGTTATTATGAAAATGCCGGCAAGCGGGTAGTCCGAGCGCATCGAGGGAACCTATCGCGGCCTACCGTAGAGAAAGTCTACGAATACCGAAAGCATGTGGATGAGGCTATGGAAGTTTTCCTGTCGGTAGATCAACCACAAGCGATTTGGGACTTAATAGAAATTGGATGTAATCATGAAGAACAACATCAGGAACTCCTGATTACAGATATAAAATATATTCTTGGCAATAACCCATTGCTGCCAAAGTATGGACCATTCGATCAGTCGACTGCCATAGATACAGACATGCGTTTTATTCCAGTAGATGCCGGGATTTACAGCATCGGATACGCTGGGGAAGGCTTCCATTTCGATAATGAAAAGGCTGTCCATAAAGTGTATCTCCAAGCGTATGAGATCGCAGATCGTTTAGTCACGAACGGGGAGTACATGGAGTTCATGGAAGCTGGTGGCTATCAAGATTTTAACCTTTGGCATTCGGAAGGCTGGGAATTTGTGAAGCAATTGAATATTAAAGCGCCGTTATATTGGTATAATATCGACGGAACATGGCATCAATACACATTAGCAGGCCTTCAACCTGTTCAACGAAACGAAATATTGAAACATGTTTCCTATTATGAAGCGTTTGCTTTTGCACAGTGGAAAGGCATGCGTTTACCAACTGAATTTGAATGGGAAGCAGCCCAAGCTCAATTTGAATGGGGACAGCGTTGGGAATGGACCGAAAGCGCCTATTTGCCTTACCCCAACTATTCAAAAGTGCCTGGTGCTTTAGGCGAATACAATGGCAAATTTATGGTCAATCAGAAGGTATTACGTGGCGCATCCGTCGCTACCAGCCCCAACCACAGCAGACCTACTTACAGAAACTTTTTTCACCCACCATTAAGGTGGCAATTTACCGGAATAAGATTAGCTCAATGGACGTAAAGACCGTGCCGACATTTAAAACAGCCTTTGAAAACGAAGTATTTCAAGGCTTGACTGCATTTCCAAAATTTCTCTCCAGCAAGTGGTTTTACGATGAACAAGGCGATAAGCTCTTCCAGGAGATTATGAAATTGCCAGAGTATTATCCTACCAGAAAGGAGTACGCCATCCTGGAGCAACTCGATGTTCATGCCTTTGAAGTGGATGAAGAAGGCTTTGACCTAATTGAATTAGGGGCTGGCGATGGCTTCAAAACCAAAGTCTTATTAAAGAAGCTTCGCGAAGCCAATATTCCATTCTCCTACAAGCCAATAGATATTAGTCAAAATGCCTTGGATGGCTTATCAGCAGACCTTAAAAACCGCTTCCCAAAACTTGATGTGGAACCGCTTCAAGGAAGATACTTCACCGTCTTGGATGAATTAAGTAAGTATTCACAACGAAAGAAAGTGATTCTTATGCTGGGGTCGAACTTAGGGAACTTACCCCATCCGAAAGCTATTGAATTCCTTAGGCAACTCGGCGATACTCTGAATCCTCAAGACCTCATTTTTATGGGCTTTGACTTGAAGAAAGATCCAGCAGTCATCTTACCTGCTTACAATGATAGTCAGGGCGTTACCGCGGCATTTAATAAGAATGTATTGCATCGAATCAATCGGGAATTGAAGGCCAACTTTGAAGTAGATCATTTCCGACACGTGCCATTATACGATCCTGAAACTGGGACTTGCAAGAGTTTCCTCATGGCCACTCAAGAAATGGATGTGCGCATTGAATCTTTGGATTTGGAGGTGCATTTTTATAAATGGGAAACCATTCATACCGAGATTTCTCAAAAGTATGAGCATAGTGTCATCAAGTGGCTCTGTTCAGAAGCCGGGTTACATCCTAAAACCTATTTTACGGACGAGGAGGACTATTTTGCAGACTATATTTTGACCAAAACCTAAAACAAAACAATTATGAAAGCTATTTGGAATGGAGTTGTTATTGCTGAAAGTAACAGCACAGAAGTGGTAGAAGGCAATCATTATTTTCCTGCTGATTCATTGAAGAAGGAGTACTTCAAAACCTCTACCCATCAATCCACTTGTCCGTGGAAAGGCTTGGCTTCTTACTACTCGCTAGATGTAAATGGGCAGGAAAACTCCAATGCAGCTTGGTATTATCCAGCACCAAAAGAGGCCGCTTCGAACATCAAGGATCATGTGGCGTTCTGGAAGGGCGTGGAAGTGGTGGGTTAGCTGTAATTTCTCAAGGCACTCATTAATCTTGAAAGATCTTCTTCGTTATTGTAGGCGTGCATGCTAACTCGTAGTCCGTTTCGGTAAGAGCAAATAATGTTATTGGCTTCGAGGAAATGAATAATTCGTTCGGGCGCCTTTACAGAAATGATACCAGAGGCATGGATGGGGTGTTGTGTTGTGTTGAGGGAAAAGCCAGCTGCTTGCAGCTGGCTGCAAGCAGATCGCATCAATCCACTGATTCGTTGCTGAATCACATCAAAACCTACCTTCGAAAAATACGCCACCGAAAACTTCAAACTCTCAAACGACATATAGTCTAAATGACCCGGCTCGAAATAACGCGTAACTAGCGGTTTCGTACTTTTCTCAGCACTGCGAAAAGTATTGTAGCCTGTTGTTTTTGGTTGGAGCAAGTTAATCAGTTGTGGGCTGAAGAATAGTAGACCATTCCCATAACCAGCACACAACCATTTATACGTACTGGCCATCAACAAATCAATGCCGCTTTTATCGAAATCAAAAAGTGTAGTACCCAAGAATTGTGTGCCATCTGCAATAATGATTAAGTCTGGAAAGTGCTTCTTGAGCGTGGATAAGAAAAAAGGCGTTATAACCATTCCATTCTCCCATTGTACCAAGCTTACAGCCAGTATCCGCGGTTGGTGCTGGCGAATGGCCATCATCAAACTTTCTTCCGAAAGCCCATTTTGAGTAATCATTCTGCACTCAAAATCTCGACTCTGAAAAGGCCAAACCAACGACGGATAATCCGATTCTAATAACAACACACGTTGTCCTTTTGCAAAGGCTTCCAGTGTGGCATTTAAACCTAACGAAGCATTCGGAACTAAGCTGATACGATCTTGCGGACAATTGAAAACTTCGGTTAAAGTTGTTTTCACGCGCTCTAAATCTTCGTAAACACTGTTTCGAAACACACTACCGCCTTCCATAAATTTTTGATCTAGTTGCGCTCTATGTGCAAGTAAATCCTTGTACATCAAGCCCGAGGAGGCTGTGTTTAAATAAGTGTAGCGCTCAAAAACAGGGAATTGTGTGCGGAGGTTGGTCATTTTGGATTTTGGGAAAGTTATCAAAACAATGTTACACTTTGGATTTAATGGTATTCTTTAATAGAATACAGTATATTTAAGATATGACAACTTTGATTAAATTAACTACTTCCTTTATTTTGATTCTTTCATTTTCTCTTGGTTTTTCTCAAGAGTCGGGGCAAAAAACAAGTCCATTAGTGAATCCACCTGAGAAAATGGAATTCTTAGACGGCTTTCAGAGTGTACTCTCTGCCTTCCAATCCGGAAAAAAACTCGAAATGAATAAGGACCTTCCTGTTCTTAAATATGCACACACCGGGCAAGAATTGGAGAGTAGTGACTTTGTAAGAATGACAGCTTCTTCGGAATTTGTACCGGTAACCTTTATTCATCCTGAAACTGGGCAACTCGCCATGGTTCTTTTCGAAGCAAGCGAGGAAGATAAGAAGATGTTAAAAGCCCATCAGGAACAACGAGAAAAGAAAGAATCCCCAATTAGCTCAAAATGGCTTGGGCATCCCGCGCCAGAATTTTCAGCCCAACTCATAACTGGAGAAGATATTTCCCTACAGTCTCTGCAAGGTAAAGTAATCGTCGTGAATTTTTGGTTCATTGAGTGCCCGCCATGTAAAGCAGAAATGCCAGATTTGAATGCGCTTGTAGAAAAGTATAAAGATGAAAATGTTGTCTTCGTTGGCTTTGCCTTGAATGATGTCGAAGCTATTGAATCTTTTTTAACGGAAAAGCCTTTCAATTATCAGCATGTGGCAAATAGTAAGCCTGTTGGTAAGCTCTTTGAAGTGAGTTCGTTTCCCACTAACCTCGTTATCGATCAAGACGGAAAAGTTACCTATGCTTCTTCGGGCTTTATGCCAGGGATTGGTGAGGAGATCTCAGAGGTTCTAGACCATTTACTTGAGAAGTAATCCTAGGCGCAAACCGATTGCGCGGCTAAATAAGCACCTGTCCATGCGGCTTGGAAATTAAAGCCACCGGTAACAGCATCAATATTTAACACTTCACCAGCTAAATACATGTTGGCGAAACGCTTGCTGGAGAAATTGATGAAATCAATTTCTTTTAAATCGATTCCACCAGCTGTCACAAATTCTTCCTTAAATCGATTCTGACCCTGGATTTGAAACGTACAATGCTTGAGTTGATGAACCAATCGGTCTATTTCCCCATTCGATAGCGTTGCCCATTTCTTTTGTCCATCTAATTGGCTGGCACGAAGCAAACTAAAAAACAAGCGTTTTGGTAAGCCGAAGAGCTGATAATTATTCAACAGCCTTTTCCCTTCGTGATTCCGAAAGTCCCTTATTTCCGCTTCTGAAAGTGCAGGGAGGAAGTCCACTACAACTTGCGTGGTGTAATTACACGAATGGAAAAACGGCGCCAATTGCGCACTCAGTTTTAGGATAGCGGGTCCACTTAAGCCTTTGTGCGTAATTAAAAGCGGACCTGTTGTGTGTTTCTTCTGACCTGGAATATGCACTTCTACATCGTTAACAGCCACGCCTGGCAAGTCTTTAATGCGCGCATCTTTAATGGAAAAGGTGAATAAAGAAGGAACACCAGGAACCACCGTATGCCCTAGATGTTCCAGCATTTGCCAAGCCGCTTTACTACTGCCTGTGCCTATAAACACCGCATCGAAATGTTCCGTGGCATGGTTCAGAAATTCAATGTCGTAGCCTTTTTCGCCCTTGTTTAAAGGCAGAATCTTTTTCACTTTATGACCAGTTTTTACTTGGACGCCATGTGCTTCGCACGCATTTTTCAAACAGTCAATAATGGTTTGGGAGCTATTGGTAATCGGAAACATGCGTCCATCAGCTTCTATTTTAAGTGGAACGCCGCGTTCATTCAGCCATTCAATCATTTGAGCTGGCCCGAAATGATAAAACGGACCTAATAGTTCCTTCCGGCCTCTTGGATAGTGTTGCACCAATTCCATCGGATCGTGACAGTCGTGGGTGACATTGCATCTGCCACCGCCAGAAATACGTACTTTTTGAAGCACTTCCTTTCCTTGTTCCACGATGGTGATATCATGGTTTTTTGCAGCGTTCGCTGCAAAAAAGAACGACGCAGCTCCACCGCCAATGCAAATAATTTTCATGAATTAATTACTCTCGATATTTCCCTTCGCAATCACGGTGTTGTCCGTCTCACTTCTTCGAATCACCACATGTCCATTGCTCGCTAAGCTATCGAAAATCAATGGCTGACCCATTGCGTCTAGTTCTACATGGGTAAAGCTAATACTGTCTGCAGGTCCGATATTATTTAGCGAAACAATCACTTGTGCTGTAGCTGTGGTAGAGGTGTCTCCAGTTAAGACTTCTACGGGGTGAACATTGCCAATTTGGTAACTCGGCAAATCGATTTCTGCGACCGAGAATTCACTAATCCGTTCTCGAATAGCGAGCCGACCCGTACTACCGCCTGGGGCAACGGAGTCCAAGGTGAACGACC
>JAHQVX010000138.1 GCA_019634125.1 Saprospiraceae bacterium
TATGCCATCACCTACGACTACGAAGTCGATGTCTTTAGACAGTCGGCCAATGATTTTGTCTCGTACGAAACCGCCGATGGCGTAGGTGGGAAGTTGCAGCTTTGCTGCAACTTTTGCGACCGCCTCCAACACAAACAATTCTGTTTTACTATATGTAATCGATGGTTTCATGAAGCGCAAAGATAATCGGAGTATATTTTTAATTAGAAATCCCTACGCTATTCTCTAATGCGTGTCATTGAACCATCAGCTTCTACTTTCATTATCCTTGATGGAGCTACATCTCGCTGTTCTAAAAAAGTAGGTAAAACGAAATCAACACCATGTACAATGCGGGTATTGATATCTTCGAAAGTAGACGGACTAGGTTGACCTGAAATATTTGCAGATGTAGACACAATGGGCTTTCCAAATTGAGTGATAACTTCTTGGAGCCATTCCACTTGAGGAATTCGAATGCCTAAACTGCCATCATTGGCCAATGCTTCCGAACTAATGCCTTTTAGGTTCGGAAAAATGATGGTTGTTGGCCGATCAGCACGATGGAGGAGTTCTAAAGCGGTAGGATGAATACTTTTTTCAAGGTAGTCCATCAACATGGTTTCGTTAGCCATAAGCACAATGAAACTCTTATCTCCAGGCCGTTCTTTCAATGTTTTAATGCGCTGAATAGCACTGTTATTCGTGGCATCACAACTAATTCCCCAAATAGTATCGGTTGGGCAAAGCAATACATTGCCCTTAGTTAAATGGGCAACGGCTTCCTTATATTTGCGCTCAATTAGCATGGTGCTAAATTACGTTCACAAAACCTTAAACTTCAAAACATGCGAGTCGTACTTGTATTATTATTGTTAGCCGCCTTGGCCTTCGGTATTTTTTCAGTTGTTTCAAAAAAAATGAGTAAAAAGAAAGTGGTAGTCGATCCAGAAGTGGTAGAAGCCTCGGGAAATTCTATCCATACGTATCAGGCGAAAACTCTTCTAGAAGGAGCAGATAAGGACTTGGCTGATTATAATGGAAAAGTGCTCTTAGTGGTAAATACAGCGAGCAAGTGCGGACTTACGCCTCAATACAAGAGTCTACAAGAACTTCATACTAAGTATGCGGCTCAGGGCTTATCTATCCTTGGTTTTCCTTCGAACGATTTTATGAAACAGGAACCGGGTACGTCAGAAGAAATCGCTGATTTTTGTCAGAAGAACTACGGCGTTGAATTCGACATGTTTGAAAAGGTGAAAGTGAAAGGCGAAGGCCAACATCCTATTTATCAGTTCTTAACTTCTAAAGATTTAAATGGAGTGCAAGACTCTAATGTAGAGTGGAATTTTCAGAAGTACTTACTCGATAAAAATGGTAAACTAGTAGCTATTTTCAATCCCCGAGTAACTGTGGATAGTGAAGAAGTGATTCAGAAAATTGAAGAATTACTCTAAACGTTCGAAAAAGCCCGTAGTGTAGTCTTTGCGTACGTTTTCGGGTTTGAAATACTTTCCGTTCATCACGATGTATACACCTGGTGGAAGAATCTGTGCATAGGCGATGGCATTACCCAAATTGAAGAATCCATCTGATGTTCCGAAAGCATAAGGAATAAGTGCACCTGTGAGAATGACCGTTTTATCGGTGATATGTTCTTGAAGTAGTTTGGCGGTGGTAATCATGGTGTCTGTACCATGGGTAATAATGATTTTCTTGATGGCAGCTCGCTTGCAACTTTGAAGAATGACCTCTCGTTCTACATTGGTCATATCTAAACTGTCGAGCATCATGAGGGTTCGAATGCTAATTTTTACTGTGTTGCGTCCTCTATTGAGCATTTCATAGAGGTGGGTGTCTTTAAAAAATAGCTGACCGTTGAGTTCGTTGTATTCTTTATCGAAGGTTCCCCCAGTGGCGAAGATTCGGATTTCTTCATCTTTTGCGAGCATAGCAAGATTTTTTTACGAATGTAAGGAACTTTAGGAAGTAGAATTTGTTTGTATTTTTGCTTTTCGTTCATTGATTTATGGGGCTGACTGGAATTGACAGGGAGTTTAATTTCATACTGGCGTGTCGAGTGGTGTGTATAACACTCGTAAATCTCAATACATAACTTTGTTTTTAAATGGCGAGTCTAACTACGCCTTAGCTGCCTAATTCTAGGAATTAGTAGCTTTTACTCCCCGGTGTTGACGTCCGATACACACACCGGCTGAGTATCAATTTTTCGGGTCTTTGCTCTAGAGTTGGTCTTTTCCTCTAGTGTGAAGTATTGATAAAGGCTAGGAAGCTTATTGAGTGGGTTACTTTACTTTCAGGTTTCCGAAGATTAAAAAGCAACTACACACGTAGAAGGTTTGATATTGGCTTGTTTGGACGAGGGTTCGAATCCCTCCAGCTCCACTTTTATTTTAACCTACCTAATTCTTTTAGGTGGGATTTTTTTTGAAAGATGTTGCAAGAATTGAAAACTAGTACTACATTTGCAATCCACTTTTAAAGCGGGCTCTTAGCTCAGTTGGTTCAGAGCACTTGGTTTACACCCAAGGGGTCATAGGTTCGAATCCTATAGAGCCCACAAAACCTCCCTTTCAGGGAGGTTTTTTTATGCCCAGTGAATCCTCCTTGACCGATTAAACACTCTTCAGATTTGCTTCGGAAAGCCCAGCCTTACGCGGAAAGGATGTTTGTTCTCCTCCAATAAAGTACAAACACTGTACAATAACTTTTCATTTTTTTCTTTCTATTTTCGGCATCACACGGTATGAATCAACGCACCTCACAATGGAAATTTTATTTGGCAGCATTTGCTGCACTCATTATTCTCGGGTCACTCATTTATACCAATTACCTATCGAGTCAACTGGCTGAACAGGAAAAGCGCACGGCCAAACTCTTTGCCGATACGTGGAAGATCATTAATGATGCACCACCAGATGCTGATCTCACGTATGAACTCAATATTATTCAGTCCATTAAGAACATTCCCTTTATTGTATTGGATGAAAATGGGGAAATCAACAACTTCCAGAATCTGAATGAAAGTAAAGTAGATGACGCGCGTTATTTGCAAAAGCAGCTCACTTCTATGAAGCGAGCTAAAGATCCTATCGAGCAGGTTTTGCCCACAGGAACGTATTATTACTATTATAAGGATTCTTTCTTACTGAAGCTCTTGGAGCTATTTCCAATTGTTCAGATTTTAGTCATTGGCCTTTTCCTGGCCACAGCGTATTACTTATTCAGTCAGGCTCGAAAAGCAGAGCAAAACCAAGTCTGGGTTGGAATGTCGAAGGAAACAGCGCATCAATTAGGCACGCCATTATCGGCATTGTTGGCTTGGGTAGAATACCTTAAAACCACCGATGATGCTACCGTACAAACAGCTTTGCCTGAAATTGAAAAAGATTTAAGTCGACTCGAACTGATTACCGATCGGTTTTCTAAAATTGGTGCTACACCGAAGTTGGAAAGTCACAATTTAACCGAAGTTGTGGAAGACTCGGTGAATTATATGCGTAGACGCTCTTCCAAACAAGTGACCTTTACGACCAACCATGATGTAGAAGAAGTTCCGGTAAATATTTATCCGCCACTATTCAATTGGGTCTTGGAGAATCTCATGAAAAATGCCTTAGATGCTATGGATGGGCAAGGGAGTATAACCATTCATTCGCATTCCGATCATCGGCACCATATTTTGGATGTAAGTGATACTGGAAAAGGCATCAGCGCACGGAACAAAAATATTGTATTCCGCCCTGGATACAGTACGAAGAAACGAGGCTGGGGCTTGGGATTATCGCTGTCGAAGCGCATTGTTGAAGAATACCACCATGGCCGGATTTATGTTAAATCTTCGGATCGTGGTAAGGGCACGACCTTTCGAATTTTGCTTGATAAAGCTTAATTTCTGTTACAAATGGGCACATTTTCGTCTTATTGGCTGTTATAGAACTTAGATACGCACATTGAAAACATTATTTCTTTCTTATTTCCGCTCTTTTGCCTTGGCTTTTGTGGCCTTGATTTGGGGTGTTGAACTTGTTGAGCGCCTGCTAGGTAACGGATCATTTGTTTGGATGGGTACGCATCCGAGGCATTTGAATGAGTGGTATACGATGCTTACTGGTGCCTTAGTACATGGCGATTGGATGCACTTAATTAATAACACTTATCCGCTGCTTATTCTAGGCTTCTTCATTATACTTCTCTTTGAACGATACAGTTGGCTGGTCTTTTTGAGTACTTATCTGGCGAGTGGACTGCTTATTTTCTTATTCGCCCGGGGCAACGTATATCATATTGGTGCGAGTGGAGTAGTGTATTGCTGGGCAGCCTTTCTTGCGGCTTCAGGCTTGCTGAGGAAAGACCGATTGTCACTGGCTTTGGGCTTAGTGGTTGCGTTTTTATACGGAGGAATGATATGGGGTGTTTTGCCTATCCAGGAAGGGGTTTCTTGGGATGGCCATTTATTTGGTGCATTGGCCGGAATCCTTCTAGCTTATGCCTTTAGAAAGTTGAACAAAAAGAAACGTGAAGTCGAGTTCGAAGACTTGGATGATGGCTATGATTTCGACAACTATAAGTACGGCGAATTCGAGTATTTGAGAGAAAAAAGGGGAGAGGGTTGAGCTGAACTTACGTCATGTTTTTAACGATTGAATCTGCCAGCAGCTTCGCTGCTGGCTCATGACGCCGAAACCACAATTCTGGCTCAATGAGCTCTAACTCACCCAAAACGAGTTCATCGTTATTATCCCAAAGCACATCCACCCGAGCATAAGCAGGCAGCTCTTTACAAGCAGCCACACAACTTTCCGCAAAGGCAATTTCAGAAGGGCTCGGACGATATTCATGGAGCGTTCCCCCGAAATCGTCTTGGACTCTAAAATCACCTGGTTTGCCTTTCTTCAAAACAGCATGACTGTATTGACCTCCAAACACCATCAAGGAGACTTCGCCCTTGCTCATGATTTGGTGTTGAAATTCTTGCAACATAAAACTATCCTTGGCGATGAGTTCCTTGAATAAAATTTCATAGTCGACTATATTTTCTGGAGTAATCACATACGTATGAAAAGCCCCTCCCGCAATTGCAGGTTTTAGCACGACTTTGGGCCAACCACACGTGTCGAAAATCTTCTTCAAACTGCGTTCATCACCCGGTTCGATGAAGTAAGTGGGTGGAATGGCAACGCCATTCCACGCTAAATCCAATAGATAATGCTTGTCGATGTTCCACTTTACCGTTTCTATCGAATTGATAAACATAGTTTGAGTCCTAGCGCGCTCTAACCATGACAAAAATTCATCATACCGTTCAAAGTAATCCCAAATCGCACGGAAAAGTACATACTTGGTCGTGGACCAATCAAAGTCTTTAGCGTCCCAATTGAGTCGAAGCACCCGTAATCCCTCGGCTTCCAAAGCGTCTTGCACCAACTTGTCTTCCAACAATACATTGTTGTTGTAGGCATTTCGTTCAGTCGGATTCAAATATTTTTCGGCAGTGATTAAAGTGATATCGTACGCAAACATGGACACAAAATAAGTGATTTACTTTGTTCCCAATTCAAAAAATACTGCCTTTCGTTATTAATGGTATTCTAAGGTTCGACTATGTTTTTGACGTAAGGTATCGTTAACATACATTTCTCTTTCCGTCCAGTTGCCCTTATCGTCGGCGTTGACATAGTTATACGTTTTAATCCCGTATCTCTTTCCTCTTGAATTTTCATAAAAGCCCTTTACAGGACGGTTTTGCTCATCAAAATACAAACTGTCAAAGCCTCTATACTCTCCTTTGCCATTGGCATATGTTTTCAAGACTTCGTTGCCTTTGTCATCGGTTTGAATCGTTGATTGCCATCGGATTTGACGCGCTTCATTTAAAGAAGCTTCTACTCGGTGGCCTGCTTCATCATAGAATACACTGTCTATGCTTGGTGCTGTATCACCAGCTTCAAAATACTCTGCACCAATTAATTGCATCTCGGCATCATATTTTCGATAGAAACGTAAAACGGTGTCTTTTTGCTGATCAATCCAGTATACATCAATAGAACGACCATTTTGATCAAAGTTCTCAATAGTAGCGGATTTAAAAATGACGGAATCATTCCTTAAATCGAATTGTTCTTCAATAATTTTCGAGATTTCCTTTTCGGCTGTATCAGCATTATTTGTACACGACCAGCCCATTGATAGGCCAATTAATAAATAAAAAAAGTAGATAGCTTTCATAACAATGTGAAGTACACTAAAGTGGGCGAAGCAGTTTTTGGGATAGGTCCTTATGCCGAGGAATGCCGATTATTTTATTTATTCGGACGTAATTCGTCAAAGACAGTAGTACTCACCCAATAAATATCTCCCCCGCTGGTATACATTAGGTACTTACCGTCGGCAGTCACAAACGGACAAAGTTCATGAAGCTTGGTGTTGATGGTTTCGCCCATGCTCACAGCTGGCGACCAGGTTCCGTCGTTTTGCTTAAAGGAAATATATAAATCCCCTCTTCCAAGCCCTTCTGGTCGAATAGAACAAAAAATAAGGTAATCACCTTTTGGATCAACAAAAACATCTGCTTCGTAGTGTTCGGTATTAATGGCACTTCCTAAGCGTTGACTGGGTTGGAAAGCTCCGTTGGAATATGCTGAAGTATAGATGTCGAAGCCTGTTGTATTGCCCGTAATATCGTGTTTGTTGGAACCGAAGTACATCGTGCCATCTTCGGTAAAGGAGATGTAGTATTCACTTCCTTCAGAGTTAATGGCCGGGCCAGCATTAATGGGTGCTGACCAACCTGCTTCGGTTCGTTCTACATACCAAATGTCGTGGTCGTTCTTTGGATCTCCATTGCCATCAAGAGGGCGTTGCGAAATAAAATAAAGTCGTTGTTCATCTGGTGAAAGGAAAGGATCATTGTAGCTGTATGGTTCATCGGGAAGAAGGAGTTTCGGGCGTGTCCAATAGCCTTCAATGCGTTTCGAATATCGAATCTCTGCTTTTCCATTTTTATCCACTCCAAAGAAGACTTCATCGCCAGCGGCATTGAAAACTAAGCCGAATTCATGTTCCTCGGTGGAGATAAAATTAGGGGCGAAGATTTCTGGTTGGAGATTTGGAGACGTTGTGCCTACATATGCTCCTTCTGGATAAAATGTACGTACGAGTCCGGCATTTCCTCCTGCTCGAAATAGCTGGTTGACTATGTCTTTATTATTGAGTCGTGTCGCGATTTCCATTGGAGTACTTCCGCGTTTGTTCTTGGCATCTACATCTACGCCTTGATCGATGAGCAATTGAACAAAATTGGAGCGGTTTTGAAGAATGGCCACTTCCATGAGGCTGCCTCCGTAGGTGGTTGTCCATTCTTGATTGGGCTGGGCTGCAAGTATGGCGTTGAAAAAGGCTTCGTTGCCATAGTGTGTGGCGATGTGAAGTGCGGTTTGTTGTTGGTGGTCTTCGCTGTTGATGTCAAGTCCTTTCCCGATCAAGACATCAAACACTTCTTGTTGTTTGCAGGCAACTGCCCAGTGCAGGAGTGATCTACCTCGATTGTCGCGGATGTCGAGATCGGAGGTTTGTAGGAGGGAATCGAGTCTAGACAGCTTGCCTTGGCAAGCTGTTCGGAATATGTCCTGACCAAATACGCTACAACTAAGTAATACAAAACTGGCTAGTACAAAGAATTTTTTCATGGTTTGGGTTTTATACCAAAACGACGTTCAGACCGATGTTATTCTGTATTGAAAAAAGCACTTTCATTGCTTCCTGAGGTAGCTTTGTAGTAGTAAAAATAGTTACTAAAACAACAACGATGAAAAGCGCATCTTTCCTACCTATAATCGGCTTAGTTATCGGTATGGTTTATGCCTCTCTAAGGTATCAAAAATTGAAGCCAAAACTTGATCTTTCTACTGAAATTAAGGCTCCAGCATCTACTTCAGGCTCAGCTCTACTAACAGACGCTCAAGCGAATGGGGAGAAACTCTTCAAATTGAACTGTGCGGCTTGTCATAAGGCGAATAAAGCGCTCATTGGTCCGCCATTGAATGCTGCATTAGATGAGTGGGGTGGCGATAAGGAAGCCATGTACCTCTGGGTACGGAATTGGCCAGCTGCCATAGAAGCCGGTTATCCTCGGGCTATTGAAGTAGTCGACTATGATGTTTCAGCCATGAACCTTTTCCCAACACTAACCGACGAAGAAATTGATGCCATTTTCGATTATGCATCAACTGTAAACTAAGTTGTACTTCAAAAAATTGTTCATGATTGTAACAAAAATTAAACTATTCCTTGCCTGGTGTTTTCTAATCTTCTTAGTGTTCAGTTGCCAGGAAGATTCAACAAATAAGAGTGATTCAAACTTTATTTTAAATAATTCATCGGACTTAAACGCTCAAAGTATAGATACTCTTTTGCAGGGAAAAAAACTTTTTAAAAAAAGTTGTAGTTCTTGTCATAAGATTAACAGCCATTTTATAGCACCACCACTTAACAAGGCTTTAGACAAATGGGGCGGAGACCGAGAAGGTATGTATTTGTATATTAGAAATTGGCAAGAAGCAGAGAAAAAAGGATATGCCCGAGCTATTGAAGTTCAGGAATATGGACCTACTGTCATGAATATTTATCCAAATATTACTGATGAAGAGTTGGATGCGATCTTTGCCTATGTCATGTCGTTTGAATAACTCTTCTCAAAAATCCCGAACAATTCATTGCCTTGTCTAGGTAGGATGGAGTTGTAGGCTTTTTCAAAAGTCTTGATATTAAAATGTGGTTCGAAGTAGCTTAAGTATTCCTCTTTGCTTCCCCCAAATGGACGCTTTTCAACATCTCCAGCAAGCGGAAAATCAAACCACA
>JAHQVX010000139.1 GCA_019634125.1 Saprospiraceae bacterium
GTCGATAAAAACAAGGACGTTTGCTTCCATATCTGGAATAAGAAACTCTTCAGGATTTAAGCTTAAGCTACCTGCTTTAGCTACTTTGAAGGGGTGTTGCTTAAGATCGTCTAAGTTGATATAGCGATACTCTTCGTGTTTCTTACCTGGTAGGCCAGTTCGTTTGAATTGTTCAAAAGCGGCTTGCCGCTTTTGATGAAAACTACTGCCTTTACTTCCGTTTAAAGAAGCTTCAAACGTATCGAAATTAATTTGTATATCCGAAATACTATTCATGCCGATTTTCTCCTTTATGCTACTCCAACTTCTTCCTTAATCCAATCATAACCTTGCTCTTCTAGCTTGAGAGCAAGTTCTTTGCCGCCAGACTTGACAATCCGACCGTCCATTAATACATGAACATAATCAGGAATAATGTAGTCTAGCAATCTTTGATAATGGGTAATGATTAAAAAGCTTCGGTTATCATCACGTAATGAGTTAACTCCGTTAGCTACGATTTTTAATGCATCGATATCTAATCCCGAATCGGTTTCGTCCATAATCGCAAATTCAGGATCTAGGACTGCCATTTGGAAAATTTCATTGCGCTTCTTTTCACCTCCTGAGAAACCTTCATTTACCGAACGGGAAATGAAATTGTCTCCAAGCTCTACAAGTTTTGCTTTCTCCCGAACGAGTTTTAAGAACTCACCAGCCTTAAGTGGCTCGAGACCTTGGTAGGCTCTCTTCTCATTTAAGGCTTCTTTTAGGAAATTCGCATTACTTACTCCCGGGACTTCAATAGGGTATTGGAAAGCAAGAAACATACCTTCATTTGCTCTTTCTTCTGGCTCCCACTCAAAGAGGTCTTGATCTTTGAAAGTTACTTTTCCTTCAGTTACTTCATACCCCTCTTTACCAGATAATACAGCAGCTAAAGTGCTTTTCCCAGAACCGTTAGGCCCCATGATCGCATGTACTTCACCAGGATTAATATTAAGATCAAGCCCTTTAAGGATTTCTACCATTTGTCCTTCTGACTCTACAGATGCATGTAAGTTGTGAATGTTTATCATGTTCGTGTTGTTCTTATCCTACGCTTCCTTCTAGGGAAACTGCTAATAATTTTTTCGCTTCTACCGCAAACTCCATAGGAAGTTTGTCTAATACTTCTCTACTAAAACCGTTTACGATCATTTCAGTAGCTTTTTCAGTGTCTATTCCACGTTGATTGAAATAGAATAAGATATCTTCTCCAATCTTTGAGGTAGTGGCCTCATGTTCAATGCTGGCCGTACTGTTTTTGTTTTCGATGTATGGGAAGGTGTGTGCTCCACACTGATCTCCCATAAGCAGTGAATCACACTGAGAATAGTTTTGTGCACCTTCGGCGTGCTTGGAAATATGAACTAGGCCTCGGTAACTATTGTCGCTCTTTCCAGCCGAGATCCCCTTAGAAACGATTCTACTTTTCGTGTTTTTGCCTAAGTGAATCATTTTTGTACCGGTATCAGCTTGTTGTCTATTGTTGGTTACGGCTACTGAATAAAATTCACCGATAGAATGATCTCCTTTTAAGATACAAGAAGGGTATTTCCAGGTTACTGCCGAACCGGTTTCGACTTGTGTCCAGCTAATTTTGGCGCGTTCGTGTGCAATACCGCGTTTAGTAACAAAGTTGTAAACTCCACCTACACCGTGTTCATTCCCAGGATACCAGTTTTGGACTGTAGAATACTTTATCTCAGCGTTATCAAGCGCAATCAATTCAACTACAGCCGCATGCAGTTGATTTTCATCTCGCATAGGTGCTGTACATCCTTCTAAGTAGCTAACGTAACTGCCTTCTTCAGCGACGATTAATGTTCGTTCGAACTGACCCGTACCTGCAGCATTTATCCTAAAGTAGGTGGAAAGCTCCATAGGACATCTTACACCCTTAGGGATATAACAGAACGAACCATCTGAGAATACAGCTGAATTTAAGGCTGCATAAAAGTTATCTGCAGTGGGTACAACAGTTCCTAAGTATTTTTTAACTAAATCGGGGTGATCTTGAATGGCCTCACTAAAAGAACAGAATATTACGCCGTGTTTCTTCAATTCGTCACGGAATGTAGTCTTCACACTTACTGAATCCATAACAACATCTACGGCTACTCCAGTTAAGCGCTTTTGTTCTTCTAATGAAATACCGAGTTTCTCGAAGGTCTTTAGTAACTCTGGATCTACTTCATCAAGGCTATTTAACTGTGGCTTCTGTTTCGGAGCCGAATAGTAAGTGATTTCCTGAAAGTCTGGTTTATGATAAGTGACATTTGGCCTGTTAGGCTCAGTCATTTTTTGCCAAGTACGAAGCGCATTTAATCTCCATTCTAACATCCATTCTGGCTCATTTTTCTTCGCAGAAATGAGACGAATAGTGTCTTCGTTGAGGCCTTTAGGAATTCGATCTTCTTCGATTTCTGTAACGAAACCGTATTCATATTCTTTGGAAGTGAATTCTTCTAATAACTGTTGTTCGTCGCTCATAGAGTTGTCTATTGGGATGCGAAATTACCAAAGATTTGGTAAAAGGCATTAAATTCTGTATTCTTTTTTATTACTGGGTTGTAGCTGATATTACAAGTGCCTCAGTTCGAGAGGAAAATTCAATCTCTACCTAAAATTAGGTAGTCGAGATTCCTTCGTTTAAAGCATAGAGAATAACCTCCGCAGAAGATTTTAAGTTCAGTTTTTTCATGATATTTTTCTGGTGGGTATAAATGGTGTGGATTGATAAGTCCAGTTCGTCAGCTATGTCTTTGGCTTTCAGGCCTCTTGACATACATTTTACCACATCCATTTCTCTAGAGCTTAAAATGGAAGGCTTACAATTGGTCGGCAACTTTTCAATTTGCCCCTCGAGGATGAAATCAAGAACTCTGTTACAGAAGAATTTTTCGCCTTTTGAAGTGGCTTCAATGGCATCTAGGATTTCACGTTTATCACAATCTTTGGTTAAAAAACTCAGTACACCAACTTCAATGGCACGAAGTACTTCCGTTTTATTGGAGTAATCCGTGATGGCTATAATGTTCGTGTCTGGGGAGAGGCTTTTCACTTCAGCAACTTCCTCGAGGCTAAATTCCTCTACCTTATTGTAATCGAGTATCAATACGTCGATGACTGATTGAGAGATGGCGGAAAAAGTTTCATTTTTGTTCTCGCACATTTCAGTGATTTCGTACCCATTCTTACGAAGAAGATCGTATAGCCCATGTCTTACAATAAATTGGGCGTCTGCAATAACAACATTCCTGCTCATCTTGCAAACATAGCGAAGAAAGAAGGCTTTTTCGTACGAATAAAATAATTCTATATTTATGGTTGAATTTTAAATCATCCCTTTATGAAGAATTTTTACCTATCTCTAATTTTATTCTGTTTCAGCAATTCGGCTTTTGCCGCAACTTTTGTGACTGTAGAAAGTACTGAAATTACTGCAAATGGGGAGTTCCGGGTTGTTGCCTTAAGTGATACTGTTTTTGGTGATGAGGTCATTGGTCAATATCGGTATGATGATGGCATGGGTGGCTTTATTTTTTCAGGCTTTCAAATGTTTACGTTCTTAGAAGATGCTGGTGGCGGCAATTTCCGTTTTGAGCTTACATTCACTGTGCCTATGGGTATAAATACTGTGGATGTGGAGGTATGTAATGAAAACGCTGGTTTTGTGTTTAATTGTACGGGTTTTGTGGAGACGGTGACTGGACTTCCAGTTGAATTGGGTGCTTTTACGGCGGAAGTGAAAAGTGGCGAAGTGGCGTTGAAATGGAGAACCCTTTCAGAGGAAAATGTATCGCATTTCGATATCCAGCGCAGTACGAACGGTATTGATTTTGAATCTGTTTATGAAGTAAGTGCTGCCGGGAATTCTACTACGGCTTTAACGTACGAATTCAGCGATGCCATTCTGGTCCCTGGTGAGATTTTTTACCGATTGCATATGGTGGATATGGATGGCTCTTCGGAGTATTCTAAGATCATTAGTGTAGATGTAGCTGGGCAAAAGGAGCGTTTGTTGGCATTTAATCCGTTTAATCGAGCTTTGATGGTAGTGAGCGATAAACTTTGTACGACTGCTGGTCGGGTTCAAGTTGTAGATCAGAGTGGTCAAGTGGTATTCCAACGCGGCTTTTCTATGGACGATATGTGTGGAAATACTGAGTTATACATGAATGAATTGTCTTCGGGGATGTACTATGTTCTCGTGACGACTGAACGAGGTTTGCGCGATAGTTTTTCGATTATGGTTCGGTAGTGAATTGAATGAAATTATAAGAAAACCACCCCGGACGGGGTGGTTTTTTTCGTTTAGACATTATTCACTATTTTGTACGAAGGACTAAAACTATGTTGAAGCCACTTTTTTTCGGTTTATGTTTCTTTTGGGCAGCTTTCGCTGCCGCCCAGGAGCCATTTATTCGTACCGAATTTGGATTGGGGCAGTATGGATATTTAGAACTCGACGCGCGCACCTTTGCCCGACTAGATCGAAATACATTCACCAATATCGACTATTTAAGAGCTCGCTACTATGTAGATGATGGCAACGCCATTGATATGCCCACAAATTGGGTCTACAACACCCCATTTGATTGGCAATGTAGCGGGGGAATGGATCAGTTTCGAGATAGTCCAGACTTTAATCCGCTCAACTTTGGTGCCGAGTGGGAAGCGGGTGCCGATGTAGATGTTTCGGTTTATGCCAACTACTGCGGTGGTACTCAGAGCTATACCGACCCTCAAGTAGATATTGGCTTTAATCAACGGCATTATGAAGTAGTAGATGTAGATGCAGCTGCACACATCTCAGATCAATTAGGCATTGAAGATGGAAATGGAGATTGTACTTCGGCATTAGTAGCCTCCTTTACTATTGATGTGGGGGCTAAAACCGATTTGTCGATAGAACGATTATTTGTCGAGAATGTGGGCACTGCCCAAGAAGTCACCAATATACCCAATGCAGCGTTTACCGTCTTTTACGAACCTGTAACCGGTTCAGAATCATTTGATGGTACTGAAAATATAGCTGCATTTATGTTGTTTGGTGATTGGGGCGGAAACCCCACAAACAATAATATTTACGGAGCAGAAGGGTTGAGTATACCACTACTAACCCAAACCCGGATATATATCGCAGCTTGCGATCTAGAAACAGGGTCTAATGGCTTATCCATTGAACTCAATATAATTAACGACGGGATTTCTCTTGGCCCAGCCAATGATACCAGTTTCGATCTGTTACGAATTGATGAGACGAGCATTTCCCGACAAGCATTGATATTGCCCGTTGAGCTTTCTGGTTTTTTTGGTGAAGCTACACCCAATGGTATTCAATTAAATTGGAAGACAAGCAATGAAGAAGGATTTTCTCATTTTGAAATCGAACGTAGCTTGGATGATACCACGTTCCAATCTCTAGGGAGAGTGACTGCGAATGGAGCAGGGTCTTATGCTTATCTGGATGCATTTAGTCCTAAGGTAGAGACGTTGTATTATCGATTAAAAATGGTCGATAAAGATGGGCGTTATTGGTATTCAGATATTCTACGCCTGAAACCTCTATTCACCGAAGAAATCACTATGTTTTTTGATCCTGCCCAAGGCGGAATTGTAGTGCAGGGCTTAAAGCAGCAAAAGGGTGATGTAGCAGTTTTTATTTACTCAATCAGCGGCACATTAGTGGCAGAAAGACAAGGACAGTTGAGCCAGCCTGTTGTAAATACAAGTGCCATCAGTGCTGGGATGTATATCGTAGTACTATTAATTGACGAGAAAAGGGTAGTGAATAAAGTTGTCGTTCCCTAATCTACAGTGCGAAATTGAAACCGAGGGTTTGCAACTTATCGTAGCGCTCCATGTCAAATTTATAGAGACGAGCCGCACGATGCGCTACACCTTTTTGCTTTTCGTTTAATGGAATCAACATATCCATACTCAAGATCTTTTTCCGGAAATTTCGCTTGTCGAAATCCGTATCTAAAATCGTTTCATACAAACTTTGAAGCTGCGTCAAAGTGAATTTTTCAGGCAATAAGTTAAAACCAATAGGTTGATACCTGATTTTCCCTTTCAACCGGGTTAAGGCCGTAGATAAAATTTTGAAGTGATCGAAGGCTAATTCGCGAATTTCAGATATGGAACGCCATTCTGCCATTGTTGCAAAGCCAGACGGTAATAAGTCGAAATCAGAAGGTTTAATCAATGCATAATAGGTCACAGTTACTACGCGCCCTAATGGGTGCCTAGTAATATTTCCGAAGGTGAAAAGCTGCTCTAGAAAAATGTCATCTAGACCAGTTAATTCTCTGAGCACTCGTTTAGCTGATTCATCGATGTTTTCATCAATATTGACTAAATCTCCGGGTAGAGCCATCTGCCCGAAGAAGGGTTCTTCCCCTCTTTCGATCAATAAAACCTTGAGGTCAATTTCATTTTCATCGAAACCGAAAATGACGCAGTCTACAGAAATGTTAATTATGGAGCGATCTATGGGGTTTGCCATATGATAGGTTGTTGAAAAAAAAGATAATGGCGAAAATACACAATCGCTCAACTTATAATAAATTTGTGGGATTATTTGCGAGGTGTGGGAAATACACTATCTTGCGCTAAATTATACTTGTCCATGAACCCAAATTCGGCAGTAAAACGAGTAGGTTTATTCACTTCTGGAGGGGATTCCCCCGGCATGAATGCTGCAATACGAGCAGTTGTTCGGTCATGTATTTATTACGATTTAGATATCTATGGAATTCGACGTGGTTATGCTGGAATGATCGAAGGAGATATCTTCAGGATGAACTCTCGGTCTGTGAGTGGAATAATTCAACGTGGCGGAACTATTTTAAAAAGTGCCCGCAGTATGGAATTCAAAACGAAGGAGGGACGTCAGAAAGCCTTTGATAACATCAGTAAGCATGATATTGATTCTATGGTGGTTATTGGCGGAGATGGCTCTTTTAGAGGTGCTCAAGCTTTCGAAGCCGAGCATGGTGTAAAAATGGTCGGTGTTCCTGGAACGATCGATAATGATTTGTTTGGTACCGATTATACCATAGGGTATGATACTGCAACGAATACAGCTGTTGACGCTATTGATAAGATTAAAGATACCGCGGATGCCCACGATCGTCTGTTTTTTGTTGAAGTAATGGGTCGAGATGCCGGATTTATTGCATTGAAGACAGGAATTAGTTGTGGAGCGGAAGCCATCATGATTCCAGAAGACAATATGAAGCTTGATGAGTTGATTGATATTTTGAAGAAAGGCCGTCCAAGTAAGAATTCAAGTATCGTAGTAGTTGCTGAAGGCGATAACCTCGGCGGTGCTTTTGTAATTGCAGAGAAAGTCAAAGAACAGTTTCAACAATATGAAACCAAAGTAACTATTCTCGGTCACCTCCAAAGAGGGGGAAGCCCAAGTTGTTTTGATCGTGTTTTGGCGAGTAGGTTAGGTTTAGCAGCTGTTGAGGCATTAATGGCAGGTAAGTCTGGTATTATGGTTGGGCAAGTGCATTCCGATATCATTCAAACTCCTTTAGAGCAG
The DNA here is from genome assembly GCA_019634125.1 of Saprospiraceae bacterium. GTDB lineage: Bacteria > Bacteroidota > Bacteroidia > Chitinophagales > JAHQVX01 > JAHQVX01. The sequence continues at coordinate 7,580 of JAHQVX010000139.1, forward strand.
GCCACAAAGCATGGCCCAAGAATTAATCAAGACTTACTTAGACTAGCAAAAATCATTTCCATTTAAAAGTAGTATATGTTATTAGTAGCTGATAGTGGGTCTACCAAGGCCGATTGGAAACTGTTTGACGGAGATAAAATCCATGAGAAAAAAATGGTATCGAAAGGCTTTAACCCTTTCTTTCACGACAAAGCATTTATTCTCAATGAACTAAATCAAGCAGAGCGATTAGTCGCCATTAAAGATAAAATCACCAAGCTTTATTTCTTTGGCGCAGGTTGTTCCAGTCCAGACCGTTGTGAAGTGATCGCAGAAGGGCTGCGTGCATTTTTCGTGAATGCAGAAGTGATTGTTGACCATGATATGCTAGGCGCGGTGTATTCTGTTTACACAGAAGGCGAACCCAGTATCGTTAGTATTTTAGGTACAGGTTCCAATTCTACTTTTTATGATGGCGATGCCGCGCATGAGAATATTCCTGCCTTGAGTTACATTCTTGGCGATGAGGGAAGTGGTTCTTATTATGGAAAGAAAATTTTAGCGAGTTACCTATACAACCGTCTCCCACCTAAAATGCATAGAGAGTTGACGGAAGCTTATGGCTTAACTAAAGAAGGTATTTTCGACAGGGTGTATAACCAGCCGCATGCGAATGTATACCTTGCTTCTTTTGCTAAATTCTTATCGGATCATAAAGAATACCACTACGTAAAGCGATTGGTCTATCAAGGTATGCTTGAGTTCGTAGATATTCACATTTGTGGTTACGAAGGCTATCAAAATGTTCCAGCACATTTCATAGGTTCTATTGCTTATTTCTTCGAGGATATCTTAAGAGAAGTTGCTTCAAGAAGGCAGGTTAAAGTCGGTACGATTATCAAGCAACCGATTCACAATCTGACCGAGTATTTGGTGAAGCGGGAATCTGAATTGTCGGCAGCTTACTAGAATTTACTCGCCACTATGATGCCGAATGCTGCGAAGGCGATGCCCAGCAAAACACTTCCTAATAAATAGCTTAGCGCCATTGGAGTTTGCCCATTTTCAATCAGCCGGTACAATTCCAAACTGAAGCCTGAAAAGGTAGTGAAACCTCCAAGTATTCCAGTCAGTAGAAAGAGACTGGTTTTCGGAGATGGATTTTCTTTTAAAAACAGTACGAATCCGATTCCAATCAAGAAAGATCCCAAGCTGTTTACTACTAACGTAGGTATAAATTGCACTTCGTTATTCGATTTAAGAAAGGGCGGCAAACTGGTGAGGTAGCGTAACGTACCTCCGAGCGCGCTTCCAAGGGCCACTAAAAGTATATTTTGTAGCATTAGCCTCTTTTTACTGGAAAAGTCATGCAATGCGGGCCACCTCTTGCTCTTGAAAGTTCGGCGGAAGGAATGGTGAAAATAAATTTACCCAAGTCTTCCACGTTCAAATCACCATCTTTATTGAGTTTAAGAAAAGTTTCTGCCCGCATAATCGTGTAGCCTTTATCTTGAAGGGCATCGGCGGTAAATGTATTTCTAGCATAGGCGATTGCAAGGCCAGGTCGGAGCGTCACGAGGTTACAACCATCTGTCCATTGTTCTCGTTCATCGTGAGGCGAAATGCCGTTACCACATTCAATGACAACGACTTCTGGAATCACCGACTGTAGGAATTCGAGCAAGTCTTTATAAATCTCTATAGAGCCATTCTTATTATGGACGGTAAATTTCACTTTTTGATCGTCCATCATGAGTTTGTTAAACGCAACGAATTCGGTTTCACTAATTTGTGTAAATACTGTATCGATATGCATGTAAGAACGCTCATCAGGAATTTCTACAGTGACTACATTATCTATAACTTCTTTTTCGAATAGTAGTTCTGTGATGCGTTGAATAGCTTTATGGGTCGTACGTTCACTGGCTCCAATTAAAACATGTGTCGGTGAGATGACCATGACATCACCGCCTTCGACGGTGATGTCATCCGGCTCGTCTGTTATATCAATGATCTTATTCTCGCTCCAGAAGCTGCGAAATTCCTTGTGATGATGGAAAAAACAACTGGAAATAATGTTTTCTCTTGACCGTGCTTTTGTAGCGGCCTGGCAAATGAGTAAGTGATCGTTAATGACGACACCAATATCTCTGGTGAACACATAATTGGGAAGTGGCGCAAAGAATTCTGCCCCATTTTTTGGATTCACCCCATTAAACATAAGGTAAGCCAAATCCTTCGCCGATAAATATTTGATTTCTTGTTCAATCTCTTCCGCCAGTGTTTCATGTTCTACTACCTCTTGAATCAATTGTGCTTTAGCAGCGGCATTGTTTCTTAGAATGTCGAGCAGCATATCCTGTGTTTCAATAACACCGTCTTCGCCAATAACGGTACGAATCGTATCGGTGAAGATGTCGTGCTCTTTTTGCATTTCTGGCAAATAGGTAATGTCGTCGTACAGGAATTCCAAGGCTTTGTCGGGCGTAACTCGTTGTAATCCGTCATCGGGGCGATGAACCACTACTTTTTTGAGTGGAGAGACTTCGTTATTTACCATGGCGTAAATATAGTAGGATAAAAAAGACTAACAAGTTGGAAAATCGCTTAGCAACAAGCCACCTTGCTGGCTTGTTGTTTTTTCTTACGATTTAAATAGATGGAATAGGCCAAAAGTAGGCCGCCAATCGTCGCTAGAATAGCTTCCGCAATATGGTGATGGGTGACATGGCCCGAAATAATGAAGCTAAAGCCCAAGAGCATGGTTGCTAAGGGCGCATATTTTTTGTGGTGCTTCATAAATCCAATGATATTGATGGCTCCTGTAATCAGGAAGGACAGTGCCAACAAAATGATTTCAAAGGCTGGATTGGCAAATACGGTTGAACTCATCACAGGTAGTAATGCGATAAATACAGGTGTGAGTATACAATGTACGACACATACAAAAGACAACCCTAAACCGATTCGCTCGGATAAAGAGTGTGCGTTGAACTGTTTGAACCACTTTTGCAACATTGTTGCAAAAGTAAGCAAAAAAATTCTTAGCTTCCTTTACCTTTGAAAAAAAAATCGTATCAAACCACAAGAAATTTTAAAAGCACACGGTCTTCGTTCTACTCCGAACCGGATGGACGTCTTAAATGCGTTTTTAAGTAAGGAAAATGCGCTATCGCATCATGCGGTAGAGCAGGCGTTGTCATCGAATATGGATCGAGTTACGCTTTATCGTACGTTAAACAGTTTTATCGAGAAAGGCATATTACATAAAGTGACAGACAATTCGGGCATTTCCCATTTTGCCTTATGTCATTCTTGTGATCATGAGCACCATTTCGATGAGCATGTGCATTTCAAGTGTACATCTTGTGAGTCGATGGTGTGTATTGATACGGCTATTTTGGAAGCGCCAGCGCTTCCAAAAGGTTACGCGACGCAGTCTATGAAAGTAGTCTTAGAAGGAACTTGTCCGAAATGCGTTTAAAGGGACTTGAGCATTTGCACATCACATGCACTATGGCCGGTATTCCCTAAAGGGCCATTAATAATTTCAAAACCGAATTTTGTGTAAAGTGCCTGAGCAGCATGCATGTGTGCAAAGGTTTCGATGTAGCATTGTTTGTAGCCTTTGCCTTTGGCAAAGGCTAAGCTGGCTTCCACAATTTTATAACCCAACCCATTTCCGCGGTGTGCTTTTGAAATGTACATATTTTGAAACTCACAGATATCAGAATCAGCCCCTTTTAGTGGAGCAATGCCCCCACCGCCAACAATTTGGCCTTTATACTCAATAACTAAATACGTTTTGTTCTCCCCAGTATAAAACTCCGTCATATTCGATAACGAAGGGTCATTGTAGGCAGTGCCTGGCCGGTCACCGCCATATTCCTTCAGAGTGGTTTTAATTACTTGTTCTAAAGCCGCATTGTCTTCCCAGCGAATTTTGCGTATGGAATAGGTATTCATTATCTACCAAAAGGCATTCCTCCCATGTTGATGCCTTTCTTGCCGCCTTTATTCATCATTTTCATCATCTTCTTCATTTGGTCGAATTGTTTGATGAATTGGTTCACTTCCTGGATCGTCTTTCCACTTCCTTTTGCAATCCGTTTTTTGCGTGAAGCATCGAGTAGGGCAGGGTTGGCACGTTCTGCAGGAGTCATGGAATGGATCATTGCTTCTAAGCCTTTAAATGCATCGTCATCTATGTCTAAATCTCTCACTGCCTTGCCCATTCCTGGGATCATGCCGAGAAGATCTTTAACATTGCCCATCCGTTTAATCTGCTTAATTTGAGAAAGGAAATCATCGAAATCGAATTGGTTCTTTCGAATCTTCTTCTCGAGTTTTTCTGCTTCTTTCTCGTCGAATTGTTCTTGCGCTTTCTCTACTAAGGATACAATGTCTCCCATGCCCAAAATCCGTTGAGCCATACGCTCTGGATGGAAAACATCAATAGAATCGAGTTTTTCGCCTCTGCTAACGAATTTGATCGGCTTATCTACGGTCCACTTAATAGATAATGCAGCACCACCTCGTGTATCTCCATCTAGTTTGGTCAGCACCACACCTTCATAATCGAGTCGATCGTGGAATGCTTTTGCAGTATTCACTGCATCTTGACCCGTCATGGAGTCTACTACAAACAAGGTTTCATTGGGCTGGATAGCGTTCTTGATTAGCTCAATTTCCTTCATCAGGGCTTCATCTACAGCTAAACGCCCTGCTGTATCTACGATGACTATATTATGGCCATTGGCTTTAGCATGTGCTAATCCATTTTTTGCAATGGCCACTGCATCCTTATTTTCTTTTTCGGAATAAACGTCTACTCCGATTTGTTCTCCGAGGATATGTAATTGATCAATAGCCGCCGGTCGATAAATATCGGCCGCAACAAGAAGGGGTTTTCTAGTTTTTTTGTTTTTTAAAAACTTGGCCAGCTTGGCAGAAAAGGTGGTTTTCCCCGATCCTTGTAAACCTGAAAGAAGGACTACACCTGGCTTCCCTTCTACATTAAATTCGGCTGCTTCCCCACCCATGAGTTCGGTGAGCTGGTCTTTTACAATTTTAACGAGGAGTTGACCTGGATCTACTGCAGTTAGCACCTTTTGGCCTAAAGCTTTTTCACGTACATTGTCGGTGAATTCCTTGGCGATTTTATAGTTCACATCCGCTTCCACAAGGGCACGACGAATCTCTTTTACCGTCTGTGCTACATTAATCTCTGTAATTTGCCCTTTTCCTTTCAGGGTCTTAAATGCCTGATCTAACCGGTCTTGTAAGTTGTTAAACATGCGTAGATTCTAATTAAGGAGTGCAAAAATATTGATTTCGAACTTATTTTTTGCCTTTCCTTGGGTTCGGTTGTAAAGCCATTACAAATTGGTAGGCTTCTTCTAATGTTTGATCTAGGAATTCTAGGTTGTCGAATAAGTGTTCTGGGATGAGCACATAGCCTCTCATTGTGGCGCCATAGGATTTGAATTCAGTGGTATTGTGTTTGGCTTTGAAGGCTTCTCCGCTTTCTTTTGAGAGTCGGATTCCCAGTTCTCCAGCTTTATTTAAAAGCGAAAACATGTGGGTGTTTGCTGCTGTGTAGGGCATAGTCTTACCTAAGCGTTCGAAATGGGGATTTCGAGCGACGAGTTCATCGTAGAATTTGAGGTTTTTTTCCCATTTGCTCATGCCAACGAAATTAAATAAAAAAACCACCCCGAAGGGGTGGTTTAGTATCTGTCTAATCACAACCTGCTTACTGCCCCAAGTAGTTTTTCAATAACTTGCTACGAGAAGTAGATTTAAGCTTGTTGATTGCTTTGTCTTTAATTTGTCGAACACGCTCACGAGTCAGGCCAAACTGATCTCCAATGTCTTCTAAACTCATGCTGTGCTCAACGCCAATGCCAAAGTATAACTTCACAACATCACGCTGACGCTCAGTTAACGTATTCAAAGAACGTTCGATCTCTCTTCGTAAGGAATCTTTGTAGGAAAGACCAGTGTCTGTGTCATCGATATTATTATTCTCTAAAACATCCAATAACGAGTTGTCTTCTCCATCTACGAAAGGGGCATCTACGGATACGTGTCGTGCAGCCACACTCACTGTGGTGCGAATTTCATTGTGATCAATTTCCAATACCTCAGATAACTCTTCGGGTGTTGGCTCTCGCTCGAACTTCTGTTCTAAGGAGGCGAATGCTTTATTGATCTTATTTAAAGAGCCTACCTTGTTTAAAGGAAGACGTACAATTCTAGATTGTTCTGCGAGGGCTTGTAAAATGGATTGTCTAATCCACCACACCGCATAGGAAATGAATTTAAAACCTCGAGTTTCATCGAAGCGTTGAGCAGCTTTAATTAGACCCAAATTTCCTTCATTGATTAAATCTGAAAGGGAAAGGCCTTGGTTTTGATATTGTTTTGCCACAGATACGACGAAACGTAAATTGGCTTTGGTCAGCTTCTCTAAAGCTATTTGATCGCCTTGCTTAATTCTGATCGCTAAATCAACTTCCTCTTCAGGAGTAAGCAAGTCTACTTTTCCAATCTCTTGCAGATATTTCTCTAAACTCTGGCTCTCCCGATTGGTTATGGATTTTGTAATCTTAAGCTGTCTCATTCACACAGTTCTTTCTGTAAGTTTTACACAAACGAGGGCAAATATACAACTTATATTGCAGCTCAATTTGTGCTTTTCATAAAATATTGTTTACTATTGCGCAATTAGGAGACTAAGTTTGTTTTTGTTTTTCCATAAAAACAGTACTTTGGTACATTATCTGAAGAGAATAGAGTATGTCAGAGAAAGTTAAATTAGATATAGAATATGAATTCAAGGCCTCACCGGCCATATTGTATGAGTTTTTAACCAACCCGTCGCATCTTGCGCAATGGTTCGCCGATCACTGCGATGTAAATGGGAATATTTATAGTTTCTTTTGGAATGGTTATGAAGAAAAAGCTGTTGCTGAAGATTTACGAGAGAACGAATATGTAAAGCTTCGTTGGGAAGACGAAGAGGATAAAATCATGGAATTTAAGCTTGGAAAAGCAGATATTTCGAACGCAACAATTTTAACCGTCATCGATAGTGTTGACGAAGATGAAGCCGAAGACCAACAATTGTTATGGGATTCACAAATTAATACCTTACGAACAAAAGTGGGCGGTTAATTTTTACCGTGTACTTCTTCTTCGTAGACTTTATCAATTTCCGTAGGACTGAGAGCGGCATCAACAGCGAGTTGATCACAACGTTCATTGTATGGGTGGTCGTTATGGCCTTTTACCCAAAGAAATTCCACGTTATGGACTTTGTAAATAGTTAAGAAGCGCTTCCATAGATCGGGATTCTTTTTGTTTTTAAAGTTTTTACGCATCCAACCAAATACCCAGCCTTTCTCCACGGCATCAATCACATATTTAGAGTCGGAGACTATAAGTACATTTTGATTCGGTTTTTTTAATGCTTCTAAGCCCATGATAACGGCTAATAACTCCATACGGTTGTTGGTACTCAGGCGAAAGCCCAAGCTGATTTCCTTTTCATGTTGGCCATACTTGAGAATAATTCCCAGTCCTGCTGGTCCTGGATTGCCTCTTGAAGCCCCGTCGGTGAAGATCTCTACGCGCTGCATACTATATTTGTCACGAATGTATGAAACATATCCTCCAAAATAAAGCCACAGTACTCTTCCTTATCCTAGGTGCCTTTTTTGTTACGAATGCCTTGGTAGCAGAGATGATCGGTACGAAATTGTTTTCCGTAGAGAAACTATTCGGGGTAGATCCCTTGAATTTTAAGTTGTTTGGCGAAACCGTTTCTTTTACCATGACGGCGGGCGTATTGCTTTGGCCAGTGGTCTTTATTATGACCGATATTATTAACGAGTATTTCGGACCGAAAGGTGTTCGTTTTCTATCGTTTTTGGTGATTGGGTTGATTATCTACGCTTTCATAATGATTTATGCTGCAATTGGTGTTCCTCCGGCAGATTTCTTTGTTACGGCATACCAAGACAAAGGCATTGAGGATATGAATGTGGCCTTTAAAGGGGTGTTTGGGCAGGGCTTATGGATTATAGCTGGTTCATTGATTGCGTTCTTGGTGGGACAGATTGTAGATGTAACGGTTTTTCATAAGATTCGAAAGGTGACTGGAGAGGATAAGCTGTGGCTGCGTGCCACTGGTTCTACCTTGGTTTCTCAGCTAATAGACAGTTTTGTGGTGTTGTTGGTAGCCTTTTATTTTTCTGGGGTGTACCCGCTGGTATGGGTGTTGGCGGTTGGCCTTGTAAACTTTGTTTACAAGGCAGTCGTTGCCGTTATACTCACCCCTTTGTTATACATCATCCACAATTGGATTGATCGATATTTAGGGAAGGATTTATCCCAGCAGCTTCAAGAAACTGCTGCCAACAATTGATCTTCAGCTACACTTGACAATGCATCGATCAACTCTTTGTCTTTGCCGTATACATCCTTTCTGACCTGTAGTACGCCCTTTTGGTCCACCCAGGTCGTGTAATAGGTAATGGTCACTTGCATGCGCTCGGGCACATTGATGATCTTATACTCATCGGTGTCCTTAAACTCTTTGTAAATCGGATTATCCTTTAAAATTAACGCACCTAAACGATCGGGCTCCCGAACTCTTACACATCCATGACTTTGCGCTCGATTATCGACGTAGAAGTAGCTCTTTGATGGCGTGTCGTGTAGATACACACTATGCTTATTTGGAAACAAGAACTTTATTTTACCCAAAGCATTGCCAGCACCTGGATCTTGTACAATTCGATAAGGAAAGTCTTCCGGTGTATACATCCACCAATCAACACTGTCTCTGGGTTGTTCTTCTCGGCCATAAAATACCCGGTAATTGTTCTCTAACAAATAATACGGATTAGCTTGTACATTCGGTAAGATTTCCAGCGTTGAAATACTTTTTGGAACATTCCATTTTGGATTAATCACTACGGTTTCCATCGTATCCATAAACTCTGGGGTCTCATAGTTTCGAACGTACTTAGGCCGATCTTTAGCTGTGAAGTTGTAATAGTTTTTCGGATGTTTCTTTCCAACAACAACTATGATGGTGTCTAGTGCTTTTCCCTTTTCGTAATAGACCAAATTATAGTCTGGGATATTCACCAGTATGTAATCAGATTTATTTGTATTTAGTTGCCATCTAAAACGTTCCAACGTAGCCCGAATTTGTTCAGTGCGTTCTTCTGGTGAGGTATTTAACGCAGCATGGGTGGCCGGACCTATAATGCCATCTGGTTTCAAGCCATGATTGGCTTGAAAGGTTTTTACCTGCTGAACAACTTCTGCATCGTATACTATATTGGGTACTGCTTTTCCATCTACAGAATCTATGATGGGTTGCAGTCCAAAACGTTCACGGAGTAACGGAACCATTCTATACTTTTTGTTGGGCTCCATCTTCTTTACAGTCAAATTAGGAAGGGCTTTCCAATCATCGTGAGATTGGGTGTTCCAGTTGGTGTAATACTCTTGGAGTGCCTTGTATTTCGGATGTGAAGGGTACGCTTCGTTTAACAAGGTGAGTTTCTCTTTCGAGCTAAAGAACTCGTTATAATAACTACTGTCTGGTAGGATGACAGGCAAATGGTAGCCGCTTAAGAACGTCGTTTTGGGATTTACCGCACCATAGTTCATGGTTTTGTGGTAGGCTAGAGCGGCCAATAAGGTTTCCTTTTCCAATTTAGCTAGCAACAAATGACTCGTACTGTCTTTGGATCTAATTTGAAATGTAGAATCGATTTGTTCTTTTAAAAATTGAATTTGCTCCAATCGAGGGGCTAACCGATTATAGAAACCATGGTTATGTGCTTCAGTCAGGATTTTCTGAATGGAATCGATGTTTTTGAGGCCATTTTTCGAAGTCAGTAGAAAGGGGTATTCTTCGTTCTCTATAAGTGTTTTGAGGATGGGGTAGAGCACAGTGTCATCAGCTGGATCAAGCAGGTTGTTGAGTTCTTGACTCAAGCTAAACGTGTTCAAAGGAAAAGAGGTCGCTCTATGTTTACGAGCGTTCGCTTTTTTGCAGCTGGCTACACCAAGGAGGCATAGTATAAGAAGTGTAAGTAGGCCCCTCTGTTTCATACCCAAAACAAGAATACGAAACGACAATCAACTTTTCTAATTTAAAAGCCCTGATTTATCCATATAGGCTTGGGCGGGGTAGTAGGAGAATACACAGCTTCCATCTTTAATGGTATCGATGAGTGCGTATTTAATTTCTTGGCGAATCGCTGGGCATCCATAACTTCTTCCTACATCGTTGGGTTGAACATAATCTGCTCCGTGGATCACAATACCTCTTCTGAATGCATTGGAATTGTACCCGCGTTCCATTCCGTGGAGTTTGAGTGAATATTTATGTTTGCCATTGTAAGTTCCACCGGTAACGAAGAAACCAATGCTGGTTTTTTTAGAATTTACAACGTTGGAGAAACTGCTAGCATATTCGCTTCCTGTGTATTTTCCGTGCGATGTCCAATCATTAAATAGAACTTTTCGCTGGAAAAGATCGATGACCCAAAGTCGTTTTTGGCTGGAACTTTTGGAATAATCGATGATCGTAAGAATATGGTCTTTTTTTAACTTATTCTGATCTCTAAGTTTCAAGTAGCCTTTAAATGCAAAGTCGAAAACGTGTTGGTCTACTGGATTCCCCCCAAAATCTGTTGTGTAGTAAATCGTATGTCGGTCTTCGTAAGTAAGGTTACTGATTGTTGCTGCGTTGGCAGAAGCTAAACTTCCTAGGAAAAGTAGAACAAACAGTACGGTGTTTTTCATAAGGGGATCGTTTTCAACTTAATAAGTACGTGTAAAAAAGTTTTTTATTGCCTGCAAAAGTAACGAGTTGGAATTAAACTTCTGAGGGCTTGCTAACACCTTCCAAGAATACTTGTTAAAACAAAAGACATGCCAGTTAAAGGTTGGATAGAAAAGCAAGGGTGTCCACATTGTCTGCATAGTCTTTGAGCCCTGGCCTTTGGCTACCGCCAAAGGCTAAATGCTGCATCCCGTCCACCACGCATTGAATATGGTCTCTCTCTGCTTTTATCCATGCATAAGCTTCTTCAACAGATGTATATTTTTGGTAGTGTAGCGTGGCGATCCGAGCATGGAGGCTTTCCGACTCGGTGACCATCATACATTCATTTACGTAATGTGGAATTTTATTCAGCAACAACAGCGTGAGGTTGTAATCGAAATTATTCTTGTACTTATTATTCTGTATCACTTCTTTTTGGCCGTCTAAGGCTTCCATAAGTGGCTCGAAGGCATAATCTTCAGGAACAAAAATCTTGGATACATTTCTGCAACCCAGTCCGAAATAATCCAATACATCTTTGCTTAGCAACTGAAGTTGTTCTGGACTTTCTGTTCCGGTTAAAACCGCAACTCCGTTGCGGTTTTTTCGGATAATGTTGGGGTACTTACTAAAGTAGTAATCAAAATAACGGGCACTATTATTACTGCCGGTAGCAATCACGGCGTCAAAATCTTTGAGTCGCTCCGTAAGCACAATGCGTTCCTTTAAGCTCGGTTCCCAAGTAAAAAGTTGCTCAAGAATATGATTAAACAAGACTTCATCCTTCGACGATAGTCTGATTAAAGCCCGATGGCCCGACACTAAAACAGCAAGCAAATCATGAAAACCCACTAAAGGAATATTACCAGCTAGAATGAGTCCGATCGTTTTAGTGGAGGAAGCTGGTGGATAACTAGCGGCCCAGGCCGCTAGTTGTTCGCTATTTAAATATTGTTCGGCAATAGCGGTCAATGATTGACGAATATTTTTTTGCGTAAACCACGGATTTAACCGCTCAGCTTGCTGAGCGGTAGCCAATAATTTTTCACTGTCGGAAACCAAATACTGGCCCAATTGTGTTAATACTTCTAGAGTGCGGGAATCCTGCATCATTAATTTTAGGTAAAATGGACTATTTTTGCCGCAAAAATAAAGAAAGTACGCTATGGCGATAATGATCACTGACGAATGTATTAACTGTGGAGCTTGCGAACCAGAATGCCCAAACAATGCCATCTATGAAGCTGGCGATCAGTGGGCTATTTCGGATGGAACTACAGTGACTGGAGAGTATCAACTTGGCGACGGCCAAGTTGTGATGGCCGATGATAAACAAAACGCTGTAGCAGACGACTTCTATTATATCGTAGCCGATAAGTGTACTGAATGTGTTGGTTTCCACGAAGAACCGCAATGTGCTGCCGTTTGTCCGGTAGATTGCTGTGTTCCTGATCCAGATCATGTGGAGGATGAAGCCACACTTCTCGAACGAAAAGATCGATTGCACCTGTAATTCAATTCCACTTTACGATTTTATTCAATTAATTCCTTAAACCCATTATCTTCATCTCCCAATGGAGTGGATTATCTATTTTTTGGTGGGAATGTTTTTCAGCTACATCGCAACGCTACCTCCTGGCGCTATTAATCTAAATGTAGGCGAAACAGCTATCCGAAAAGGTGTTAAAGGAGCCTGGCCAGTGGCCTATGGCGCTGCATTTGTCGAATTTTTTCAAACTGTTGCTGCGGTCTTCCTTGGTGATCTAATTTTGAAACACCTTTCAGATAATATCTACACCAGAGGCTTCTCTATTCTCTTTTTCTTGGCCTTAGGCAGCTATTTCTTTTTCAAAAAAGTGGAGGAAAACCCACAGCTCAAACCTGCAGAGCAAAAAGTAGCCACTGAATTTGGCAAAGGTATGGTCTTGGCTTTGTTCAATCCGCAAGCCCTGCCGTTTTGGGTAGTGTCGTTCTCTTTTTTTCAGGCCAAAGGATGGATTGACTTGAAGAATTATCCAGCTATGGGTTTTTTCATTGTGGGTGCTAGTGTGGGCAAGGTATATAGCTTGATGTTATATGCTTACTTGGGAAAGAAGATTACAGACAGAATGGAAATGATTAAGCGCTTTATCAATAAGATTATTGGAACGGTACTGATCTCACTGGCTATCATTCAAATCTTAGTGCTCATCTTCAACAAAAAGTTGTTTTAACGCTTATTCTAAGCGTTTCAATGTGTAAGTCGTCACCCATTTGCCAGCCCAATCAGGTTTGTCACCGTTCGGGTACGTTTCGTCAACCATACTTAAGGTCAAAACATCTTCGTCCGATATGGAATATTCGTAAAATTGTTGGCCGCCTTCAAAGCCGGGCACCTTTGCAATTCGAGCAGTAGTGTTTAATGTAGAATCGGTATAGGAGACATTTCCAGCGTTAAAAATCACGGAACGAAAGCCAGCAATGATTTCTTCATCGGTGGGTTGGGAGAGGTTTCCAAAAGGCGTTCGTGGTTCTCGAATCGGACTCCATTGAATAGAATAGCCCGCTTCGTCAAAAATGAAAATGCCGGGTTGAGCGGGTTCAACAACAATAACGGTATCTGGTCCAGACCAAGAGAACGCATCTAGCGACCAAGTGCCTTCAATAGCTGGCCGTTCTTCGGGAGTAGTGGTGCAGGCTAAAGTAAACAAGCAAAAGAGAATGAATAGTTTATGGGTCATGACGCACGTTGTAGAATAAATATACAGAATTAATGTCTGCCAAAATGACATAATCTTGCAGGTCTTTCTTATTTTTGCAGGCGCTAATTGAAGAAGAAATGAGTGAATTGTACAGTAACGACATTGCATTTGAAACGAAGCAGCAGATGGCAGAACATCTCCAAGGCAAAGCCTTGGAGCTCGACGATACCGAAAAAAACTACAACAAACACTTTTATATTGAGAGCTACGGCTGTCAAATGAATTTTTCAGATAGTGAGATTGTAGCCTCCATCCTTAACGGAGCGGGATTTGGCCACACCAAAGACTTTACCCAAGCAGATCTCGTACTCATTAACACCTGTTCTATTCGAGAAAAAGCAGAACAAACAGTACGGAAACGACTTCAACTCTTCAATGGAGCCAAGAAGACGCGACCGAATATGATGGTAGGCGTTTTGGGATGTATGGCAGAACGATTAAAGAAGAAGTTTCTTGAAGAAGAAAAAATGGTTGATCTCGTAGTGGGCCCAGATGCATACCGTGATTTGCCGAAACTTGTTGCAGAGGCTGAAGGCGGACAAAAAGCAGTGAATGTCTTCCTATCCAAAGAAGAAACCTACGCAGATATCAACCCGATTCGACTCAACTCCAATGGTATTACAGCCTTCATTTCCATTATGCGCGGCTGTGATAATATGTGCTCATTTTGCGTAGTGCCATTCACTCGAGGTCGGGAAAGGAGTCGTTCGCCAGAAACTATTGTCGCTGAGGCACAAGAACTAGCCAACAAAGGTTATAAAGAAGTGACGTTACTAGGTCAAAATGTAGACTCCTACAAATGGTCAACCGAAGCATCTGAAGAAGTCGTGACTTTCGCCAACCTCTTAGAATTAGTTGCGCAAGTTAGCCCAGATCTTAGAGTGCGTTTCTCCACTTCCCATCCAAAAGATATTACCGATGATGTTTTACATACCATGGCTAAGTATGAGAATATCTGCAACTACATTCACCTACCACTTCAAAGTGGGAATTCACGGATTCTCGAGAAGATGAATCGTACCTATGACCGGGAATGGTACATGCAGAAAGTTGATCGCATTCGAGAAATTATTCCAGATTGTGGCATCTCTTCAGATATGATCGCCGGTTTTTGCTCCGAAACCGAAGAAGAACACCAAGACACGTTATCCATGATGGACTATGTGAAGTACGATATGAGTTATATGTTTTTCTACAGCGAACGTCCAGGCACTCTAGCTGCTCGTAAATACGAAGATGATGTACCCATGGAAACGAAGAAAAGACGTTTGCAAGAAATTATCGACCTTCAGCAAAAGCATAGTGCAGAAAGCAACCAGCACGACATCGGAAAGACATTTAAAGTACTTGTAGAGAAAGTGTCTAAAAAATCGGATCAAGAATTGGCCGGACGAAATTCTAGAAATAAAATGATTGTATTCCCACGTGAATCGTATAAAATTGGCCAGTATGTACATGTAAAAGTACATGATGCTACAAGTGCGACACTCATTGGAAAAGCAGTAAGGCCGGCGTAATGGAGATTCAACAACTAAAACAACGCTTTGGAATTATTGGCAATTCACCCAAGCTCAATCATGCTTTGGCCATTGCAGAGCGGGTGGCTAGTACTGATCTCTCTGTATTAATTACCGGAGAAAGTGGTGTTGGGAAGGAAGTTTTTTCTAAAATTATTCATCAACTCAGTACACGGAAACACGAGCCGTTTATCGCCGTGAATACCGGAGCTATTCCTGAGGGTACCATTGATTCAGAGTTGTTTGGTCATAAGAAAGGGGCCTTTACAGGTGCTTCCGATAATCGCAAAGGGTACTTCGAAACAGTGAATGGCGGAACCATCTTTTTAGATGAGATTGGGGAGATGCCTATCGGAACTCAAGCCCGTTTGCTCCGTGTCCTTGAAAGTGGCGAGTTTATTCGAGTAGGGGACTCAGAAGTGCAGAAAACCGATGTTCGAATTATTGCCGCTACTAATGTAGACTTACTAAAGAAAGTCCGGGAAGGTAAGTTTCGGGAAGACTTGTATTTCCGATTAAATACGGTTCCTATTAATGTACCACCCTTAAGAGAACGTAGAGAAGATATTTACTTGTTGTTCCGAAAGTTTGCTACTGATTTTGCAGAGCGCTATCGATCTGTTCCCGTCAATTTAACCGAAGATGCGCAACTGTTATTGAGTGGTTACCGCTTTCCTGGGAATATTCGAGAGTTGAAAAATATTGCGGAACAAGTTTCGGTACTCACCCAACACGATACCGTAACAGCAGATGAATTGAGAATTATACTTCCTGTTCAGCCTACAGCTATGATTGTTGCTCCAGAGCAAGAAGGCATTGATGAACGGGAAATTCTTTACAAGATGTTGTTTGAAATGAAGCACGATTTAAACAACATAAAAAGTTATTTGTGGACCAGCGGGCACCAAGCGGCATTTGAAGGCGGGCAAATGAGTAAGCCAGAATTAATTCAGCAAGAAGACATTCAGCCTATGCCCAGTGCACCAGCTATTCCAGCCGTCTCATATCCTAAACGAGAGCAGTATTTTATGAATCCGCCTTCGGAGAATCAACCTGTGATTTTAAGTAACTCCGATACCGTTTATGAAGTAGATAGCTTTGAGGAATCTTTGTCTATTGCCGAAATGGAGAAAGAGTTGATCCAGAAAGCTTTAACTAAGCACAAGGGCCGACGAAAAAAAGCGGCTTTAGACTTGGGGATTTCTGAACGTACTTTATACCGAAAAATTAAAGAGTATGACATCGATGGCTAAGTGGAGTCTTTTGATTGGTTTTTTTCTTTTGAGTGCCTGTAAATATAGCTTGTCGGGCTTTGATGTAAATGCGGAAACGGCTGTTGTAAAGTATTTTCAAAACCAGGCTCCGATTCAAAGTGCGGATTTGAGTCAGGTATTTACGAATAAGTTAGAGCAACGAATTATACGTGAAACACCGGTTCGATTGGTGCAGAGTAACGGGGAAATTGAATTCTCTGGAACGATAACGAATTATACGATTCGTCCGTTGGCAGTGGCTGCGGATGACCGAACTCAGCAGAGTGAGCTGACGTTGACGGTGCAAGTGGAGTATAAGAATTCGAAGGATGAGGACTTGAACTTCCGGGAATCTTTTCGAGCATCTGAACAATTTGATGCGAATGCGGATTTGACATCGATAGAAGAAGAGTTGTTAGACAGTATTACCGATCAGTTGGTAGCTGCTATTTTTAACCGTGCATTTGCAAATTGGTAATGAAAGTAGAAGAATTAGCCATAACGTCGTTTGCGGATTTAGAAGCGCTGCCTTTGGCAGCGCTCAAGGAACTCGTACACCAATATCCAACAGCGAGTATCCCAGCAATGGTCGCCGCTCGAAAAGCCCACCAAGAGAAAGATCCTGATTTTGAACATCTTCTTACCCATGCTGCCCTTCGCTTACCCTCAAGAAGCGTCTTGAAAGACTATGTATTAGCCAGTTTTGCTGAGGAAACGGAAGAACAAACAGTTGAGGTTTCAGAGAAGCCAGAAGCACCAGTATTAACAGATCCAATCCCAGAGCAGGTACCATTCGAGCAAGAAGCACATCTAGATGGTTCCACGGAAGATGAATCGGAAGGTTCAGACAGAGCGTCTACAAATGCTGAACAGGCCTTTCAAGAAGAGGCAGTGCCTTCCGAAAATGCTTTAGATAACATGTATGCAGCCCAAGCCTATGCTGCGAATTTAGAAGCCGAGCTGAAAGAAATGCCCGCCGACTTAATTGAGCAGCAATTAGAATTGAGGAATTCGGCAAAAGGAAATGATGAGTCAACACCTGTTTCTGAAGATATTATCCTAGAAGTGAACCAGTCGGATGATGTGAAAAGCTTTACCGATTGGCTGTCGGCTTTTACTCAAGAAGAAGCGACAAGCTTAGACGAAACGCTACCTGAAGTCAAAGAAGAAGTGGTGGAATCACAACAGGAAGTTCAGTCTTCGCCTCGTCCAAGCATTCGGCGGGAAATTAAAGAAGACCAATTGGAGAGCACGAAAATGGAACGAGTGCACGAAATGGCCAAGAAAAGTATTTCTAAGGATAAAAGCTTTTATACTGAAACCTTGGCTAAGATTTATTGGGACCAAAAGAAGTGGAAACAAGCCATTGATGTTTACGAGGTATTAAGTTTGAAATATCCCGAAAAAAGCACTTACTTTGCAGCCCAAATTGATTTGTTGAAAGAAAATTTGAAGTGATGGGAATTTTCCTAGTTATATTAATCATCTTAATTAGCCTCTTATTAGCAGGTATCGTTTTGATTCAAAACCCGAAAGGGGGAGGATTAGACGCTACATTTGGAGGTGTTTCAAGTAATACATTCGGTGCGCAACGCACTACGGATTTCTTAGAGAAGGGAACTTGGTACTTAGCAGTTGCTTTATTAGTAGCGAGTTTAGCCACTTCTTTATACTTCCGAAGCAATGGCGATTCTGGAACACGATCTGTGACTCAAGGTGTGGCTCCAATTACACAACCTGTAAATGAAGCTCCAGCTGTTCCTAGTGATATTTCGGTAGTACCTACTAACGATGGTGCGGCCAATGATGCGGGAACGACAACCGATCCACAGCCTGCTGATAATACGCCAGATTAAGGTGTGAAAAATACTTGAATGAAACCCCCTCGGCAAAGCTGAGGGGGTTTTGCATTTTAGACACCAAACTGTCAAAATACCAACCGCATTCTGCCCAACTGACAGCCCTCGCAGAAATTATGGCGCAAAATGCCCAATGGCACTAAATGTGTTCTCTCCAGCCTGTACAACACAATTTTAATTTAAACACTAAATACAAAACGAAAATGGCCGAATTAAACATTACGCCTTTGGCAGATCGAGTAGTTGTTCAGCCTGCAGAAGCAGAAACTACAACCGCATCTGGAATTATTATTCCAGATACGGCTCAAGAAAAACCTCAAAAAGGAAGCGTAGTAGCCGTTGGCTCTGGAAAAAAAGATGAACCAATGACCGTTAAAATTGGCGATGCTGTCCTCTATGGAAAATACTCAGGAACAGAAATCACTATCGACGGAAACGATTACCTAATCATGAGAGAATCTGATATTCTCGCTATCGTTTAAATCCCCATTTAAAACATAAAATCAAAGTACAACATGGCTAAGATTATAACTTATAACTCCGAAGCTCGCGAAAAACTTAAAGCCGGAGTAGATGCCCTTGCCAATGCGGTGAAAGTCACCCTTGGACCTAAAGGAAGAAACGTAGTAATTGATAAAAAATTCGGTGCACCACAAGTCACTAAAGACGGTGTAACTGTAGCGAAAGAAATTGAATTAGAAGATCCTGTTGAAAATATGGGCGCTCAACTTGTGAAAGAAGTAGCGAGCAAAACCAATGATAGCGCAGGAGACGGTACAACAACAGCTACTGTTTTAGCACAAGCCATCATTACTGCTGGCTTGAAAAACGTAACAGCAGGCGCTAACCCAATGGACCTTAAAAGAGGAATCGATAAAGGCGTAAAAGCCATTGTAAGTTCATTAGGAGAAATGAGCGAGCAAATTGGTGATGACTTCGGGAAAATCCGACAAGTAGGAACGGTTTCTGCCAATAACGACGAAACAATCGGAAACTTTATCGCAGAAGCGATGGAAAAAGTAGGTAAAGAAGGCGTAATCACTGTTGAAGAAGCTAAAGGAACAGATACCTATGTAGATGTTGTAGAAGGAATGCAGTTCGACCGCGGTTACCTTTCTCCATACTTTGTAACCAATCCAGAAAAAATGGAGGCAGAGTTGGAGAACCCATTCATTTTGATCCACGACAAGAAGATTAGCAACATGAAAGACTTGTTGCCTACCCTTGAAAAAGTGGCTCAGTCAGGAGCTCCATTATTGATTATTGCAGAAGATGTAGACGGTGAAGCCCTTGCTACACTTGTAGTCAACAAAATTAGAGGTGCACTAAAAATTGCTGCGGTGAAAGCCCCAGGATTTGGGGATCGTAGAAAAGCTATGCTAGAAGACATTGCTATTCTAACTGGTGGTACCGTAGTAAGCGAAGAGCGTGGATTCAAATTAGAGAATGCCGATGTAAATATGTTGGGCCGTGCAGAGAAAGTAATCATCGACAAAGACAATACAGTTGTGGTGAATGGTGCTGGACAAAGCAACGATATCCTTGCGCGTCAGAACCAAATTAAAGCACAAATTGAAACAACGACTTCAGATTACGATCGTGAAAAACTCCAAGAGCGTTTAGCGAAGTTAAGCGGTGGTGTGGCTGTTCTTTATGTTGGTGCTGCTACTGAAGTTGAAATGAAAGAAAAGAAAGACCGTGTAGATGATGCCCTTCACGCAACGAGAGCTGCCGTAGAAGAAGGTATTGTTGCCGGTGGTGGTGTTGCCCTTGTAAGAGCCATTGCAGGTTTGGATTCCGTTGAAACTGAAAATGCGGATGAGCGAACGGGTGTAGATATTCTAGTGAGAGCGTTAGAAGAGCCACTTCGTCAAATTTCTGAGAATGCTGGTGTTGAAGGATCTGTTGTAGTGAACAAAGTGAAAGAAGGCACTGGTAGCTTTGGTTACAATGCACGCACTGAGGTATATGAAGACTTAAAAGCAGCTGGTGTTATTGACCCTAAAAAGGTAACGCGTGTTGCTGTAGAAAATGCCGCTTCAATTGCTGGTATGGTATTAACTACGGAATGTATGTTAGTAGATAAGCCAGAAGAAGCCCCAGCTATGCCTGCTATGCCAGGCGGCGGAATGCCAGGCATGATGTAATCATTTCCTGGTTTTGGAATTCGACCCCATCTCGGCAAAGCCGAGATGGGGTTTTTCTTTTTATCCCTACCTTTATAATATGAAAAGAAATTTGCTATCAATTGCTGCCCTCTCCATCCTCCTTTTCTTAGCTTGTTCAGATGATGGTGGGGATACTGGCCCTGCAGTTACTCTAGCCACCATTACCTTTGAAATGGATGGTTTCGCTTCTGGAAATGGAACCATCACCACTCAAATCGACAATTCGATTCAGACCTATGATTTAGCACTACCGTTCAGTCAGTCATTTACTCAAGTGCCTGTCACTGTAGGAACATTTCTAAGTATGGAAGTGACCTATACCATCGATTGTGCAGTAAGCCCCGGAGTACCAGATGTATGTGATCAAGTAGCAGGAAACCTGAGAATAGAAGCCAACGGTAATATTCTAGCTACAGGGTCTGTAGATTCAGATCTTCCGAATGAACCCACCACAGTAACTGTAGAATATACGTTTTAAGAAAGTTTACTTGTCGTAACGAGTAAGTTCGGAATAACCAATGAGCTTTCCGTTCTTGTTGTACGATTCAGATTTTACCACGCCAATATTTTCACTGACCCATTCTGTAGCACTTCCTTTTACGTTAATAAATCCCGTTTTAGAAGTAAAGTCGTAAGACAATTTCACACAGTCAAACGTACCAGCTGGGGTAGTAATAGATTCAATGGCTTCTACCTTTCGATTGAAAATGCTAAAGCCCAATCGCATTAGTGTTGTTCCAGAACTTTGCAGTTCTGCATTCAATTCTCCAGCTTCTAATTCATCACCTACTTGCATGTTTGCTGGAAAGGTGAGGAAGTCGCCGTCCATTTCAATCTCAAATTCACTGGCAGCCAAATTACCCGTGTCTAAGTAATTGGCCATTTCAACCTGAAAACCACCATCAGCACATTGAACGTTGTACTCCATTTGCGACACTTCTTTGTCTTTCTTGTCAAAGATTGTTGCTTGGAATACTGCTGAAGCAGGACTAGAGTCAATCACTAAATGCTCGGTACGGCCAGTAGCTTTCCCTTTGGCATTGTAATTCGTTAATTCTAAAAATACTCCTTCGGTCAATGGCGCATACGTATCGCAATTCTGACCATGTGTAAACGTTGAAAAGCCAATTAATAAGGCTAAAAAAATGAGATTTTTCATAAGATTAAGTTTGGTGCAAAGGTATTAAAACTTTACAGTTTAGTGTTTTACCCATTGCAATCTCTATTTTTGCAAAAATTATTAAAGAACACATGAGTAAAGGCAAAGTCTTAGTAGCGATGAGCGGCGGTATTGATAGCACCGTCACAGCTATTATGTTGCATAAGCAAGGGTATGAAGTGATTGGAATTACTATGAAAACATGGGATTATGCCACTTCTGGAGGATCGAAGAAAGAAACCGGCTGTTGTTCGTTGGACTCAATCAACGATGCTCGAGCGATTGCGGTTGAATTAGGCTTCCCGCATTACATTGTAGATATCCGACCTGAGTTTGGGGGCGCTGTTATCAATAATTTTATAGAAGAGTATTTAGCTGGCCGTACCCCAAATCCTTGTGTGTTATGTAATACGCACATCAAGTGGGAAGCCCTTTTAAAGCGGGCCGATGACATGGGCTGTGAATTCATTGCTACAGGCCATTATGCAAAACATAATTATAGCGCAGAACATGACCGTTATTTTGTTACGGCAGCAGTGGATCAACGAAAAGACCAATCCTATGTCTTGTGGGGGCTTAGCCAAGAAAGTTTGAAACGAAGCATCTTTCCACTTGGTCCGTTTGAGAAGTCGGAGATTCGTCAGATGGCGCATGATTGGGGCTATGAGGAAATTGCCAAAAAAGCAGAAAGCTTTGAGATTTGTTTTGTGCCCGATAATGATTATCGAGGCTTTCTAAAGCGGAATGTAGATGGCCTTCAAGAGGAAGTGGCAGGGGGAACCTTTGTTGATGTAGAAGGAAATATCCTTGGACAACACGAAGGCTATCCTTTCTTTACAATAGGTCAGCGTAAAGGTTTAGGTTTAGCCTTTGGTGAGCCGATGTACGTTACTGAAATTCGGCCAGAAACCAATACGGTGGTGTTAGGAAAAGAAAAAGAACTCGTCAGAAAAGGCATGTATGTCCACAATGTGACCTTGCAGAAAATAGGCGAAATTGAAGATGGTATGGAAGCTTTAGTTAAAGTTCGGTATAAGGATAAAGGCGCGATGGCTAAGCTATATAAAGAAGATAGCATGGTGCGGGTAGAGTTTTATACCGATGTGAAAGGAATTGCTCCTGGACAAAGTGCTGTCTTTTACGACGGAGATGACGTCTTAGGAGGTGGGAACATACATTCTAGCTTTCATTTGTAAATTAGTGACATGAATCGATTACTGTTTTTCTTTCTTATTGGCTTTTCCGCGTTGGTGTTTTCAAATTGCTCCGACGATGGCGGAACCGATATTGATAGCTCAAGTACGCCCTTCTTTCCTTTAGAAACCGGCCATTGGGTAGAATATAAATTGGACTCTGTTATTTACGACGATTTCGATAATTCGGTAACAAATACGGAGCGTTACCTTAGAATTGAAGTGGGCGAGCAAGTGAATGATGGAGTAGGCGGTACCTTGACTGAGCTCTTCCTTTTTGAAAAGGTTAATCCTACAGATAATTACAGCTTAGAAAAAGTGTGGTTCGCCAAAGTAGACAATGGGGTTCTAGAAACCGTTGAAGACAACTTGCGCTTTATTAAGCTCGATTTACCCCCGACTACTGGTAAAAGTTGGGAAGGCAATCAGTTCATTTTTCCAGATAATGGCGACAACCCGAATAATTCGACTGATTTCTATGAAGGTTGGGATTATTTCTACGAGGAAGTAGGCAGCCCATTCGAAATCAACGGCTTGTCATTTAACAATACGGTATTGGTCAATGAGGTGGATGAGTTTGGCATTGTAACTACGCACCGAATTGGCTACACGAGGTATGCTGAGAATGTAGGTGTGGTTCGAAAACACTGGGAAATGGTGATTGAGAACTGTGGTACACCGGGTTGTAGTGAAAAGGAGTTGCCCGTGATTGACCGTTCTATTGGTCGCAAAGGCTTCTTTGTAGATTGGTACTTGATCGATTATAAGCGCGATTAACGGTTCTGTGCCACGAGTAGTTGGTGCACTTCTAAGGCTTGCTTGATCAAGGAGTCTTTACCATTATTGTGAATGACAATATCTGCTTGTTCCACTTTTTGTTGTTGAGGCAGTTGCGCAGCCATTCGCTGGCGAATGGCTGATTCATCGACACTATCTCTCGACATTACTCGGGAAATCCGTAATTCCTCAGGAGCATCTACTACAATAACTGCATCAAAGGCATTTGCTCGTTTGATTTCATAGATAATTGCCGATTCGAAGAGTACATATGGGGCTGACTGTTCGCCGATCCATCGGGCTTGGTCTCTAAACACGGCAGGATGAACCAAGCTGTTTAAAAGATCCAGCTTTGCTGGATCTTGAAAGACTTGTTCACTTAAAAACGCTCGATTTAACCGCCCACTCTCATAAGCTTCAGACCCGAAATGCTGCTGAATAGCTGCTATAAGTTCCGGATCTGTATGCATTAACGCCTTCGCTGCGCGATCGGAAAAGTAGACAGGTATGCCCAGAATTTGAAAGATGTTGGCCACAGTGGTCTTACCCGTTCCGATTCCACCGGTTATGGCCACCTTAAGCATTTAAGCCTCTTTTTTCGCTTCAGAAAGGGTAGAGGATTGTTCGAAAGAAATCGCACTTTTCTCTACACGAAATTTCGTATTGCCCACTTCGAGCATCACCCAACTATTGCCTTCGTCGGCCTGGTGGATTTTGCCGTGGATGCCTCCCTGAGTAACAATTCGTTGCCCTTTTTTAAGATTGGTTTGAAATGCTCTCTGCTTCTTTTGTCGATTCATTTGCGGACGAATGAAAAAGAAGTAAAGCACCAAGATCATCAAGGGTAGAAATATCGTATTAATGTCCATAGTTAATTTTTAAGTCCACGCCCTTCTTTCACAATTCGACCTTCATTACTAAGGTCTTTCATGAGTTTGTCAAGTATTCCATTGATAAACTCTTTACTCTTTGGCGTGCTGTATGATTTCGAAATGTCTATATATTCGTTAATGGTCACTTTTACCGGAATTTCTTTAAAGTAAAGCAATTCACAAGCAGCCATTTTCATCAAGATCGTATCGATGAGGGCTAATCTTTTTTCGTCCCAATTCTTCAAATACTTACCAATAATTGCATGGAGTTCTGGATCTCTATCGGCAGTTTTTAAGAAGAGTTGATCGGCAAAATCTTCGATTTCTCTAAACGAAGCATCTTTTTGGTAGACGATAGCTGCTACATTCTCTGCGTCCTTTTTCCAAGCTTTTAACCGCTTGCCCATTTGACTGTAGAGGAATTCATTATCGTCTTGCCAGCGTGGGAATAAATCTTCCATGTGTTGTTGGAAGACTTCATCATGGAACATCAAATCTTCAATGATGTACTTCACTATTTGGAAGTCTTCTTTTTCGCCGCTAAGCTTTGTATCCAGGTAGTCAACATAGCGCGGATCATTCGCCATCTTTCGATAAAGTGTGGCAATTACATTCGCATCTAATAAGCTATCAAACTTCCCTTTAGAGGTCATCTGATCAAAGGTTGAATTGGATTCAAGTGCTTTGAAGAAGTTATTGTCTAGCAGTTTCAAATTGACTTCACCGTCTTTTTCGGTAGGAAGTAATTTGCCCGCTTTAATTTCAGCGTCTGTAGTTAGGAAGTGCACTACTTTGGTAAACGTGAAAAGGATGTAGTGGTACTGGTCAATAAAATTATCCAGTGTTTTTGCGAGGTTTTTGCGACCACCTTCTAGAGTAAGGTCGGCATTGCGGTTGTGCGCGTATAACGCTTGCATGGTTTTAATACGTGTGCTTCTACGGCTTAACATTCCTCTAAAGAACTTTTATGAATAATTTGGGCGCAAAGATAGAGGATAGTCCTTTCCGAACAATAGTTCGGCAATTATTTATTTTCATCTTCTAAATGCGTCGTTAGAAACCGATCTACACGATCTAAATACGCTTGCCCGCCCGTGGAAAGCACATTCTGATGATTGGCTTTTTCGAGGAAGAAAAGTGCCTTGTTGGCGTGCGGGATGGCATCGAAGTTTCGTTGCGAATACGCTGGGTTCATTTTTTTGTCGGCGAGTCCATGCGCCATAAATACCGGACATTGAATTTGTTCTGCACTGCGTTCTGGTTGAACAGCAACGGGATCAAAAGCCGTGTA
>JAHQVX010000140.1 GCA_019634125.1 Saprospiraceae bacterium
ACCCAATTAGCAGATGCCTTTCTAAGAGCGTTCTGTACCGTAGATGTGGAAGAGTTGGAGATAAGAGCAGTAGACGGATATGTTCCAACAAATTTAACGGTATGAAAAACTTCTTAAAAGCCAATGATATTGCGCCCGTCAACAAGTTAGTAGCCAAAGGCTTGCAGCATAAAAAAGATCCGTTTGTTAGTCAGCATTTAGGTAAGAATAAAACCATTGGCTTATTGTTTTTCAATTCGAGTTTACGAACGCGCCTGAGTAGTATACGTGCCGCAGAAAATCTAGGTGCAAAAGTCTGGGTATTAGATGCTGGGAAAGACGGGTGGAACCTGGAGTTTGAGCACGGCACTGTCATGGATGGTACTACGGCCGAGCATTTGAAGGAAGCCATTCAAGTTATGAGCAGCTATTGCGATGTGATGGGTGTTCGGGCTTTTCCAAAACTCATAGATCGAGAAGAAGACTATTCGGAAAAGCTGTTTAAAGACATTCTCCACTATTCCAAAGTGCCTGTTGTCAGCCTAGAGAGTGCCACCAGGCATCCGTTACAAAGCTTGGCAGATCTCATCACTATGAAAGAAGTTTTTCCAGAGCGCCAAAAACTGAAAGTGGTCTTGAGTTGGGCGCCTCATCCGAGGGCATTGCCCCAAAGTGTGCCCAATTCGTTTGCAGAATGGTGTAATGCTGCCGACTGGATAGACCTATCCATTGCTGCGCCCATAGGCTATGAATTAGCAGAAGAATTTTCTACCCCAGCAACAACAACTTCTGATCAAGTTGCTGCCTTTGAAAACGCAGATATTATTTACACCAAAAATTGGAGTAGCTATTCGGATTATGGGGCTCGTCCGCATGTGGCAGGAGACTGGATCATTTCAGCAGAGAAAATGGCACTGACCAATAATGGAAAGTTCATGCATTGTTTGCCTGTTCGAAGGAATGTAGTGGTTGCAGATGCGGTTATAGACAGTAAAAACTCCTTAGTCATTCAACAAGCAGAAAACCGTATTTACAGTGCTCAAGCGGTGTTTGCTGAGTTGCTTTAAAGGGGAATTTTAATCGGCCGGAGGCCTACGGGTAGCGGCACGAAGCTGGAGCTTCGCGCCATTCCTCCAATGCCAAAGAAGTGTAGACGCTGGTCTAATCTTTTATTATTTTTACAAAAAAATACTCATGAAATACATTGCACTTATTTTGATTTCAGGACTTTTCATAGCTTCTTGTACTTGTGGCAATAAAGATGTGACTACTTCAGCAAGTTATGCTGCCTTTGGGGATTCTACTATGGTCGTAGATGGAGCTATTGATCATTCCGCAATGCTAGCCAAATTCACCGACATGCAAGATGGTGATTCTATTCAGGTCAAGTTTTCGACAAAGATCAATGAGGTATGTCAGAAAAAAGGGTGCTGGATGAATGTAGCCCTTAACGATGACACGGAAGCCTTTGTAAAATTCAAAGACTACGGCTTTTTTGTACCGATGGATGCTAGTGGAAGCGATGCAGTAATGGAAGGTATGGCTTATAAAAGTGTGGTTTCTGTTGCAGATCAAAAGCATTATGCGGAAGATGCAGGCAAAACGCAAGAAGAAATTGATGCGATTACTGAGCCGAAAGAAGAATATACATTTTTAGCTAGTGCAGTGAAAATTAAAGAGTGATACGCAGTATCATTTCTGGAATTCTCCTGTTATTTGGCTTGCTCATTGGTTGTTCGAAATCAAAGCCTGAGAAGAAGACGTTAACGGTTCAACCGCCATCGGAGATGGCGGTTTTGATGCATGCCATGGAGGAAAATGCCTTACAATGGAAAGCTGCGTTTACTGAAGATGCGCCAACTCCCAGCGCTTTTCCAGAGCTCGACTTGCTCTACACTGCCGACCTAACGCCTGGATTTGAACGCGATGAATTCTTTATTAAAAGTGCCGACAGCTATACCAAAGCCTATGAGGAATTTGTATCTGAACCTACCATTAAAGGCCACAACTTAATCGTCGCTAATTGCATCACTTGCCATCAACAAAAATGTACAGGTCCGTTGGTCCGGATTGAAAAACTTAAAATCAAATGAATACATCAGATTATAAAGCTATTGCTAAAGGGTTTTCTGATGAAATTTTGATTGATGTAATCGTTAACCAAAATACCTTATCTGAGGAAGAAAGAGCTATTTACTTAAATGAGGTGCAAAAAAGAGGACTAGAAAGAGAATTAATACAAGTAACGACAACCAAAGGAAATAGGAAAAAAAAAGTACTACAATCCATTCCCCAATTAACCAAAGAATCGCTTTTTAATACTGTATTATATAACATTGAAAATTATAGTAGAACCGAGTTAAAACTTTTTGAAATTGAAATTGAAAAACGTGGTTTAAGCACCGAGTTTTCATCCGTTTTTCAAGCTAAGCAAACTCAAGATGCCCATTTCAAAAACACGATCAATAATGCTAATAGTGTTGAAGATCTTTTGGAGAATTTCAATAAACACATCGGCACATCAGTAGTCCAAAGCAAACAAAATGCGTTGCAATTTATTCTTCCTGGACTTTGCTTAATACTTCTTGGTGCTATACTCACCTATTTCATGAATGGCCATGTTGTATTTGTGGGTGCGATTGTGGTTGGAATCTCATTAGTGATTAAAGGCCTCTTTACCAGAATATAAGCAGTACAGTTCTAGAGTAAAAACATATCTTAGCTTAATGAAGATTTCTCTCATCGTCGCCCACGACAATAATAGAGCTATCGGAAAAGATGGTGACTTACCTTGGCATTTGCCCAATGACTTAAAGTGGTTCAAGAAACACACCGTACAGAAAATGGTGGTAATGGGGAGGAAAACCTATATTGGATTAAAATTTCAACCCCTACCCAAACGTATCAACGTCGTGATGACAAAAAATGAAAGCGCTCATTTCCAGGGTGCAGTCATCGCGAAAAATCTATTAGAAGTACTTCAAATCGCCTCCGCTAAAGGCATTGAAGAGTTGATGATTACTGGGGGAGGACAAATCTATAGTCTATTCTTACCATTAGCAGACCGACTTTATATTACAAAAGTAAATACCGAAATCGATGGCGCCGATGCATACTTTCCTGAGTTTAAAGAAAAGGAATGGAACGAAGTATTCTCAGATGCACACGCCAAAGACGACAAACACGCCTTCGACTTCACCTTCCATATCTACGAACGTCCGATTCGATAATTAATAGTAGTCTGCTACGCAGTTGGTTATTTGTGTATTTGTATATTGGTAAATGAGTGTCAAGCTGAGCCGGTTAAAGCCAAATTATTTTCAATTATCCACGCAAATCCGCTGCAATCTCGTTCTTTAAGCTACAGGAAATTAACTCATACCCAATTCTTTGGACTGAAGTCCATAGTCACGCTCGGAGTCTTTTGGAACGAAAACCTCAATTACACGAATCAACTAGTGCCTAGTGACTATTTGCCTATCGGCTAAACTAGCTATACTGTTCCTCGGTTCCGTATTTCGGCACGTGGTTACGACGGAACTGTTCTACGGTTTGTTGCCAAAATTGATGGTCGACTTGACCGAGTTGGTTGTACTTATTCGAAAGGGAGTTGAATTCAGCAACTGAATTATTGGCTTCATCAGCAGCTTTATTGTAGGCCTCGACTTCTTCTTTCGTGCGTTTAGCGGGCTTTTTGTCGCTAAGTGCTTCGGATAGTTTTTCTACATTTTTAGACTGTTTAATGAGCTCAATAGCCGTAAAGCCCATAGCGTTGGCCTCTTCTTTGTAGAGCTGTAGCCGCCGCTCCGCGGCGGCTATCAAACTGCCATCACCACGAAACATGGGAACATCTTTCAGCTTTTCCAAGCCCTCGTCCGTCGCCTCAACCAATGTAATTCGAGCAGCTTCAATGGCGTCAATATCACTCGTCTGCACCGATTCCAAAAACGTCTTTCGGCCTAGGTGCGCCTTGAAAACAATCAAATACAACTGGTTATGGTAATCGGCAACAGCATTGGCTTGCTCCAACATCTTAGACAATTGATCTTCAGACTTGACCAACTTAATATTATATTCCGTAGTAAAGGCTGTAATAGCTTGCTCAACATTCACCTGAGCAACATTCACCTTTTCAGCGGCCATATCTTGCGCTTTAAAATAGGCTTCCATCGCATCGTAGCTTTCCTCAGCTACTTGCTTCATATCAATAATGTCGGAATAGTCTTCGTTCATCACAGAGTAGTTCAACGTAAAATACTCCAACATGGCATCCTTCAAGGTCGCATCGCCTTGAAAGTCAGGGGCACTCGCTACATTATCCCGCACTTTCCCAATGGTTTTCACCAATTGTTCTCGCTTCCGCTGCACTGCAGCCTCGCTTCTTCCATGCACAGTAGCACTAATGTAGCGCATTAATCGCTCCGAAATTTGACGTTGATCGGTATTGAGTAACTCTAAATATTCCACTGGATCTTCTATCTCTTGAGCAGAAGAAGTGTAATAACCAGAAACGAATAACAAGGCAAGGAAAATATATTTCATACTAGCAATATACTTACTTTGAAGGAAATTCAGCAAGCAAAAGTTACTTCGACTTATTAGTCGCGGAATCAGCCTGGAATTGAAAGCCCATGCGTTTCGCTGTGGTTTGGGTAGCTTGGATATGTTCTGCCAAACGTTGCTGAACTGTAATTTGCTGTACTTTATCATACGGAGGCACTAATAAATCGAAGTCTAACGCATATAAAATGGCCGATTCACAAATCGCCTGAATGTATACTTCATTCAAGACCATATTTGAAAAATCATTGTATAAGAAACCTAATTGACGTTTGCCTTCTACGTAGAAGTGCAAATCTTTATTCACAAATATCCGGGCTATT
The DNA here is from genome assembly GCA_019634125.1 of Saprospiraceae bacterium. Classification (GTDB taxonomy): domain Bacteria; phylum Bacteroidota; class Bacteroidia; order Chitinophagales; family JAHQVX01; genus JAHQVX01. The sequence goes on from JAHQVX010000140.1 coordinate 4,863, forward strand.
AAATAGCCGATGTCATGCATTCGATTGTATTTCAAGGAATCACCTAGAAAGTTGTAAACATGAATCACACTACAATAGCCTCGATTGTAATCTTCGCGAACATACGGTAAGTTGCTAATCTGGTGGGTTTCATCAAAGTTGAACACATTACTGTGTAGGCTAAATACCAAGACATCACCACCGAATTTAATCTCTGCTTCGCTCTCACTTTTTTCTTTGTAATACAGCTCTACGGAGTTATCAATTGCATCCATCTTATCTTCCAGCTCTTCCATTAATGCTTTCAGCGCTTCTTTGAAGTGGGCGAAAACATCTTTGCCTTGACGGAAGATATGCTGCTTAAGTACAGCGCGCTCTTGTAGGGCGTTGAGAATAAGATCTTTTCCTGTATTCACAAATTGATTATCCATGGCTTAATAGGCTTTTGCAAACAACACGCGCTGAGTAGATGGTTTCCCCGAAAAAATACACTGCCCGGCTTCTTGTTGGTTATTCAAAGGTATACAACGAATGGTGGCTTTGGTCGCTTCCTTGATTTTATCCTCTGTCTCATTGGTTCCATCCCAGTGTGCACTTACAAATCCACCTTTATTATCTAAAATATCTTGAAACTCTTCCCATGTATTGGCTTCGGTCACATGACTTTCCTGGTAAGCTTTAGCTTTAGCATACATATTGTCGTGAATTTCGTCTACTAAACCCACCAATTTTTGTTCCAGTTCATCGAGTCCTACAAAGAATTTCTCTTTTGTATCCCGCCGCGCCACTTCTACTTGATTGTTTTCTAGATCTCTTGGTCCAACCACAACACGCATTGGATAGCCTTGTAATTCGTATGCCGCATATTTGAAGCCAGGACGTTTGGTTTCGTCGGTGTCAATTTTTATTCTCAAACCCGCTTTTTTCAACCCAGCAGCCATTTCCTTAGCCTTATTAATCATAGTTTCATTAAACTCAGGATCATTTTTCCGAAGCATTGGAAGAAGCACAGCATGGTAAGGTGCCATTTTCGGAGGAAGCACTAGGCCTTCATCGTCTGAATGCGCCATTATCAACGCACCTACTAGTCGTGTACTAACTCCCCAAGAGGTGGCCCAGACGTATTCTTCTTTATTTTCTTTATCAGCAAATTTCACGTCGAAAGCCTTGGCGAAATTCTGTCCTAAAAAGTGGGAAGTACCTGCTTGTAGCGCTTTTCCATCTTGCATAAGTGCTTCAATACAATACGTTTCAACAGCACCAGCAAACCGCTCGCTTTCGGTTTTTACGCCACGCATGACTGGAATAGCTAGGTATTGCTCCACAAAATCGGCGTACACATGAAGCATTTGCTCAGCTTCTTCAATGGCTTCTTGTTCTGTAGCATGTGCGGTATGGCCTTCTTGCCAAAGGAACTCTGCCGTTCTCAAAAACAAGCGCGTACGCATTTCCCAACGCACTACGTTGGCCCATTGATTAATCAACAATGGTAAATCACGGTAACTCTGAATCCACTTCTTATACGTACTCCAAATAATGGTTTCTGAAGTTGGTCGAACAATGAGTTCTTCTTCTAGTTTCGCTGCAGGATCAACGATTACGCCACTTCCATCTTCGGCATTCTTTAGCCTGTAATGAGTTACTACTGCACATTCTTTGGCGAAGCCCTCAACGTGATCGGCTTCTCTACTCAAATAGCTTTTGGGGATGAATAAAGGGAAATAGGCATTAACGTGCCCAGTATCTTTAAACATAGTGTCTAATTGGGCTTTCATATTTTCCCAAAGGGCAAAACCATAAGGCTTAATCACCATACAGCCGCGCACATCGCTATGTTCGGCCAGTCCGCCCTTTCGAACTAAATCGTTATACCACTCGCTATAATTCTCGCTTCTACTCGTAATTCCTTTACTCATTGTCTGTAAAAAATTGGCCGTAAAGATAGGAAATGCGGTCTGGAGAGTTTGGTACAAAGTTTGAATTTAATTGAATGAATCAAAAATTTGCGGAATTCGTGAATGGCTTGGTTGGGTGGTATTGAATAAAGAATTAGATCAACAATGCTAGCAGCTTTACTTTTTATCACCATCAAGAGCTTAATTTCCCGGCTTAAATAAGTCGGAGTGATCGCCAGTTTTTCAAGGGGAAAGCAATTTTTATATTTTTTGAAGTAACTTGTAACTTTCTGGGAAACCAGTTCGTATGAGGGATATAAAACTACTGACGATGAAGAATTTTTACTTAGCACTTAGTGCACTCGCTGCAGTTTGCTTAGCAAGCTGTTCAACTGTTAACTACACGCATGATGCTGAAGATGATGTGTATTTCTCGAGCCGTACCACAGAAGATATTGATGTGGTATTTACACCAGGCCAAGATGGTGAAGAATATGGCAGCAATCAAAACTATCCGATAAATAGAAATCCGAATCCTGGAGTTCGTACGAACAGACGTTCTAACGATCCAAACTACTGCCCTCCAGGTGGAACAAATAGAAATAGATCGATTCGAACTACGCCTAGTAGTCGACCAAGTACCACAAATGGTGGAAGTTCAAGACCTTCACCAACTCGAGGTAACCGAGGTTCAGGGAGAACGACGACACCACAATAATTTCTATTTAATCTAACGCAACAGATGATGAAACTCATTTTAACCGCCAGCTTGCTGGCGGTTGCTATATCCGTACATGCCCAAAACTTCGATTTAGCTGAGAAATTCTTTTTAGAAGATGAAAATGCCACTGCTCGAAGCATGGGTACAGCTGGCGCTTTCGGCACCGTTGGTGCCGATTTCTCCGCAGCTACCAACAACCCAGCTGGAATGGCACTGTTCCGAAAAAGCGAAGTTGGCGGCTCTTTTGGCTTAAACAACCAAGAAACCACAACTCGATTTCTAGGCCAGCAACAAATCTCCGAAGACCAACCATTTAGCCTAACCAGTATTGGTGGAGTCTATTCAAGAATTTTTACAGAATATCAAGGAGATAGCGTTGTTGTTCGAAGAACGGGCTTAGTCAACTTTACCGTAGCTGCAGGATTTAATCAACGCGAAACCCTTCGGGAACAGTTCGATTATCAAGGATTTAATACGAGTAGTTCATTACTCACAGGGCTATCTCAAACCGCAAATCAGTTCGCGACTAACAGTATCTTCGATTTAGATGAATTCGAGTTTCAAGCGTTCGACACCAATCTTTTAGACACTTCTTTACTATCGAACGGACAAATTTTATATTCTTCATTCTTGAATAATAATGTTGAACAAAGTGGTGTTATTGACCGAACCGGCATAAACCGTACCTTCTACTTAAGTGGTGGAGTGAATTTGGACAACAAATTGTACTTGGGAGGTACACTCGGAATTCCGCAAGCGCAATACGAAGAAACTAGAACTTATACAGAAACCGACACACAGGATAATTTTGCTGAGTTTGAGGGATTTACTCAAATCGACCAGCGAGAATATAGTACGGTAGGCGCTTATTTTCACGCTGGAGCCATCTACAAAGTGAATGATTTCGTTCGAGTAGGGGCGCACATTAAATCGCCATCTGTAATTTCTGTTGACGAAACGACTCGTATCAATACAGAAGCTCGTTATAACACACGTAGAGAAGTGAGCGAAAGTGAAGATTTTAACAATACATACAACTTGACATTACCTTGGAAAGCAGGTACAGGACTTGTTCTCATGCATCCGAATTACGGGCTAATCTCTCTAGAAGCAGATTATGTTCGCTATAACGCTACCTCTATTGATTTCCTAGAAGATGGAGGTGCATTTACTGAGCGAGCCGAACAATTCAATGATGAAATCGATGCATTTTATCAAGGCGCCTTTAACCTTCGTGGTGGGGCTGAAGTAAAGCTGGGCCCTGTTCGTCTTCGTGGAGGGTATGCCTTGAATCAAAGTCCTTACCAAGACAATGTATTCTTAGACGGAGCAGATTATGAGCGAGAAGTAATCGGGGCTGGAATTGGATTTCGAGTCGTTCCGCTGAACCTTACGCTAGATGCTGGATACAATCGAATCACAGGTGGTGAATACAATGCCGCATATGTGGCGAATACGGTGGCGAACACCATCATTGTTGACCGCACCGACGATCAGTTTCGATTGAGTTTGAGCAAACGCTTTTAAAGCGACTGGAAATACTCGATGACACCTAGGACTCCATTATAAGAAACGACTAAGGAAAATAATAATGCGGCATATAAGCTCATTCGCACCAATGGGTGAAAGCTATGCCCTTGCATAAGTAACTTGTTACTCGTTAGTATTAATATTCCAATGATTACAGCAGGTAAAACGAAAACGTTAAATACCTGAGATAAGATTTGGATCTCTATTGGATTGGCCCCAAACACTGGAACAACTAAAGCAACAATACATGCAATAAATGTAATGATGCGGAATTGTTTGGATTTAGTGTCGAGCTTACCCGACTGGTAATCTGCCAGCAACATTGGAGCAATAAGCATACATGGAAAAATAGATGACAAGCCTGCGCTCAACGTGCCGAAAAAGAAAATAGTCACTGCCCATTTTCCTGCGATGGGTTCCAGAGTATTAGACATATCTAAGACTTGAGAAACTGTTTTTCCTTCAGTATACAGCGCACCATGAGCCACTGCCATGATCGATCCACTGATTACAAAAACAAGAATTGCAGCCACAATAGCATCGTTCCGTTGATGCTTCATATCTTTTAGTGTCCAGCCTTTCCCTTCAATAAACAAGGGTCGAGAAAGAAAAGTCGCTGCAGCCATGGTTGTACCCACAAATGCCGCCACCATCATTTTACCGCCTTCCACATTCGGAATAGAAGGAATCATTCCTTTAAGCACGTCTGTGGTTAGTGGATGACTAAAAAATAAAGACAACAGAAAAGACAAGCCCATTATCGAAACAAAAAAGATCAACACTTTCTCAAAAAACGTATACTTTCCTACCAACAAAAAGGCATAAAAGATGATGAGAATAACGATCGCAGTTCCTAATACAAACTGGTACTGAATGGTAGAAATGTTGGGATAATTGAGCACGACAATCTCATAGATAATGTTCGAAGAGATGCCTAAAATTCCCATTAAAGAATTCCATTGACCAAAGGAAATTCCCACAAGAATTAATAATGCGAGGAACTTGCCCCATTTGATATTTTTCTTCATGGAGAAAAGCGCTGTTTCTCCAGTGATGAGTGCATACTTCCCATATACATAAATGAGAATTCCAGAAAAAAAGCAACTAAGTAGTAGCACCCATAATAGCTGCATTCCGTACTTGCTTCCTGCAACAATCATTGAGGTAACACTTCCAGTTCCAATAGTGTAGCCGATAGCGAAAATACCAGGACCGAAAGCGAGAATCGCTAAAAGAATTCTTTTAACGATAGATGGTTTTGGCGAGCTTTGGTCCATAATTGAACTATTTTGTGGTGATCTGTATAAGTTCTAATGCATCTTTTACGGCTTGCTGAAGTGCTTTAAAATCCTGATTGGCAATTAATTCCTTTGAAATGAGTTTAGAGCCCATTCCTACACAAACGGCCCCAGCCCCAAACCAAGAACTTAAGTTTTCTTTTGTTGGAGCGACACCACCCGTAGGCATAATCTGAGTCCAAGGTTGAGGTGCGCGAACCGATTTAATGAAATTTGGTCCGTACACACTACCTGGGAAAAGCTTTACGATGTCGCAACCTAATTCTTCTGCTTTACCCACTTCGGTTAAACTACCGCAACCGGGCATGTAGGGTACTTTTCTTCGATTACAGACTTTTGCTATGTCCTCTCTAAGCGCCGCGGAGACAATAAAATTCGCACCCAATTGCATGTATTGTGCAGCAGTTCCTGCATCTACTATTGAGCCTACTCCGAGAATCATTCCTGGGAGTTCTTTGGCAGCGAATTTATTGAGTTCGCCAAATACTTCATGGGCATAATCGCCTCTATTAGTGAATTCAAGCAGTCTTGCTCCGCCTTCATAACAAGCTCGGAGCACCTGCTTGCTTACTGAAAGCTCATCGTGATAGAACAACGGCATAAGCCGTTGTTCGGTAATGGTATTCAATACTTGTAATTTCGAAAAACGAGCCATCAATTCCAATTTAATATTTTCTTAAACATATACTTTTCTGGGTGAAGTAAGTAGTTACTTGCAGATGCAGTATCCGGTTCAGATAAATAGTCCAAACTCTGAAAAAACAGTTGGGCAATCTCAGATTGGATATCCAATAGCCTTGGACGTACCTTACCATGCTCATCTTGATGATCCGAGAGATACACTGGCGAAATATCACCATTAGGATCCGCAGATACGATACATCCAGTTAAACCCTTCTCATAAAGCTTTCGTACACCAATGCCGAGTAAACTACACAAGGTAAGGTCAAAGCCGATTGGCGCACAACACCGAAGTTCATAACCAAGATCATCAGGTCTGGATTTAATAGTAATTCCTTCTTCTTTTAACTTCTCTTGAAGTAAAACATTGAAAAATTGCGCTTTACTTACATTCCCCAATTCAGGATGTCCATGCGCATCATAGGTGAATTTTATTCCTGTATCAAGAATTTCTTGCTCATCAAAGGCATGAAAAACACCCTCACTAATAATAATGACGCCATAATCAATCCCCTGAATTTTCCTTTTGACAATACTAGACACCATAATATCCACCACCTTTTCGACGGTTGGTTTAGTGCGGTTGAACATTTCAGGAATAATCATCATCGGGAAATGACATGCTGTACCAATTCCAAATGCTAAATGTCCAGCAGACCTTCCCATCGATGAAAGAACGAACCAAGAATTTGTAGTTCGAGCGTCTTCATAAAGGGTATTCCCAATTTTGACTCCTTCGTGTTTTGCTGAATGAAATCCAAATGTGGGATTTCTTCCGGGTAATGGAAGGTCATTATCAATGGTTTTAGGCACATGAATATTCTGTACATTTAGTCCATCGCGATTAATGAATGACATCATTCGATTCGCAGTAGATGCAGTATCATCTCCACCAATTGTGACGAGAAGTTTCACATTATTATTTTCAAAAAAGCGACTGTGAAATTCTTCCGTTTTTGGTTTGTATCGACTCATAATTAGAGTAGAACCACCTCTACTGAAGATGCGATCAGCATGGAAGAAATCAAACTCTTTGACGTCTGGTTGATCAGATATCAATCCCTCGAAACCATGATGTACACCTAATACGCGAAAGTCTTTCTTTAAAAACTCTTTAGCAACTGTACTGACAACAGTGTTAATGCCGGGAGCAGGCCCCCCAGCACAGATAATGGCTACGGTTGATTTCATGTCTTAACGACTTACTCTACCACTTGCATCACCACTCATGAGTTTTTCAACTTCATCGATGGTTACCAAGTTTGCATCTCCTTTAATTGTATGTTTCAAACAAGATGCGGCTACTGCAAAATTGAGTGCATCTTGATCATTTTCATAAGTCAGCAGTCCATAGATTAACCCTGCCATGAAACTGTCTCCGCCACCAACTCGATCTACAATATCTGTAATCTGGTAAGTGGGCGCTTCGTAAAGCGTTTCGCCATCCCATAAGACTCCAGACCAAGAGTTGTGAGAAGCAGAAATAGATCCTCTAAGGGTGGTAATGGTTTTCTTTGCCCGTGGAAACATCTCTTGTAATTGTTTCAATACAGACAAGTAAGCTTTTCCTTCAACAGAGCCTCCGTGCGTTACATCAACACCTTCTGGATGCAGACCGAAATGCTTCTCTGCATCTTCTTCATTTCCTAATATCACATCACATCCAGCGACTAGCTCAGGCATGACTTCACTAGGTTGCTTCCCATATTTCCAAAGCTTCTTTCTATAATTTAAATCAGTTGAAACTGGGACGCCCATTTTATTTGCGGTTTGAATGGCTTCTAAACAAGCATCAGCCGCTCCTTGTGACAAAGCAGGCGTAATTCCTGTCCAGTGGAACCAATCTGCATCCTGAAATACCTCTTCCCAATTCACCATACCTTGTTGAATAGTAGCCATACCTGAATGGGCGCGGTCATAAACGACTTTACTGCCTCTACTTACGGCACCTGTTTCTAAAAAATAGATGCCTAATCGTTCTCCTTCTCGAAGGATATAGTCGGTATTAACATTTCTTTTCCTGAGTTCCATTACGGCACACTGACCGATATCATTCTGTGGAATTCTAGAAACAAAGTAACTATTCAAGCCATAATTCGCTAGAGAGACAGCGACATTACTCTCGCCGCCACCATATACAACATCGAAGGAATAAGTTTGCGAAAAGCGTTTGTAGCCTGGAGGACTTAACCGAAGCATGATTTCACCAAAGGTTACTATTTTTTTCATTGGGGATTTTTGTTTTTGGGGAAGTCTAGCTGAATGCTAATCCCCCGTTTATATCTATATTATTTCCAGTTATAAATGAAGCTTCATTTGTGGCAAGATAAACCACAAGATCCGCCACTTCTTCTGCGGCTCCTTCTTTACGTAGCGGAGTTTTAGATGCAACCATTTCACGGACTTCATTGGTCGTAAAATCATCATGAAATTTTGTTCCAATTAAGCCGGGACAGACCGCATTCACCCGGATACCTTTTGGCCCAAGTTCTTTGGCCATAGCCCTTGTAAAAGTGGTAACAGCTCCTTTTGAAGAACTATATAATGCAGAACCCCCTCCGCCACCATCACGAGCAGCCAAAGAGGAGAGATTGACTATTGAGGATCCAGCACTCATTAACGGTGCAAATGCTTGCGAAACAAATACTGTAGATTTAAAATTCACATTCATGACTAAGTCATAAAAAGACTCGTCAAATTCTTGTAATGTTTTCCTCGCGAATAAGCCTCCAGCGTTATTGACTAAGATATCTACTTGACTTCCAAAGCGCTCAATAGTTTTAGCTTTAAGGGCTTCAATATCTGTTAAATTGGACACATCTGCTTTTACTGCAATCGCATCTTGTCCAAGTGCTTTAATTCTGTTGACTGTATCTAGCGCACCTGCCTCTGTGTTATAATAATTTACAACGACATTTGCGCCTTCTTCAGCGAGCTTTATTGCTATGGCTTTACCAAT
>JAHQVX010000141.1 GCA_019634125.1 Saprospiraceae bacterium
AAACAACGTTTATGGACCAAAGGCGAGGAAAGTGGCAATTTCCTTCAACTCAAGTCCATCCAAGTAGACTGCGATAATGATACGTTGTTGATTCAAGCCGAACCCAACGGCCCAACTTGTCATACCGGCACAACAACATGTTGGGGAGAGCAGGAAACATCAACTGTGCTCTTCTTGAACGAACTGGAAAACATCATCACTGAACGGAAAAACAACCCATCCGAATCATCGTATACGAGTTCACTTTTTGCAAAAGGTATGAACAAAATCGCGCAGAAAGTAGGGGAGGAAGCTGTTGAACTGGTGATTGAAGCCAAGGATGAAAATAAAGAGTTATTCTTGGGTGAAGCCGCAGATTTACTCTTTCACTATTCTGTCCTTTTGCAAGCAAAAGGACTACGCCTAAAAGATGTAATTCAAGTGCTGCAAGATAGACACTCCAGCAAATAAAAATAGTGCTCTATCCAGCGTGCTAGAAGTTGCTCTTTGTATATACAATGCCATTTAAGACCATCTTCATGGCACCGTCTTCTTCATAAGGCGCTTTGTCGACTTTATAGGTTTTCTTCAGCCCGAAAAGCCCAATCTCAAATTCGTCTTCAGCGGTAAACATAGTTTTTCCGCCTTCTACCGATTTGTTCGATGTTTTCAAGTCGCCACCGCCATTGTTATAAATGTGGAGCCAAGTTCCATCGTTGGATACCCATCTACCAGCAAAGACCTGTTGTTCTTCGGTGAGTGGGGTTTTTTCTAGGGCATTGCAAGATGAACTCAATGCGATTACAAGTACTGAAAATAAAAGGATGAGGCTGCGCATGTTTTAAGTTTTCCAAAATCTAAAAGGGTCAATAAAATCGTCAATACTTCTGAGCCAGTCGCTAATCTGCATAGCGATGTCTACTTCGGCGGACCGACCAAAAATATATAGTGTGAAGATAATATAGATGGTTAAAAGCAAAATTGCACTGCCAATAGTCATGGTTTTGCGGGCAATGTAAATGAGGAAAGCCACAGCAGTCAAGATGAATAACAAGATTCTGAGCTCAGCTACATTGATGACGGTTTCTGCACTCATTTCTATTGGGCCGTTTAGTAAGGTGAATAGGAACAATGGAAAGCCGAGGGCGAAGCATACGTCAAAAATATTGCTTCCTAAAGCATTAGAAACGGCATCATCGTAATTCCCTTTTTTGGCGTCTTTGATGGAAAGAATAGTGTCGGGAACGCTGGTGGCTGCACTGGCCAAGATCACTGCAATAAAGTAAATGGGTACGCCCAACTCATCGCCGAGCTGTTCGCAAGATTTTACGAGTAATAAACAGGCCGAGCCAATAATTAATAAAGCGACGAGCAACAATGTCCAGGCATTCGCAGTGTTGATTTGCTTTCGGATGAATAGGGGTTCTAAATCCAGACTGAGAACACTAAGGAACCAGTTTTTACTCGAGCTAGTTGCTGTTTCCTCCTGGAAAGTTGCTTCTTCTGAAGTGGCTTTCATAGTGGTTAACATATACCAAGCGTAGGCAGCGTATAAGCTCATTAAGATGAGGCCGTGAATCCAGTTTAAGGAATTCCCGCCTAGGATATATATGAGTACGAGCTCGCATAGGAGCAGGGCTATCCCATCTCGAAAGAGCACTTTCCGGGAGACTTCGATGTTTTTAGCCAACCTCGAAAAAATGACTACTAAAATGACCACAGCTGGGATGATCATACCATTAAAGACCGCACTACCTGCGGTAGTGCCTATGCCGCCTGCAAAGCCATCTCGATCCTTCAGGATAAATAGGAAGAAAAACGTCGTGAATAGCTCGGGCATGGAAGAGCCTATGGCATTAATAGTAGCGCCACGTACGCCCTCGCTTAGCCGCCGCCCCAGGAATTGGGAGGCGACATCGAAGCCATCGCTAGCCCGCCAAATTACTATACAACAGAGGATGATTAAGCCGATCGAAAGTGCTATCATAAACTTATTCGCTCAAAAATAACATGAAAAAACCCCACCATTGAAAATGGTAGGGTTAAAGGTTGTTCAACACCAATTTTACATGAAATCAACGGACCCGCTGCCTAAGTTGTAATATGCAGGGACAATTTTTACTTTACCGCTATTCACGGCATCGGCTACAATTGCAGAGCGATTGACCAATTCATTCGCTGTGAGTTCAGCGTTTTTCTTCACAACATCATTCACTTCGGCCCCAGCTCCGCTGGCAGCAACTGCAGGAGAAATTTGTGCTAATAGCATATTTAAGTTGTAGCCATTATCACCGCCGCCGATGGCGGCGGTTACAGCACCACAACTCTCGTGTCCTAATACTACAATGAGTGGTGTGCCTAAATGCGCTACCGCATACTCAATACTTGCTAAACTCTCCGTATTCGCCACATTTCCAGCTACACGGATTACGAAAATTTCACCGAGCCCTGTGTCAAAAGCCAACTCTGGAACTACGCGACTGTCGGCGCAACTCAAAATAATGGCATAAGGGCTCTGACCTCCCGTTAACGCCCCGCGGCGACTACTATCTTGTAATTTTCCATCTAATTTATCTTCTACAAAGCGCGCATTTCCGGCTTTTAATCGATCGAGTACTTCGTGTGCTGTCATATCTTGTCGGTTTTATTTATTCCCAAATATAAAAGGGCTGATTCAAATTCGTTCAAATCTAGGGAATTATTCTTACTTAACTTCGTGTAAGTAATACTAATTTTTAGCCTGCGCCTTCTTCCAAAACCCCGGCCAACATTTTTTCTAATCCCCAACGTAAAATCTCTTTGGAGGCACTGTCAGATAAACGACAAACATCTTTCGTTACAATTAGAGCCTCAATACCCATTAAAACCGTACATATCACTTTTAATTTCTCCAAATCAACGTTTGAAATCGCTAACTCGTGGTCTTTAAAAATTAAATCAAGGGCCAGTGTCCGGCGCGCACCCCTCAAATCACTTTTGTCGGGATGTCCAATTGCTACAGCAATATACTTCCGCACCGCAGCTTCATTGTCTAAAATGAATTGTAAGTAATAGTCTTGAATACCTAATACTTGCTGGGCATAAGACTTCTTCTTTTGCTGATCCACTATGACTTCCGGAGCATCCGGAAGTTCAATTCCTGCTTCTTGAATCAATACATCTACATTCGGGAAGTACCGGTAAATCGTTGCGCGTGAAATGGATATTTCCTTCGACACTTCTTCCAAGCTAAATGGCAGGCCCTTAGCTATGAATGCCTTGGCTGCGCTTAAAATTTTAGCTCGGGTTTTTAACTTCTGGTCGCGTCTTCCCTGTGCTGTGTAATCACCTTTCATGAGATAAAAGTCTCATAAAATTTGAAATTCCCCAAATCTATTTGTACATTCGTGAGACGATTGTCTCATAAGTAAGGCCAAATCAAAAATTATGAACCGGAAAAATTTTTTAAAAGCGCTGGGCGGAGTAGCTTTATCCAGCACAGCAATCAATTCGTTAGCGAATTCACCAAAAAATGAGTCGAAAATGGAGTCAACGCCCAAAGTCGTACATAAAAACGAAGGCAAACACCTCATGGTTTTTGGGAATTTGCAAATCCATAAATTAGACGCTGCCGATACCAATGGTCGCTTTACATTAATTGAAGGAGAGGGTACGCCTGGCTTTGGTGTGCCTCCACATGTTCATGAGTTTGAAGATGAAATATTTTGGATCTTAGAAGGGGAAATGGAGTTTACCGTTGGCGAAATCACATCGACCTTAAAGGCAGGAGATACCATTTTCTTACCTCGGAATATCCCGCATTCCTTCAATGTAATCGGAACAAAAAAATCGAAGTGCTTAATGATGATTACGCCTGCTGGCCTTGAGGGCTTATTCGATATCTATAGCCAACAGCCGGAAGGTCCACCCGATTTTGAGAAACTCATCGAAATCTCCGCAGAATACGGAATTCATTTTGTATAAATCAAGCCCTTACCCCAGATGCAATTTTTCCAGTAGCTTTAAGCATGCGCTGTATCCTTTTACTGCTTTTATGCTTATCCTTTTCTATGGCAACTGCTCAAGCACCACACCAGTGGTACACTAGTACTGGAAAGAAAACCAAATTCAAAAAGGTATTGAAACATGCCGAAAAAAGCGACATCGTTTATTTCGGAGAGCTCCATAACAATGCCATTGCGCATTGGCTTCAATTGGAGTTGGTGAAAGCACTTCAAGAAAAAGGACAAATGCTTGTTTTAGGAGCAGAAATGTTCGAGACCGACAATCAGCTGGGAGTGAACGCCTTTTTAAGTGGCGAAATAGAAGCCGATTCCTTAGGCCAGCAAGTCCGCCTCTGGCCGAATCATAAAACCGATTACCAGCCCTTACTCGATGTTGCAAAGCAACATGGTTTTCCATTTGTAGCTACGAATATTCCACGCCGTTATGCCTCCCAAGTTTTTCGCCAAGGCATAGAAAGCTTGGATCAATTGACGGAAGAAGAAAAAGCATGGATCGTGCCGTTGCCCATGAAGTACGACGCTGCATTGCCCGGCTATCAAGCTATGCTGGATATGATGTCGGGCGGACATGGAGGGGATAATTTCCCAAAGGCTCAGGCTATTAAAGATGCGACCATGGCGCACTTTCTATTAAAACACCTTCAATCCGATGCCATCTTTGTGCACTTTAATGGAAGCTACCATTCCGACAACCACAGTAAAGCTGCTGTAGATCAACCAGGCGATGGTATTCCATGGTACATCCATCAAGATCGGCCAGAATTAAAGCAACTCATTATTACTACTATTACCCAAGCCGATCTCTCCAATTTAGCAGAAGAACATCTTCATAAGGCCGATTTTATTTTAGTGGTGGATGAAGATGTCCCGACGACTTATTAAGGCTTAAACTGGTATCTTTAAAAGCATCAAAACAAGATCATGAGCTCTATTCGTAAAGAAGATATTAAACAAGAAGTATTTGATTTGTACGATGATTATGCGCACAATAAAATTGATAGAAGGCGTTTCGTGGAAC
>JAHQVX010000142.1 GCA_019634125.1 Saprospiraceae bacterium
CGCCATTGTCTGGAAGTAATTATTACCGATTGAAGCAAGTTGACTTTGATGGTCGATATGAATTCTCAGAGATTCGCAGAGTAGACATTTTCGGTTCGTTAACTGTAAGCAACCGAACGAATGCTATTGCTAATATTGGGCTTGGCGAGCGAATGAGCTTCGAATATCAAGTGATTAATACGAATGGAGTAGTGGTTCAAATTGGTCAGGAGGAGCAAGCTATTGGTAATGTAGATGTGGATTTATCTGGATTGCCAAATGGAATTTACTATTTACGCATTGTTTCTGACGATTCTAAAGTGAATCAAAGTTTCCCTATTCATAAGGTCAACTAATTGAGAAAGGATTTTAGAAAAAACCCCCTCGGCAAAGCCGAGGGGGTTTTTTCGTTTCCGTATTTAATACTCAATCGCTCAGTCCTTCAAAATCTGTCTAGAAATGACAATACGTTGAATTTCTGAAGTGCCTTCGCCGATCTGCAACAAGCGTTGATCCCGATAGAAACGCTCAATATCGTACTCTTTCATCAAGCCGTACCCTCCGTGGATTTGCACGGAATCGTCGGCTACTTCTTTAGCAATTTCTGAGCAGTACAATTTGGCCATGGCTGCATGTTTTGTGATCTTTTTGCCTTGATCTTTCATCCAGCAGGTTTTATAGAGCAGGTTACGCGCTAATTCAATTTTCATGGCCATATCAGCCAATTTGAATGCGATGGATTGGAATTCTGAGATTGGTTTCCCAAACTGCTCACGTTCTTTGCTGTATTGCAGTGCGAGTTCATAAGCGCCTTGCGCACAACCTAGTCCCATAGCAGCGATAGATAAGCGGCCACCATCTAAGGTCTTAAGCATGTACTTCGAGCCCATACCTCGCTCACCGAGCAGGTTCGCTTCCGGCACTTTTACATTATCGAAATAGAGTTCTGCGGTATTGGATGCCCGCCACATCATTTTACCATGAAGTTCGCGTGCTTCGAAGCCAGGCGTGTTTTGCATGACGATGATGGTCGAAAATTCTTTTCGACCATCGGGCCGGGTACCTGTAATGGCTTGCACCGTAGAGCCTAAGGTGATTTCTGAGGCGGCGTTGGTGATGAATATTTTACTCCCATTGATGGTCCATTCCCCGGCATCTAGTTGTGCCGTGGTTTTCGAGTTTCGTGAGTCGGATCCAGCACCAGGCTCCGTTAATCCAAATCCCCAAAGTTTTTCACCTGTACAGAGTTGCGGGATGATGTCTTGTTTTTGTTGTTCACTACCTGCGATTAAGATCGGGCCAATTCCTAACGAGTTGTGGGCGGCAATAGTCGCCGCGTGGGAACCATCGATTCTTGCCAATTCCTCTACGGCGATGATGTAGGACAGGGTGTCCATACCGTGTCCGCCGTATTTGATTGGTGTATTAATACCGAACAGACCTACTTCGCCCATTTTTCGGCACATATCAATAGAGAACTCTTCTTTTTCGTCGAGTTCTTTGGCAACAGGTTTAATTTCTTGTTCGGCGAAATCGCGAATGGTTTGCCGAATCAAGTCGTGTTGTTCGGTGCAATAAATATCATCACTTTGATGGAGGGTTGTATCAATCATTTTTGGCTTCTTTGGACTGCAATTCTATTAAAATTTTACCAGCTTCTACTTTGTCGTTCTCTTGAACAGTTATTTTCTTGACCACACCATCAAAGGGCGCAGTGAACGTGTTTTCCATTTTCATGGCTTCCACGATAATGAGTTTGTTTCCTTTTTGTATCATCGCGTTCTCCTTGGTGAGCACTTTGATGACGGTGCCTGGAATTGGGGAAATAATATGATTGCCGCCTTGACTTTCATCATTGGCCGCATAGTTTTCATTCGGGTTTAACACATCGTTTCGACTGACTTCGAAACTATGGCCATTCATTCGAACTAATGCGCTGTTTTCTGACAGATGGAAAACCTGAGCGTTTAGGGGTTTTCGATGAAGTGTGAAGGCGAGTTCGGTTCCGTTAAACTGTTTGAGTTGAGCTTGGTTTGGACCAGATTCAGTATGGAAGGTTAGCAAGCCCTCGTCGAATAGAATGTGTTGGAGTTTTTCCGCTGTATCATTGATGTTTACGGAATTTAGACCAATTGGTTTAAATTGCTTTTTTGACGCCCAAACTCCTTGCTTTTCGTCGGTTATTTCGGTACTGGAATCTACTAATAAATACGCGGCGATAATGGCTGATTTTGCTATGGATTCTTGAGTTGTTTTTCGGTTGTTTAAGAGGCGGCCTGTTTCAGTTTTGCAATAGTTTGTACTGATATCGTTTTTCCGAAATTGCTCGTCTCCCACAACGGCTTGAAGGTAGTCGATATTGGTTTCAATACCGTGTACAGTATATTCTTCTAGGGCTTCGCCGAGTACGTCTAGGGCTTCTTCTCGGTTATACCCATAGGTGACTAATTTACTAATCATGGGATCGTAGTTTCCAGAAATGGGTTGGGGTTCAACGATTCCTGTATCTAGTCTAGTGTTTGGTGTGTTGGGGGCGTTGTAAACGGATACCTCGCCAGGTGCAGGCCGGAAGTCGTGTGCTGGGTCTTCGGCATAGATTCTTGCTTCAACGGAATGTCCTTGAATGGAAAGATGTTCTTGGGTGAATGGGAGCACATTGCCTTCGGCAATGTGCAGTTGCTGAGCTACTAAATCTACATCGGTGATTAATTCGGTGACGGGGTGCTCCACTTGAATGCGCGTGTTCATTTCCATGAAGTAGAAGTTGAGCTGTTCATCCATTATAAACTCCACGGTTCCTGCACTGTAATAGTTGGCTGCACGAGCGAGTTCTACGGCGGCATGGGTGATTTTTTCTCGAATCTCTTCGGATAGTGTAATGGAAGGTGCTTCTTCGATGATCTTTTGGTGGCGTCGTTGAATGGTACACTCTCGCTCAAAGAGGTGAACGATATTGCCGTGGTGATCGCCGAGGACTTGCACTTCGATATGTCGTGGTTGTTCGATGTATTTTTCTATGAATACGGCGTCATCTCCGAAGTAGGCTTTAGCTTCTCTGGCTGTAGCTTCGAGGGCATCGGTCATTTCATTAGGTGTTCGAACGATTCGCATACCTTTGCCGCCGCCACCGGCGGCGGCTTTAATAATGACAGGGAAATCGAGTTGATCGCCTTGCGCGAGTAATTCATCATGACTACCGGTGATGCCTTTCAGCAATGGAAGGCCTGCTTTTTCAGCGAAGTGTCGACTGGCAATTTTATCGCCCATGAGTTCAATGCTGGCTGCTGATGGGCCAACGAAAATGAGGTTGTTGGTGGCGCACGCTTTCGCAAATCGGGCATTTTCACTTAAGAAACCATAACCTGGGTGAATGGCATCGGCATCTGCTTCTTTAGCGATACCGATGATTTTTTCAATATTCAAATAGGTGTCGGCTAAACTTTGGCCTTCTAGTAAGTAGCTTTCATCGGCCATTTGAACGAATAGTGCAGTTGCATCTTCTTGGGAGTGAATAGCAACTGTGGAAATGCCCATTTCATGGGCAGTTTCTTGAATTCTCACAGCAATTTCACCTCTGTTGGCGATGAGCAATTTTTTGATCTGTTTGGTCATAGTTTAGTCCTATTTCTGCGTTGGGCTTTTATGGTTTTGGAGTGAAGTCCTTGGTTATTTATCATTCCAATTCGGTTTACGTTTTTCGAAAAAGGCGGCAATGCCTTCTTTTCCGGCGTGGCTGGCTCGAGCTTCTGCAATGAGGTGTGCGGTATATTCTCGAATATCGAGTACTTGGTCGTTGGCCAGTTGACGGATCATCTTCTTTGTTTTTTGCACAGCATCGGGTGAAGCAGACTTAAAATGATTCAAATAAGCTTGTAATTGTTCCTCCAAGGCTTCCTCGGCAACGGCTTCGTTCACTAAGCCCAAGCGTTGAGCTTCTTCACCCGAAAATCGTCTGCCGGAGAGTAGGAGGTCACGTGCTGCAGCTTGTCCGATTTTATGGAGTACAAAGGGCGAGATAGTGGCTGGAAGAATGCCTAGTTTTACTTCCGAGAAAGCAAACTTTGCGGACTGGCTGGCAATGGCATAGTCGCTGGCTGCAATGATGCCGTTAGCGCCGCCGAAGGCGGCGCCATGAACCACCGAAACAACAGGAATTGCACAACAATAAATCGAGTCAAATAAATCGAATAAACGCTTACTATCAGCCACATTTTCAGCTTCCGAATAATTCGCCAATGCTTGCATATACTTCAAATCTGCCCCAGCACTAAAGCTTTTGCCTGCACCGCGAATGACGAGGACGCGGGTAGATTCGTGTGCGGTTATTCCACGAATAACTTCAGTGATTTCTTCAATCATTTGGGCATTGAATGCATTGTGCACTTCAGCCCGATTAAAGGTCAGCACAGTGTAGAAATCGTAATGTTGAAGTTGAATGGTTTGCATAAGCTTTACAAGTTTGGACAACGCGCTTTGATATCGCTTTCAATTGGGAATCCTTTATTCACATTCTTGACTTCAGCAATATCCTCACATAGACTTGGACTGTCAGCCAAGTAGGCGGCACGCATTTTCGCAAGTTTCAGTCCATAATCTTCTGGATGGTTTTCGAGTGCAGTCGTCAGTTCCGACAACGCTTTTTCGTTTTGATTATCTCCTAACCAAATCGAGGCCAGTACAATCGAATAATGACTGTCTTCCGGATTCAAAGCTTGAGCTTTTAGAAAAGCGCTTTCTCTTTGTTTTTTTTGTTGTGTCACCAAGTAATAGGTGGCAATCAATTCAGCCGTTAATGCCTTATCGGTGCTTTCTAGGAGTTGGTCAATACCCGCATCTAAAGTTCCTTCTTCAAAATACTTTTTAGTACTCTTGACTACTTGTGCGAAGTCTGGGTGATTTTCTCCTTGATCGACTAACCATTGGTCGACCTCTCCTTGTCGTGGATCTTGACTGGTGGTTAAGGCTAGGAGATAAGCTTGGTATTCAATTTCTTTATACTGATCTAGGTTGGTGCCGTCAAAAAACCGATTGAGTAAACTTAAATTATATAAGGCAATATGTTCAGATTTTGATGTAGTAATAGCACCTGTTTTTTTATCATTGATTAATTCTAGGACAATGCATTCTGCTTCCGAATATGTTTCGGTTCGTAGCGCTTTTCCAATAGCATACATGGCATCGTTCATTTCTTCATCGGACATGCTAGAAAGTCTGCTGTTGGTAACTTCAACGGTGAAACAATCTCCTCCGAGGGAAGAGGACCAGCTTCCTCCATATAGTTTCTGCTGGCTTTGCAAAAAACTTATTTGGTCTTTGAGACCAGCGGAGAGTTCCTTCACTTTATCGTTTAGCTTGCAGCTGGCCAAAATGAGCAATACAGTAAGGGCAATATAGGTTTTTTTCATAGTGAGATTACATTCTAAATACGCCAAATTTTGTTTCATCCCAAACTCGGTTGTAGCACGCAGCTAAGCTGAGTGCTAGTACTTTCCGACTATCGGCTGGATCGATAATTCCATCATCCCACAGCCGAGCCGTGGAGTAGTAAGCACTGCCTTCGTTTTCATATTTTTCCAAGATAGCGTTTTTCATGGCTTGTTCTTGTTCTGTAGGAAAGGTCTCACCCCGTGCTTGGAGTTGGTCGCTTTTAACGGTGGTGAGTACTCCAGCAGCTTGTTCGCCGCCCATCACACTGATCTTGGAGTTTGGCCACATGTACATAAAATTGGGATCGTAGCCTCTTCCGCACATCGCATAATTTCCTGCTCCGAAAGAGCCTCCTACTACTAAGGAAATCTTCGGAACGTTCGCATTGGCTGTAGCATGTACCATCTTCGCCCCATCTCGGGCAATGCCTTTGTGCTCGTATTCTTTTCCAACCATAAAACCCGTGATATTGTGGAGATAGAGAATAGGGATTTTCCGTGCGGCACAGAGTTCAATAAAGTGGGCGCCTTTCAACGCGCTTTCTCCGAAGAGAATGCCATTGTTTCCAATAATTCCTACTGGATAACCCATAATTGAGGCGAAACCTGTGACAATAGTTGGAGCGTATCGGGCTTTGAATTCTTGAAATTCGCTTCCGTCTACAATTCGCGCGATAATTTCTTTTATATCCACTGGCTTTTTAAGATCTACAGGCGCAATGCCATAGAGTTCCTCGATGGGATATTTTGGTTCTTCCCATGTTTTCGTCGGCATGGGTTGCGGTTGTTTTTGGAATGTGGACACGATATTTCTACAGATTTGCAGGGCGTGTCGGTCGTTTTGAGCCAGGTGATCTGCGGTTCCAGACACTGCAGTATGCATTTCTGCTCCGCCTAATTCTTCGGCACTCACTTCCTCGCCAGTTGCCGCTTTCACTAGAGGCGGCCCACCTATAAAGATGGTGCCTTGATTTTTTACAATAATGGTTTCGTCGCTCATTGCCGGTACATAGGCACCTCCGGCAGTACAACTTCCCATGACAATAGCGACTTGTGGGATTCCTTTCGCGCTTAATCGGGCTTGGTTGAAGAAGAAGCGACCAAAATGAAACCGATCTGGGAATACTTTGGCTTGATCGGGTAGAAATGCGCCGCCGCTATCTACCATATAAATGCATGGTAAGTGGTTTTGTTCGGCAATTTCTTGTGCTCGAACATGTTTGCGGATGGTTTGTTCCATGTATGTTCCGCCTTTCACCGTAGCATCGTTGGCAATGATCATCACTTCTTTCCCATGAACCAATCCAATTCCGCTGACAATTCCGGCGCTCGGGAAGGCATTGTCTTTAATATCCCAAGCAGCTAACGTACTGAGTTCTAGGAAGTGTGTGTTTTTATCGAGGAGTAGGGCAATGCGTTCTCGGGCAAGGAGTTTACCTCGTTCTTGATGTTTGGCCACTGCCCGATCTGAGCCGCCTTTGGAAAAGGCGGCTATGCGCTCACGATAAGTAGTTAAAAGTGATTCATAAGCTGCTTTGTTCGCTTGAAACGAAGCATCAGTAGGATGAATGGCCGAAATGATCTGATCCAATGAAGGTGTTTTGTTGGTTAACTAAATTACTACTAAATGCATTACCACTACGTAAATGAGTAGATGATAACGAAGCCAATAATAGCAAGAATTGTGGTGATTACTCCGAGTCGTTTTGACACTAACCATCCAGAGATCCCCACGGAAATAAATATGGTAGTTAATCCTAGAAAAAATGCGAGCCCGCCAATAGTTCTCGTTTTTCCGAGTGAAGCTTTGGTGTATTCTATAATGGAGCCTTCAGTAGTGATAAGTAATACCTTGGTCATTAAGAACAACGATGTGATAAAAGCTACTGTAGACACCGCTGAAGTTAAAATGAGCCACTTTTTCAATTTTGAATGCGGCTGAGACACAATCAATGTGGCTAAAATGACAATCGAGAAACCTCCTAAAAAAGAGCTGATAAACATG
The DNA here is from genome assembly GCA_019634125.1 of Saprospiraceae bacterium. GTDB lineage: Bacteria > Bacteroidota > Bacteroidia > Chitinophagales > JAHQVX01 > JAHQVX01. Next base: position 7,411 of record JAHQVX010000142.1, read on the forward strand.
ATTTGTTTCGCTAATTCGTTGAGGTAAGTAAATGGGAGTTCTTGAATGCTCATAGTTACTTTGATGGGTGAATTAATAAGTCTTTAACCACATTTAGCTGATGGAGAGTGGTAATGGATTCGCAAGCTTTGCGCATTTTTTCCCGCCAATGTGTTGCATGTTCGGGAAGGTTATTGCCTGCTGCTTCATAGATTTCTAATGAAGGCCATTGAGCGTAAGCAATGAAGTTGTTGTCGCCTTGTTGATGCAGCCGCGATCCTAAGGCCCCTTCATACTCCCTAAGTAGAAGCGTTAATGCTTCCCAGGCTTCAATGAATTCTAAAACTTGGTTGGGATGTGTTTTGAATTCGTAGATGGCTGCAAACATGCTTTAAATCTACGATTTTGGTTAGTAAGGCAAACCAAGTTGCTTTCGGATTTTTGCCGCATTCATAAATATGAGGCCGCCAATTCGATCTACAAAGTCGATTTCAGTGCTTTCTCCCCCTCCAAATAAACCCTCTTTTTTGGAGTTAATCAAAATGTAATTGTTTTTAGCGATAAGGAATATCTCTTCCTGATTCCCTCCTTTTATGGGAATGATGCAGATAAAGAAATTCGGGTAATCGCGTTCTTGAAATACCCGCAATTTCAGCTGATGAATAGAATTGGTAATTAGTTGTTGGTTTTGTGCCTGAGAAAAGCCTGTAGCGATTTTTTTGAATTGGTTTGATGCGCTGAACGCATTGTATAAAATAGCGCCAAGAACAACAGCCCCAAAAATGGCGCTAAGTTTCCAAGTGATATTGGACACATTCAACGCAATACCGATGGCAGCAGCGACTAGAAGCAAAATGGTCACTCCAATCGCGATGTAGTCGTTGCGTTGCATGGGGAAACGCTCTTTTTCTATGATATAGTGTAAGTTTTTATTCATTGATGGTCTAACGTGCTCCGAAAATAATACTTCCTAATCGTACCATGTTACTTCCTTGTTGAATCGCTGTAAGGTAATCGCCACTCATACCCATGGATAGGACGTTGAAGTCTTCTTTGGCTTCAAATGCAGTAGTTTTTACCTGTTCAAATAAACGTTGAAGGTGTTGAAATTCTTGTTTTACTTGATCTTGATCTGAAGTAAAGGTGGCCATGCCCATGAGTCCAATGATGTTGATGTTGGGCAATGTTTCTAAGTTGGTTTCTTGCAGGAGTTGAAATAGTTCTGTTTCATCAAATCCATGCTTTGATGCTTCTTCCGCAATATGAACTTGAATGAGCACATCTATGACTCGATTGTTTTGTGCTGCGCGTTTATTGACTTCTTTGAGTAGGCTAATTTTATCAATAGAGTGAATAAGGTGCACAAAGGGCGCGATGTATTTGACTTTATTGGTTTGAAGATGACCAATCATGTGCCATTCGATATCTTTGGGAAGTACTTCATATTTATCGCGCAGTTCGAGTGCTCTATTTTCTCCAAAAATTCGTTGACCGAGCTGATAGGCTTCTTGAATGGCTTCAACGGGTTTTGTTTTACTGACTGCAACAAGCGCAACTTGTTGCGCTTGTAATTCTTCTCGAATAGATAAGTATTCCTTAGTGTTGATGTAACTTTGTTCCAATGAAATATTTTCTCTTAAGTGTGTTGTTGCTTGTTGGCCTTGCCTGCAAAAATACGCAGAAAGCCCCAGCGAATTTGCTTGATCATCAGGAAATGCTGCCTGTATTGACAGATATTCATTTGATCGAAGGCTATCAGAATCAGTTTTCGAAAATTGGTGATACCATTCCTGCGCAGTTGTTGGTGGAGTATGATGCTGTGTTTGAAAAACACAGCATCGATCCGAATGCCTTTGCCGACTCTTATGAGTACTATGCAAAGTACGATACGTCCACGCTCATCGAAGTCTACGATTCGCTGCTCATCATTTTCGAAGACCTTCAAGCCAATGTAAATAGCTTACAAGCACTTCCCACCGAAAAGAGCAACGAAGCCTATCGAGAAAAATATCAATCAAGCACCAAAAAGACCTTAAAGCCCGGTTTAGAATAATGGAAAATATTTTACTGAACGGTGTAGTTACACCTGCACAAGCATTTCACATTTCATTATCAAACCGTTCTTTTCGATATGGTGATGGTGTATTTGAAAGCTTGAGGGTATCGAACCGACACCCATTATTCTTTCGCTCACATTACAGTCGATTTGTAAGAGGATTAGATGCACTAGGTATAGAAGTGCCTGGAGATTTTTCTTTCATGCATTTCTACCGTTGTTTGATGAAGATCATTGAGGCCAACAACATCAATAATGGACACTTGCGGGTTACGGCGTTTCGAAATGGGGCAGGGAAGTATACGCCTGAAGACAACTCATTTACTTGGGTGGTTTCCACGACGTCAATCGAGGACAACCTCACGTTTTTCCCATTAAATCAGGGAGGTATTGAATTAGGAATTTATGAAGCACACCAAAAGCCGATGAATGTGCTTTCTAATTTGAAAACCAATAATGCCATAATACCAGTACTCGCAGCGAAATATGTGTTTGAACAGAAGCTTGACGATGCGCTGATTTTAAATACAAATGGCAATATTGCGGAGACCGTTAGTAGTAATCTCTTTTATTATAAAGCAGGTAAGATCTACACGCCACATCTAAGTGAAGGTGGATTAGAAGGTATTATGCGATCTGTGGTGAAGAAGTTAGCGATCTGGAATAAGATTCCACTCGAGGAAAAAGCCATTTCTGTGGAAGAACTCCACGGCGCCGAAGAAATCTTTACTACCAATGCTTCTAAGGGAATTGTATGGGTAGAAAAATTTCAGGAGACGACTTACTCCAATAGCTTCACCAAAGGCTTGCATTTAAAATTGAACGAACGCGTTGCTAAAATTTTAGAAAGTCGTTAATTACTCGCCATCGCGACCGTACCCTAAAATCTCATCATCGCTTATCGTGGTAATGTCTTCAATAACATGATAGTCTTTTTTAGCGAAGATGAGGGCAAACATCATGACCAATGAACTCACAATAATTACAACAAACATGATCCCTTCATTGAAAGCTTCTGTTTTATGTTGTTGCGGGATGGCGAAAAATAAAAGCACTGTAATTAGTCCTCGAGGCGCAATGAGTAATTCAGGCATGATTGAAGCCCGACTATCTTGAACCAGCCAAAGATGGACAAATCGGACAATATAAATTATCGCAAGGACGACGAGAGAAATTACAATCACATTGACATCTTTCAATGCAGACAAAGAGATAATCATTCCAAATACAACAAAGAAGAAGGTTCTTACTAGGAATGCCGATTGGTGAGTCAATAATTTAAAGTCTTCTAAGATCCTTGTGATTGTTGAATCATCGCAGAAACGTGCCATCCAGCCCCTGAAGAATACTTTATGGTTGTATAAGACTAGGCCGAAGATGAGAATCATGATAAGCGAAGACAGGTGCAATAGCTTCCCTCCAGCGTAGAATAATGAGAGCATGGCAAAGATGGTGAAGAAATTGGCCTTTTTAGTTACTCGTGAAATAAAGTAAACTAGGGCGTAACTGATAACAGTTGAAATTATAATAGTGATTACAATACTTCCGATCTGGCCCATAGCTGCTTGCCCAATATCTGTAGATTGAGGGTCAATTTGAGTTAAAAAGAAGAAGAGAATAATGCCTAAAATGTCGGAGAATGTGGCTTCATAAATCATGAATTCTTTTTTCTCTTCACTCAAGCCACCCACAGATGGGATGACGATGGCCGAACTCATAATACTCAATGGTACAGCATAAATAATAGCAGGTAGCCAGTCTAAACCTAAGAAGGCGATAAAGGCAAAGCCTATGAATGCTACTGTGAGTGCTAGTACTAGGAAGGCTACGATAAAGGACCTAATGATGATGGATGTCTTTTCTTTTTCGAGTTTCAAGTCTAAGGCAGCTTCTAGTACAATAAGAATTAATCCGATGGTACCTAATATTTCTAGGGCTCCAATGACTTTGTCGCCTGGATTAATGCCGAATTGTTTCAATCCGAAGGCCAGTCCCATACCGAGTGCAATTAGCATAATTACAGAAGGGATGTTGGCTTTCTTCGCGAGGATGTCGAAGGAGTAGGAGAGTAAAATAATAATGGACGCACCGATAATGGCTTCATACGTATCGATAGAAGCGGTAGAATCGGCATTACCTGCCCAAAGTGCTAGAAGGTTCATCATAGGTTTAGCTAAGGCTGTCAAATATAGGGATAAGGACTAATTATTTTGTAAGAATATCCCACACAAGGATTTTGCGATCATCACCTCCGGTGATGATCTTCTCTCCCAACCAAGCAATGGTGTTAACAGAGTGGGTATGGGTATCTATTCCTTTGTTCCGCTCCACGACTTTTAGAAGCTCCAATCCTTCGGTTTTCCACAGTTTAATGGACTTATCTCTCGATGCGGTAACAAAGTGCATCAAATCGGGCGAGAACGCGATTTCGTTGATGGTAAATAAGTGGGCAGGCAAGGAACTGAGCTCGGTCCGCTCAATGACATCCCAATGCTTCAGGTGCGCGTCCCGCGCACCTGTGAGTACTTCTACCTCGTTTTTGAAAACTGCGGTAAATATTGATGAGGAATGGCCAGAAAGGGTAGAGATGAGCTTGAGGTCAGGCAAGGAAAAAGTATAGACTTGATTGTCACTGCCCGCGGCTACTAATAAAGTTTTAGAAGGGTTAATACCTAGCGACCGTAGATTTTTCGGGCTGACTTTGATTTGTTGTTCAACTTCCCAAGATTGGGTGTTTACTACGGATATTGCACCGCCGAAGGCGGTGCAATACAACTGGTTCTGTTTCGCAGAATACGCCAAGTCGAATATGGCTTGAGTAGGGCTGCCGAGCTGAAGGTTTTTGATGAGCTCCTTGGTTCGGTGGTTTACAATGTGGAGGTGGCCATTATTGGTTCCAAAAGCCACGAAATCGTCACCGATGCGTTCAATGGAGTAAATGCCTCCTGCTGCTTTAGCGATGCTAATGGGGTTCTCCGCTCCTTCAACAGCCCACTTCACGAGGTAGCCATCTCCGCTGCCGCTCAAAAAGTAGTGCTCCCCGAAGGGGAGCACTTTATAGATGGCATCTTTGTGCCCTTTGTATGTCTTTACGTGTTGTAAGTTCATGCTAAACTTGAGCACTAACAAAACTCATTGTAGGCCTGCGCCAAACTCTGAGCAATTAACTGAGCTGGTCTACCTTCAATGTGGTGGCGCTCAATCATGTGTACCAATTCCCCATCTTTAAATAAGGCAATGGCCGGTGAAGAAGGCGGATAAGGCAGCATCAACTCACGCGCTTTGTTCACCGCGTCAATTTCCATGCCTGCAAAAACCGTCGTTAAATGATCTGGCTTTTTCGGAGCTGTTAATGATAAAATCGTTCCTGGACGGGCACTTCCAGCCGCACAACCACATACGCTATTCACCATCACTAAAGTTGTGCCTTCTTTGGCAATAGCTGCTTCTACTTCAGCGGGAGTTTTCAATTGTTCAAAGCCAGCGTTCACTAATTCTTGACGCATCGGGCTTACTAATTCTTCAGGATATACCATGTATTATAATTTAAATAAAAATTAAAAGGTTAAATGTAAAGCCTAAGCATTTACATTTTTAGTTTCATTGCTAAAGCATTCCGAGTTCCAACTTAGCTTCTTCGCTCATATAGTCCATCGTCCAAGGTGGGTCAAACGTTAATTCCATTTCATAACTCTCCACCCCATGGATCGTACTGACTTTCTGGCGAACTTC
>JAHQVX010000143.1 GCA_019634125.1 Saprospiraceae bacterium
CCGGTCGTTGTCTACGGTTGGAACGGTTTCTCGGTATTCTTTTTTCACTTCTTCGATTACATCCGAGCTCGGTAAATCTCTGAAGTCGAGGCCTTGCATAGCGGTCATAAATTCGATGGCAATTACGCGTTCTACATTATCCAATACTCGTAAGCATTTGGTGGCTGCGTTCGCGCCCATGCTCACGTGGTCTTCTTGGCCATTACAACTGACGATATTGTCGATGCTGGAAGGCGTGCAGAATTGTTTGTTCTGACTCACAATGGCGCCGGCGACATATTGAGGGATCATAAAGCCTGAGTTGAGGCCCGGATTAGCTACTAAGAACGGCGGCAGCCCGTGCTGGCCTTCGAGTAATTTGTAAATGCGTTTCTCGCTAATACTGGCAATTTCGGCCATAGACATGGCCAAATAATCGAGTGGAAGGGCTAAGGGCTGACCGTGAAAGTTTCCGCCAGAAATAATGTCACCTTCTTCGGGGAAGATGTTAGGGTTGTCGGTAACGGCATTGATTTCTGTATGAATGACATCGGATACATAATTCACGCAATCCCAAGAAGCTCCGTGAACTTGTGGAATGCATCGGAAAGAGTATGGATCTTGGACGTGGTCTTTGTCGGAGTAGGCGAGGATACTGCCCTCTAAGTAATCTAGGATTTGCTTGGAGATGACTTGTTGTCCCTTGTGTCTGCGGATTTGGTGAATGCGTTTATCGAACGGATCGATTCGTCCGCCAAATGCATCGATGGAGCAGGCTGCGGTGAAGCTGGCGAGTTTCAGTAAGCGTTTTGCAAGCAAAACGCAATACGCGCCGTACGCACTCATGAACTGGGTGCCGTTGAGTAAAGCGAGGCCTTCTTTGCTTTTTAGGGTCAATGGTTCAATACCTGCAATGGAGAACACGGTTTCGGTACTGAAGACAGTGCCTTGGCTCCACACCTGGCCTTTGCCGATAAGTGGTAGCGACAGGTGGGCGAGAGGCGCAAGATCGCCGGATGCACCCAGTGAGCCGAGTTCGTAAACTACGGGTAAAATTTCTTTATTGTGGAGTTCTAGTAGCTTTTCCACGGTTTCTACAGCTACGCCCGAATAGCCTTTAGATAGGCCAAGTGCTTTAAATGCCAGCATGAGTCGCACGATATCTGCAGGTGCTTCGGTGCCCATTCCGCAGGCGTGGCTCATAACTAGGTTTTCTTGGAGTTGAGCGAGGTCTTCGTTGGGGATTTTCACATTGTGCAGGGCGCCGAAGCCTGTGTTGATGCCGTAGTAGGCTTGGTCGGACGCGGTGAGTTTGTTGTCGAGAAAATCGCGGCTTGCCGCGATTTTTTCACGCGCTTCGTCATCCAATTTCAAGTTCGGACTCTTGTACAAAATGAATTGAATATCTCCCCAACTCAAATCCTTACTCCCAATGTAAAACTCCTCCATTACAACCTTTTTAGTGCATTAATAATGTAAGCAGGCTCCAACTCTTGTTGCTGGCCACTTTCCATAAATTTCATTTGAAACTTCCCTTTCGACACTTCTTCACTGCCAATAACCACCACAATTGGAATGCCTTTGTCGTTGGCGTATTTAAATTGCTTACCCAACTTGGTTTTCTCCAAGTACATTTCAGCATTAATGCCATTGAAGCGCAACTTTTCCATAAAATCGATGACATTACTTTTCACGGCATCATCCATATACGTCACCAAGATTTTTGTAGGGCTTCGGCGCTTTAACCGTTCCGGCCAAAGCGATAAGATCTCCATAACATCATAGATACGATCTAATCCAAACGAAATGCCCACACCAGATACATCGTTGAGTCCGAACATGCTGGTTAAATCATCATAGCGTCCGCCACCACTAATACTCCCAATACCACTTTCAGGCACTTTTACTTCGAAGATGGTTCCTGTGTAGTAGGTTAAGCCTCTCGCTAGGGTGATGTCTACTCCGATTTTATCTTTATTTACGGTTACTGCCTCCAGTAATTCCAACAATTCCCGCATTTCAGCGATGCCTTGCTGGCCAATTTCAGTGTCGCCAATTAAAGCTTCAATAGCTTTTAAACGGTCTTCGTTACACCCCGTAATGCCTAAAATTTGACTAATGGCATCTTGTTGAGTTGGATCAAATCCTCGATTGGCCAGTTCTTTTTGTACGCCTTCTACGCCTACTTTATCGAGTTTATCAATGGCAACGGTTAAGTCGGTGAATTTTTCTGATGTGCCTATGGCTTCAGCGATTCCGGCGAGTATTTTCCGGTTGTTGAGTTTGATTTCGTAGCCTCTAATACCTAGCTTTCGAAATACATGGTCATAGATTTGAAGGAATTCGAACTCAGCAATTAGACTGTTTGTTCCAATTACATCGGCATCGCATTGATAGAACTCTCTATAGCGGCCTTTTTGGGGACGATCTGCTCGCCATACCGGTTGCATTTGGTAGCGCTTAAACGGAAACGTAATATCATTTCGGTGTTGTGCTACATAGCGCGCAAACGGAACGGTAAGGTCGTATCGAAGGCCTTTTTCAGAAATGCTTCTTGTTGCCTTTGCCGAGTTGCGTGCATCAATGGCCTCGGCGTTGGCTTTCGCTAAATAATCTCCACTGTTTAAGACTTTGAATAAGAGTTTATCTCCTTCTTCGCCATACTTGCCTGTAAGAATATCCAATTTTTCCATGGTTGGCGTTTCAATAGGTTCAAAGCCAAACAACTCGTAAGTCGCCTGAATAGTATTCAGAATAAACTGTCGTTTATACAGTGTTTCCGCATTGAAGTCGCGACTTCCCTTAGGTATGGATGGTGTGATTTTCGTCATAGCTCGGAGCTAAAATTTGCGCAAAGATAGTGGCTTCCAACGGTTGTAGTGAAGCGAAACGATTGGAAAAGGTAGAGTCAAAGGATTCCTGCTATGTGGTTGAAGTGTTCGGTTGAGCAGCTAGCAACTCTAGTTCTGCTTTAAGCAAGGGCAAACCTCCCACTACACTATACGCTTTATGAACGACGTATCTATGAGAAGCTACATGATCTCGATCGATAAAGAACGGAATAGTTTGGGTTTGCTTTACCGAGGATCGATGAAATAGAATGATGCGTTTATCGTCTTCGGTCAGCAATTCTAGGTTGTAGAAGCGGTCGTCGGTATTGAAAATCCGGCTGCCTTTGTACACAATGTCGAAATGGGTAGAGTTCGATCCAATGAAACTCCAGTGAAAGCGCGAGCCTTTGATTTTATAGGTTTTTTCTTTTCGTCGTTCTTGAACTACGAGCTCTTTAGAATCAGCGTTTAGAATAAGTGTGATGGTGTTCTTAGAAATCGATAAGTAAAATACGAGAAAGGCGCAGGCTAGCGTTGCCAGGGTTAAACCAGCTATTTCCCAGAAGTTGGTTGGCGATATAGAAGTGCCCACGTTAATGATGAGCGACATGAGTAAAACAGAACCGATGATCGCAAAGGTGGTCGACCAATGATTTCGTTTTGCAGCTACTTTTCGCGTGAAAATAATTTCTTGAGTAGGCGCAAAATCAGAAAAGCCAGCATGTTGTGGGAGGGCACGCATTATTTAAGGTCTGCTTCGCAGTTGGTTAACAGTGAATGAGTAGTAAATCATGAATATAACGACTTTTTTAAGTCATTTGTTTTTTAAGCTCCTTTAGTCCACGTGCAATTCTATACTGATGTGCTATGGCTCCAGCCTTCGAACGGTACTAACTGGAATGTAGCCGTTCAATGATTCTGTCGGTTGCTTCATCGAGTAAGTTGTATACATTTTCAAAGCCGTCGTTTCCTCCGTAGTAGGGATCTGGCACCCGGCGATTCTCGCCGGGATAGCTCTCGTTTAATATGAGTCGTACTTTTCCTTCATCTGTTTCATTTCTGGCTAGGCGCCGAATATCGTTGTAATTGGACGCATCCATAGCATAAATAAGATCGAATCGATCAAAATCTTCCACTTTAAACTGGCGCGCCCGCTGATCGGTAATGTCGATACCCTTAGCCTTCGCAATGGCAATGGAACGAGGGTCGGGCAATTCTCCGGCATGCCAGCTGCCCGTTCCCGCCGAATCGATTTTCCAGTCTAAGTCGAGACCATAGACTTTGTATTGCAGAATACCGTGCGCCAACGGCGAACGGCAAATATTTCCTAAACAAACCATTAAAATTTTCATAGCTATAAAGTAAATGGATTTTGGCATGTTATTGGCAAACAATACGTCAAAACACCACGATGAAAAACTACTATAATCTATTTTTTACTACAGCACTTTGTCTTTTAACTATAGGTGGCTTTGCTCAAACGGATGGAGAAACCTCTGATAGCGAAGTGGTGGAATATTTCGAAATACAGACTAGTGACAGCCTTGAAAACGTAGAGTCTGTTATTCCTGAGGAAGTGCTTGTTGAGGAAGAAGAAACCGAAGCAGCAATGAGCCAAGCAGAGTTAGATGCTTTGGAAGCAGAAATGGAACTGCGAAAGGCCGAAGAGAAAGTCCAGCAACAAACGTTAAAGAATACAGAGAAAGAGCTGAAGCTAGAAGAGAAAGCACTGAAGGTTCAAGAAAAGCAAATTCGCGCCGAAGAAAAGGCCAATGCGAATGAGTTGAAAGCCATCGAACGAGAAGCCAAAGTGAAAGAGAAAACGTTGAAGCAAGAGGAAAAGCTTCAACAAGCCGAATTGGATGCACAAGAACAAGCCGCTAAGCGAGAGGAGAAGCAAATCAAAGCCGAAGCTCAAGCTCAAAAAGAAGCATTGAAGCAAACCGAAAAAGAGGCAAAAGCGGTCGAAAAAGCGCAAAAAGAGGCCGAAAAAGCACAAAAAGAAGCAGAAAAAGCTCAAAAAGAGGCTGAAAAGGTACAAAAGGCCGCAGAAAAAGAAAATGATAAAGCCCTTCAACAACAATTGAAAGTAGAGAAGGCAACGGAAAAGCTCGCCGATGCACAATTAGCATTGAAAGAAGCACAAGCCAAATTCGAGAAGAAACAGGTTAAAGGAAAGCTTTCGCCGAAAGACAAAGCCAACTTTGAAGCCAAGTTCATCGATTTAAAGCTCGAGATTGAAAAGCGAGAAGCGGATGTGCTTAAAGAAAAGAACAAGCTGCAACGATTTAAGTAAAGACTACAGCTCGGTAAGTAATCCCCTCGGCAAAGCCGAGGGGATTTTTTATGCCCAATCAACCCAGTTTTGATTCATACCTTTGTGGCGTGATTCAACTCTCAGATACTATTGTTGCCATTGCTACACCGCCTGGATTGGGCGCAATTGGAATTGTCCGACTCAGTGGCGTAAATGCCATTACCATCGCCGATGGTTTATTTCACGGCAAAACACTGGCGGAGGTGAACAGCCATACCTTACATTTTGGATTGATCAAAGATGGGGATGGTCAGGTAGTAGACGAGGTAGTAGCCAGTGTGTTTAAAGCACCGAAGAGCTATACTGGCGAGAATATAGTAGAGTTTTCGTGTCATGGCTCCAACTATATTTTGCAAAAGGTCTTGGAGTTGTGCATGTGGGGTGGAGCCCGCCTGGCGCAGCCAGGCGAATTCACCCAGCGCGCTTTTTTGAATGGGAAAATGGATTTGGCCAGCGCCGAAGGCGTGGCCGACCTTATCGCCAGTGAAAACCAAGCGGCCCACCAAATTGCCCTCAAGCAAATGCGTGGCGGTTTTACCAAAGACATCCAGCAACTACGCGAGAAGCTCGTCCATTTCGCTAGTATGATCGAGCTCGAACTCGACTTCGGAGAGGAAGATGTGGAATTTGCCGATCGAAGTGCCCTCATCACTTTAGTGAAGGAAGTGCTGAGTTACATCTATAAACTCACCGACTCCTTCCAATTGGGCAATGCCATTAAGCAGGGCGTGACCACGGTGCTTGCGGGTCGGCCCAATGCAGGGAAAAGTACCTTGCTCAATGCATTGTTGAATGAAGATCGGGCCATTGTGAGCGATATAGCGGGAACAACTCGAGATCCGATCGAGGAAAGCCTGAATATTAAAGGTATACAGTTTCGGTTGGTAGATACGGCCGGCATCCGCGAAGCTGGTGATGCTATCGAGAAGATTGGCGTGGAGAAAACACTCGAAAAAGTGCAACAAAGCAGTTTATTAGTTTACGTATTTGATGTGACGGAGCTTACGCCTTTCCAAGTCCGTCAGGACTTGGAAAAACTCATCGCACAAGGTGCAAAGCCCACGGCTACTTTAGCCATCGCCAATAAAATGGACCTCTTCCCCACCAAAAAACCCGATGATTACGCCTTCGATGAGCTTCCAAAAGAGCACATCATTGCGGCTTCAGCATTGAATAAGATGAATATTGAACACCTGAAAGACAGCTTATACCACGTCGCCTTGAGTCAAGAGCTCAGTCAAGGCAATACCATTGTCTCCAATGCCCGTCATTTCGAAGCATTGAGCAAAGCCGCCGCAAGCTTAGAAAGCGTCATCACAGGTATTAATGATCAGGTGTCGAATGATTTCGTGGCCATGGATATCCGACATGCATTGGCTTATCTCGGAGAGATCACCGGTGAAATCACCACCGACGATTTATTGGCCAATATCTTCAGTAAATTTTGTATTGGGAAGTAAAAACCATCTTGCGCCAGCTGAGTTTTGTTGAGTAGGGAAGCTTGGTTTCCGCAATTATATTTATGGACTCGCGGGTCTCCCGGCCCGGTTCAACTACTATAATCATGTATATTTAAAAATAATATTGGAGAAAACGGGTCAGGAGACCCTGGTTTCATTGTTTCGCACAGGGCGGGACGCCCTGCGCGTCTAGTATTGGCGAAAAAGGATATGTAAATGTTGTGTTGGTGGATTAGGATTACAAATCCTAGACTTAGTAGCGCACGGATTGCAAATCCGCGCGAGCGGGAAATAAAATTATCAAATTTTGAGTTTGTATAACATGAGTGAAAGATTCGGCATGAAAACCGTACTTTTGAAATGAAACCTCGAATATGAATTTACAGGCTGATATTAAGTGGATACAAGAGGAGCTAAAGAGTATCACTGACGTAAAGTTGGTTGAGGCTCTTAAGAATATCCTTCTTCGACATAAAGATGACCAAGACATCAATATCGAAGAATATAGCCGTGAACTAGACCTTGCCCGAGAGAAGATTGCTAATGGTGAGGTGGTGAGCCACGATGACGTCAAACAAAAATTTAATTGCGCGCACTTACAGTGCGCTGCTCAATGAGTCCTGCACTTGTAGTGCATTGAATTCAACTGACAACTAGTACATTAAAAATTAAAGTCCTGATCTAGCAAGCCCTATACTCCTGCATAGTCTATCGCCGATGAATATAATTATTATTCAGGCTCAGACACAAATCCAGCTTTGCTTCGAATTTTGTATGTTTCTGATATATATCGAGTTTAATTAATTTTTTATGCACTGCATGTGCTCATCTCCTTCCACGCGCACTGAAAGTACGCGCGATTAATGCCAGCTGAGATCACTTACTTTCAAAAGATCGGACCTTCTTGGTTTCCACAATTATTTCAAGGATATGTTTCTTGATTTCTTTAATATTGAGAAGTCACAATTGAACGTACCCAATATGAAATATAGTCGAAGAAAATTTGTCACTTTTTTAGGTAAAGCTGGGATCGGCGCAGCTATTTTTCCACCATTTTTTTCAGGATGTGGGAACAACAGTGGACCTTCTAGGAATTCAGTGCTTTCCGATATTGACTTGAGCCGACTCAAAAGCATACCCATTAAAGCATTATCGCCTGCTGTAAAAGATGATTTGTTATTGTCTGAGGGCTTGAGTTATCATACGGTTCTTAAATGGGGCGACTCCATTAGTGATGAGGATCAATTCGGTTTTAATAACGATTTCACCTGTTTTATTCCTTTTGATCCGAACAACCCAAAGGATGGGTTGTTATGGGTCAATCATGAATCCGTAAATCCCTTATTCGTCTCTGGTTTCGATTACCGGGCACATGACCGTCCGCAGGACCATAGAACAAAAGAACAAGTCGATCAAGAAATGTACAACGTTGGAGGCAGTATTGTACGTATCAAGGAAGTGGATGGGAAATGGCAAGTGGTTAAAAACGATGCCCATAATAGACGAATTACCGCAAAGACTCCTATGGCACTGAACTGGGATCACCCGATTAATGGGCAAACTACTGCCATAGGCACGCTCGCAAATTGCTCTGGTGGGATTACTCCGTGGAATACTTTTATTACTTGTGAGGAGAACTATGATGGATTTTTTGGCGAAACAGAATACGATGCAGCCGGTAATCCAACGCATCGACCAAGCGCCTATAGATGGGAGCAGTTTTATGACTATCCGCCAGAACATTACGGATGGGTAGTGGAAGTGAATCCGAAAGATGGTTCGGCCCAAAAACATATTGCGCTGGGGCGCTTTGCCCACGAATGCTGTACGCTGTATGAATTAAAAGATAAACGTGTAGTTGCCTATACCGGCGATGATGCCAACGATGAGCACTTGTATAAATTCGTGTCCTCAAAACCTGGCTCGCTTAAGGAAGGCACGTTATATGTCGCTGATGTAGACAATGGAAAGTGGTTGGCATTGGATTGGGAGAAACAGCCTCTTTTGAAAGAGAAATTTAAGGATCAAACGGAAGTGTTGATTCGTGTTCGTGAAGCGGCCAAGTTATTAGGCGCTACAGCATTGAATAGACCGGAAGACATTGAGATTGATCCGATCTCGGGAAATATTTTGGTTTCCTTAACCAATAACAAAGCCAAAGGCGATTTCCACGGTTCCATCCTCAAAATAGAGGAGCTGGATGGAGCCTTTGATGCCTTATCTTTTAACGCTTCTACTTACATGGCGGGCGGAGAAGACAATGGATTTTCTTGTCCCGATAATCTGGCATTTGACCATTCGGGCAACCTTTGGATCACCTCTGATATGTCTGGAAGATCTATGAATCGAGAAGATAGTCCTTACCTGCCTTTTAAAAACAATAGCCTATTCGTTATTCCGCGTTATGGGGAAGATGCTGGGAAGGTAATTCGTGTGGCCTCAGCCCCACGAGATGCCGAATTTACAGGGCCGTGGTTTTCACCAGATGGGAAGACGCTGTTTTTAAGCGTACAACATCCTGGGGAACAAACGAGAGATATCAACGAACCTACTAGTAAATGGCCATTCGACGCGGACAATATTCCTAAGCCATCTGTGGTCGCTATCCAGGGAGATGTAATTGAAAAATTAAATCTCCTCGCTCAAATAGAGCAGAAAATCTAATAGCTTGGCATATAATGGATTTCCGTGTGGAAGGTTTTTTACTCTCCAAAAATAGTCATATATTTAAATTGACTTAATTAAGTCGCCCCTTACTAACCCAAAACATACACTATGAATACGTGTTCCATTAACCCCAATGGTGGCGCGATTCAGGTTGTTCTCACTGCTGATAACGGCCTGCGCACCGCTGGAAAATTCGAATTGTTTGAGCATGTCAATGGGAATTGGCA
>JAHQVX010000144.1 GCA_019634125.1 Saprospiraceae bacterium
ACAAAAGCGGGCAACTTATAGTATTCAGTAATGCTTTCGTCCACTTCCTTATGCTCGCCTAAGAAAGGTAAGACCTTAACTTGTGGTTTACCACCTAAGTATGCGATACTAACTACAATTAATGGAACTAAAAAGACCAGAATACCACAGAGTATTCCGGCCTTTTGATTTTTTGTAAGTGCCATTTATCTAGTTAAATAGGCCTCTTAAATTCTTGATAGAATCACCTTCTATTAAGAAAGCAATAATTCCCCATATAAACAGAACCATAGGTACTAATATAGAAAGGGTTAATGCACGCTTTTCATAGTTCAAGTGCATAAACTCACCTACAATAAAGAATGCTTTTAACAAACTAGCGATGATTAAAAAACCATTTAAAAACAGTTTATGATCACTTCCTAATTTGTAGTACCATACTAAGGCAACTGCTACCTCTACAATGGTAATGATAGACAGCCATAATGTAGCTTTCCAAACAGCCGAAACTTGGCTGTTGTATTGTTCATCAGTTAAATCGTGTGCCATAATTCTTTTTTATAGGAGGTAAAAACAAAGGAATACAAATACCCATACTAAGTCTACAAAGTGCCAGTACAAGCCCATCTTCTCAATCATCTCATAATCTTTTCTGCGCTGATAAACACCTTTTGCAGTATTGATCCAAGCAATGATATTTAATATAATACCACTAAGAACGTGGAGTCCGTGAAAACCAGTAATAAAGAAAAAGAGATTTGTAAAGTTAACTGGCGCCTTTTTCATTTGACCATTGGCCTGCATTTCAGTGACTTGAGCCTCTGTAAAGAGTCCATCTTCAATTGCTTCTTCTAAGGCAGCTGGAGATAAAGTCAGTGCTTCGCCAGTAGGTGAGAAATCCTTCGGTACAATCTGTAAGGAGTTACGGTCAAACCACATGCCTTCGTGATGCATAT
This sequence comes from Saprospiraceae bacterium, assembly GCA_019634125.1. Taxonomy (GTDB): domain Bacteria; phylum Bacteroidota; class Bacteroidia; order Chitinophagales; family JAHQVX01; genus JAHQVX01. The sequence goes on from JAHQVX010000144.1 coordinate 936, forward strand.
GCGACCACTCCCAAGCTTGACAACCAAGGAAAGCAATACCGCCTAAAATTCCAAGTCCCATCCATTTGAGCACGCCATTTTTATTCAAACGGTGTCCCTCTTGAACCGCACGTACAACGAATACCGAGCTTAAGATCAAGATAAAGGTCATGATACTTACAAATCCAAGGGGAACTTTCACCCCATGCAAGAAAGGCATGGCGTTAAAAACTTGGTTCGGGTCGGGCCAAATTGTGCTACTAAAACGAATGAGTCCATAAGTCACCAAAAATGTGGTGAATGTAAACGCATCCGATACTAAAAAATACCACATCATAAGCTTGCCGTAGCGCGCTTGAAAGGGTCTATTTCCACCTTTCCAGTCTATCTCATGGCTGATATCAGTACTTGCCATTATTCTATTTATTTATTAAAAAGAAGATGAGTAAATAAATCCACAGGACATCAACAAAATGCCAATACGTGGACAATAAATCCATCCGAATACCTTTATTCGGTTCAATATTTTTCACAATTGAAGTTGCTGGATCTTTGAACACAAAGAACGAACGATATAATGCAATAGCCATCAAAAAAAGGCCTCCAGCTAAGTGGAGCATATGCCAGCCACTAATTATGTATACAAATGAACCTGCTGGGTTGGCATCTTCGCCACCCATAAATACTTTCATGTCTTTCATCGCTTGCCACCCAAAGTATTGCAATACTGCAAATCCTAACCCAAGAATGAATGTAAGGGTCAAAAGATTGCGAAAGCGATCATATTGATCGTGTTTATAGGCATGGTTAGCATAAATCATAGTGATACTGCTTAACACGATGACTGCAGTGCTAATGTAGAAGGTTATCGGAAGATTAAACTCCAACCAATCTGACTGGGCACGGCGAACAATATAAGCACTGGTAAAGCCCGCAAAGGCCATGAACATAGAGATCATACCTAGCCAGAGCGCAAAACGTTGCGCAAAGAACTTTTTCGGCTGGGGTGGTATCATATCTACTGCCATAACTAACCAATTACTAATGCGGTAAAGACTACCGGTAAATATAAAAAAGAAGCATACATCAGCTGCTTCGCATGAACATCATCTTTGTTCCTGAGTAAACGAATGGCAGGAACCATATAAAACACCGCAGCAATAGCACAAACTAAAGCAACAGTTAGTGAAATCATTTCAAAATAGAAGGGTACAAATGCCAAGAAAGCTAAAGCCAAACAGTAAATTATTGACTGGATAGGCATGTTATTCGTCTTCTCGCCATCGGGTAGTAACTTATAACCTGCTTTTTTGTAATCTTCAAAGGCCAACCAAGCAATGGCCCAGAAATGCGGGAATTGCCAAAGGAATTGAAAACTAAACAAGACCCAAGCTTCAAAAGTTAAACCTCCTGTAGCTGCTGCCCAACCAATCATTGGAGGTAGAGCACCAGGAATTGCTCCAATAAACACAGCTAAAGGAGAGAAACGCTTCATTGGTGTGTAAATGAAGGCATAAACAAACAAAGACAAAGCACCTAATAGTGAAGCAATAGGATTAAAAAACATCCACAAAATCACTAAACCGAGTAATCCAGAAATACCTGCGATCAACCAGGCTTCCATAACACCTACTCGGCCATTTGGAATAGGTCGGTTTTGAGTTCGCTTCATCAGCTTATCAAAATCACGTTCCAATATCTGATTAATGGTATTGGATGACATGGTGACTAAAAAACCACCCAGGAATAACCAAACCAAACTAGAAGCAGCTGCAGTACCCGCAAAGATATACCCCATAATTGCTGAAAACACTACGATGAGGTTTAGGCGCATTTTAGCCAATACCATGTAGTCTTTTAGCTTAGCGGCTAAAAGGGAAGCAATGGATATATTTTGATATGTCTGTTTATTCGACATGTTTTACTTCAGCATTGGTTGATGAAGAAGTTGCAGTTACTTGTTCTACAGTATGCTCTTGTCCTACAGGAACTGTTTGAGGCATGTACTCATACCCATCTTTCCCATACTCATAAGCACCTCTATGTACTTCAGGAATCGCTCCAGGCCAGTTTCCGTGGATTGGCTCGATAGACGCCGTCCACTCGAGTGAGTTTGATCTCCAAGGGTTTTTCTCCTTCATCTTACGTCCTCTCCAAATGCTATTGAAGAAGTTGTAGATGAATAAAAACTGAGCAAATACTGAGATAATGGCACCAATCGTAATGATCTTATTCACATCATCGAACTGGCTAGAGAATTCAAACGCATCAAATCTATAGTAACGTCTAGGTACACCACCTAGTCCTAACCAGTGCATCGGTCCGAAAACCAAGTAAGCACCGAGGAAAGTGATAAAGAAATGGATATAACCCAGTGTTCTATTCATGTATCTTGAATACATCTTAGGGAACCAGTGATAAACCCCTGCAAATGTTCCGAAGAAGGCAGCAACACCCATTACAATGTGGAAGTGAGCTACTACGAAATAAGTATCATGCAGGTGAAGATCTAGGAAGTTCGTCCCTAAGTAAATTCCAGTAAGACCACCACTAATGAAAAGCGACACAAAACCCAATGCAAATAACATCGCAGGAGTGAGTCGAATATTTCCTTTCCAGAGGGTGGTTAACCAGTTGAAGACCTTTATGGCTGATGGAACAGCAATCAATAACGTAAAGATGGTGAACACAACTCCCAGTGAAGGGTTCATTCCAGTAACGAACATGTGGTGTGCCCAAACTAAGAAACCAATAATGGTAATAGCTAGGATGGAATAAACCATGGCGCTATACCCGAAAATTGGCTTACGAGAATTTGTGGATAGGATATGTGATACAATACCCATCGCCGGAAGAATGATAATATATACTTCTGGGTGCCCTAAGAACCAAAATAAGTGTTGGAATAATATAGGGTTACCACCTACGTTAGGCATGACTTCTCCCGCACTAGAAATAATATCGGATAAGAAGAAGCTTGTACCAAAGTTTCGATCGAATAACATTAATACTCCTGCTGCTAAGAGCACTGGGAATGAAAGTAATCCGATAATAGCAGTAAAAAAGAACGCCCAAACAGTAAGTGGCATACGCTTGAACGACATTCCTTTCGTACGCATGTTGATCACAGTCGAAATATAGTTCAGCCCACCGAGTAATACGGAGATAATGAATAAAGAAATAGAGATTAACCAGTAGTCTACCCCAGCTTGAGATCCTTTCGCAGCCCATGGTAATGCGTTAAGTGGTGGATAGGCAGTCCAACCACCACTAGCAGCTCCAGTAGGGAGAAAGAAAGAAAGTAGCATTACAAATCCGGACAAAAAGAAGAACCAGTATGACAGCATGTTCATGAATGGAGAAGCCATATCACGAGCGCCTAACTGAAGTGGAATAAGTAAGTTACTAAAGGTTCCACTTAATCCAGCGGTTAATACGAAGAATACCAAGATGGTTCCGTGCATGGTCACCAATTGGTAATAAAAGTCTGCGGAAATTTGGCCACCTTCTGCCCATTTACCAAATAAACGTTCCAAGAATGGGAATGTTTGGTCTGGGTAAGCCAGTTGAATACGGAATAAAACAGACATTAAACCAGCAATAACTGCCCAAATAATTCCTGTTATTAGGAATTGTTTAGCGATCATTTTATGATCTTGACTGAAGACGTACTTTGTGATAAAAGACTCTTCGTGGTGGTGATCATGATGGTGATCATCATGTACATGATGATCGGTGTGTACTTCGTGCTCGGTATGCGTTTGCATAGTTGCTATTTCTTTTTAATTCAAAACTGTTTCTTCACTATCAGCACCTTGCATAGCAAGATTCTTTTCTTTTTCTAGTTTATCTAGAAGTGGTTGGTAGTAGATGGCTTTCGCCGTGGCTTGCGAAGCAAGCCATTCGTCGTATTCCTCTTGACTAACCACTCGTAATACTTTTTTCATGTTCCAATGTCCTGTCCCACAAAGCTCTGCACAAGCAATCTCATACTCGAAATCAGGATCACCTAATTTCTCTCGCATCTGTGCGGTAGTCACATCTGGTTTGATTTTTATCCGTGTCGGAACTCCTGGAACAGCGTCCATCTTGATTCTGAAATTCGGCAAATAAAAATCATGTAACACATCCAATGCATTTATATCGAATGCAATTTCCTGATTCACAGGAACAACAATTTCATCTGGATAAATATCATCATAGCCTTCCGCGTCTGTTGGATCAAGTCCTAAAAGGTTTTGAATTCCAAACTCTTTACCCCACTTACGAATATCACGATCTCCAAATTCACCGTCGTCTCCAGCGTAGTTAATCATCCACTTGAACTGCATACCTGTAATTCGAATGTGCATCGCATCTTCGGAAGGAGGTGAAGTGGCTTTAATCCACTTACCAAGACCAAGTCCCACCAAGGCAATCATAACCACTGCAGGAACAACAGTCCAAATCATTTCAAGTTTGATACTCTCCGGGAAATAGAAGCCTACCCGACCTTTTTTATAACTGTACTTGTAGACAAACCAAAATAATAAGGCGTGCGTAATAAAGAAGATCAATACAATAGGTGGCGAGAAAACAATGTAAAACAACCAATCCCAATCTCTACCAAGTTCAGAAGAAGCTTCTGGTAAAAAGCGTGGTTGTTGGTTGAAATACGACCATGTAATTAAGCCAACGAATAATAATCCGCTTACAATGAATAACAATGCGAGGTTCGTAGAAGACTCTTCTTCTGCTTTTTCAGGATCTTTCTTCAAGTTGGTGATCATGTCGCCCAACTTGGCTATTTGCGCCATCACGATAACGATGGTTGCAATAACAAAAAGTACTATTAGAAAATTATTAAAACTCATTTACGCTTTTTAAATATGGTGTTCAACACTTTCTCTTTCAAATGGGTGATTTAGCGGAACAATATTCGCTTTTGTAAGTGCCCAAAGGGTTACAAAAATGAAAATTCCAGCATACATCAACATAGCTCCAATCTCAGTAATACCAATACTTTGAACAATGTGCTCATGTTTATGGTGACTTAAGAACTTATCTGCTCCAGGACGAATCATTAAGAAGAAATCGATCCAGTGGCCTAACAAAATTACACATGAAACAAACATTAAAGTATTCAAGTTTCTTTTCGCATCTCTAGACATCAATACGATTAATGGAATCAAGAAATTCAAAATCAATGAGAAGAAAAACAAGAATCCGTGATTGTCATATAAATATCTAAAGTGCACCGTTTCTTCCGGAATGTTGGCATACCAAATCAACATGTGCTGTGAAAACCATAGGTATGTCCAAAACACACTAAATGCAAACAGAAACTTCCCTAAATCGTGGAAGTGGTTCATATTCACTCGTGGTAGATAGCCTTGACGCTTTAAAAAGATAAGAATCAACGTCATTACTGCAATTCCTGACACCAATGAACTGGCAAATAAGTACCAACCGTATAAAGTAGAATACCAGTGTGGTTCTGTACTCATAACCCAGTGCCAAGTAGATACAGAATTCATTACAGCGAAAAAGAAACAGAAAACTGCAGAGATAACAAGTGATTTATTAAAAATACGGTAATCACCTGTTTCATCCAACTTTACAGAGTTACGGCGAAGTAAGTAAAACATTCCGCCCATCGCTGCTAACCAACCTAGGGTAAACAAGATGAACATTTTACTATTCAACCACCATTGTTTCACTTGAAGTAAGCCATCTTGCTCAATAACGTGATGATCGGTCCACTCATAAATGTGTTTGCCACCTAGTACAAAAATCACCAAAATCATGATGATTCCAGGCACTATAAAATGCCCCATAGCTTCTGGAATTCGCTTAATAAGTGTATGCCATCCAGAATACCCTAAACCGAATGCCGCTACAAAAAATCCTCCAATGAGTGCAATCCAAGTAAAGAATAAGTTGTTGAATAAGATACTGGTCCAAGCACGTTGTGCAGTATGCTCAGTGGTAAATGCTCCTAAGAGAAATAAGACTAAGCCTGCAACAGCAAGGATGCCTGCAAACGTTTTCGCTTTATTTCCAAATACAAATCGTTGTTCCATAATTGACTTTCTCTGTCGCTAGTTATTTTGAAGCTGTTTGACTACCATCGGCAGTTGTAGCTGTATTCGCGTTATTTAATGATTTCACGTAATGCACCAATCGCCATCTATCATCATAGGCAATTTGAGAAGCATAAGCCCCCATATTCCCTTTGCCGTAATTGATTACGTGGAATATTCTTCCTGAAGTCCACTCTCCGGTTGGTGCCGTAAAATTGATCGGTGGAGCTGCTAAGTTGTAATTACTTCCAAGGACAGCTGTACCTTCTCCATCTCCTTTAGGCCCGTGACAAGGCGTACAATAAATGGAGTAGACTTCCTTTCCTCTTGCTAAAGCTTCGTCAGTAAGCGCTAATGGATTTTCATCGCTGGCTGTAGCTAACGTATAGCCTTCGGGAGTATCATCCCCATGGTATACTTTCTGACCTCTAGCGATAGATCCTTTTGCAGGCTCTAAAGCAGTATAGCCATCTTCAAACGCCGTATTATCTTTTACCTTAGTATAGGTCTCATAGGCTTTTGAGTGGGCCATATCTGGTGCGTATTCTCTACCTGGCTTCGAGTAATCTCGTTTACAGGTCACCATCACTATTACTGCTAGTAGTACAGGAGCTAAATATTTTGCTATTTCGATAGGTTTCATGCTAAATATCAAATTTTATCTTAAAGCCAAAAGTTTAGAAGCCTCTGTTTCTGCTTCTTTTAACTCTATAGCACCATTTTTTTCAAGTAATCCTTTCACTTCATTCACGTCTGAATCGTCCATTTTAGCCATATCGAATGTAATGGCGAACATGTGATCGGTTAGTCGTTCATCGATAACAATTGGTTTCTTCCCAGGGAATAATGTATTTCGAATAATAAAAGCGAAGAACATGCTCACAGCTGCTGATAATACAGTGACCTCGAATGTAATCGGAATCCAAGCCAAGATTGAATTAGAAGGTTTCCCTCCCCAGTTGATTGGCCAGCTAATATTGGTCACGTAGAAAATGAAGCTTAGCGCGAACAAACAACCGAACAGTCCCATCCAAAAGCCACCAACGTGCAATTTCGATTCTTTCATTCCAAGTGCTTCTTCAAATCCGTGCACTGGAAAAGGCATAAATGCGTCATCAATTCGAATCCCTTCTGATCGAATGGCTTTAATCGCCTTCAAAAAGACGGCATCATCATCAAACATGCCTACTAAAACCTTTTTGGTATCCATAGTTATTTTTTAGACAGTTCGCCAACTCCCACTTCCGTGTAAACTGGTTCTTCTTTTACTTTATCTAATGTTTTTTCTCTATACTGATCTCCAGAAGTTCTTAAGATCGACTTCACTTCTGCCATCGCAATTACTGGTAAAGTTCTTGCAAATAGGAAGAATAATGTGAAGAACAAACCGAATGTCCCGATGTAAATACCCCACTCTACTGGTGTTGGCCAATAGTAACTCCAACTTGAAGGAATATAATCTTGGAACAATGAAGTCACAATAATTACAAATCGCTCAAACCACATACCTACGTTAATGAAGAGTGACATGATGAAAGTGATCATTACGTTTCTTCGAGCCCCTTTGAACCAGAAAATCTGAGGTGAAATCACGTTACAAGACATCATAATCCAGTATGCCCAGGCATACGGACCACTAATTCTGTTTCCAAGGAATGCCCATGTTTCATAACGTTCACCAGAGTAGATGGCCATGAAAAGCTCTGTAAGGTATGCTACTCCTACAATTGAACCTGTGAGTAAGATGACCTTGTTCATCGACTCAATGTGTCCGAGGGTGATATAGTCTTTTAACTTGAATACGTGTCGTGTTACGAGCATGAGTGTAAGTACCATAGCAAATCCGGAGAAGATCGCACCCGCAACGAAGTATGGTGGAAAGATGGTAGTATGCCACCCTTTAATCACTGAAGTGGCGAAGTCAAATGATACGATGGTGTGTACGGAAAGTACTAATGGCGTAGCAAGACCTGCTAATACGAGCGACAAATATTCGAAACGTTGCCACTGCTTCGCAGTGCCCGTCCATCCAAACGATAATAAGTTATACGCTGCTTTTCTAAATTTGCCTTTCGCTCTGTCTCGTAGCGTAGCTACATCGGGGATTAGCCCTGAGTACCAGAATAATACCGATACTGTTAAATACGTAGAAATCGCGAAAACGTCCCATAATAATGGCGAGTTAAAGTTCGGCCATAGCGGACCACGCGTATTTGGATAAGGGAAAATGAACATCGCATCCCAAATACGTCCCATGTGGATTAACGGGAACAATCCAGCACACATTACCGCAAAAATCGTCATGGCCTCTGCAGCACGGTTAACGGCTGTTCTCCACTTCTGACGGAACAACAATAAAATCGCAGAAATTAGAGTTCCAGCGTGACCAATACCTACCCACCATACGAAGTTGGTAATATCCCAAGCCCATCCAATGGTTTTATTGAGTCCCCAAGAACCAATTCCTTTATAAATCGTCCATCCAATACTAATGACGCCTACAGTAAGTAATGCCAATGAAACAGCGAAACATACCATCCAAATGAGTGGCGGACGCCCCTCCGTAGGCGTAGCAATATCATCGGTGATCTGCTTGTATGTTTTATGCCCTGTTATCAGGGGTTCTCTTACCGGCGATTCAAATTGTGCCATAAATATCTATTTTGCAGGATCTGCTTATTCGTTTATTAATGTCCGTTATCGTGTTCTTCTGTTGAGCTATGATCAGCACCATGCGCTGCATCTGCACCATGGCTATCGCCATGATCATCACCATGATCTCCTCCGTGCCCTTTATCGTGGCTAATGTGTTCCTCTGAGAAGTGCCCTTCATCTAATTTATCGAAAGGTGCTATTGCTGAATTCGTAATCTTTGTCATATAGGATACAGAAGGCAATACGTGTGTTTCTTCTAACACGTGGTACATCCGTTTCTCCGCATTCAACTTAGATAGTTCACTGTCTGGATTATTCATATCGCCAAAGACAATAGCATTGGTAGGACACGCACTCTGACAAGCCGTTTTAATCGCACTTGGGTCCATCGCTACGCCATTAATCTTCGCATCGAGCTTCTGCTCTTGGATACGCTGAACACAGAATGAACATTTCTCAATAACTCCTCTAGAACGTACGGTAACATCCGGGTTCAAGATCATTCGAGTGAGGTCATTACGCATCGCTTCGGACACGTGTTCTTTCTTGCCGTGCATGTGGTCGTTCTTAGGACCCCATGAATCAGCACCCCAGTAATCGAACCAGTTGAAACGACGTACTTTGTACGGACAGTTGTTCGCACAGTATCTTGTACCAATACAACGGTTATAGGCCATTTGATTCAGCCCTTCTGAACTGTGGTTGGTGGCGTTTACTGGACAAACATTTTCACAAGGCGCGTTATCACACATCTGACACATCATTGGCATAAATACCACAGATGGGTTCTCCAATTCTTTGTCGCCATCAATATCTGTTGCATAATAGCGGTCAATTCGCAACCAGTGCATTTCACGGCCGTTGGCTACTTCTTCTTTCCCTACAATAGGAATATTGTTCTCGATATTACAGGATACTACACATGCACCACAACCTGTACAAGAGTTGAGATCGATGTTCATTCCCCAGTGGTGACCAGGAAAGTCACGGTCAGGATAAAGTGATATATCCTCTACCAGTTTTCTATAGGCTTCGGAAACATCTTTCTCGTAATTTCCCGCGTTTCGTTTCTCTTTATAGTCGGCTAATGTAGCTTCTTTCACAACAGGTCGATCATCGTCGATAGTGTGGTGAAGTTGTGTTTGTGCTACCCGCGTCATTTTACCAGTACCTTCAACAGTAGCAGTTCCCGTGTATGAGAAACCAGCGCCATTGGCTGCAGCTAATTTAAAGCCACTTTCACCTGTTTCATTTCCAGTTAATCCTTCAATAGTTCGCCCATAACCAACTGGAATAGCAACTACACCTGTTGGAACACCTGGCTGAACTACTAATGGTAATTCAATACTCTTCCCATTTGCGGTTACACGAACAACATGGTGATTTTTCTTACCTGGCTTGATGTTCCGGTCTTTGAAGAGGCCTAATTCTTTTGCGTATTTTGAAGACACATATGCACAGTTGCCCCAAGTAACTTTCGATACTGGGTCTGGCAATTCTTGCATGTAAGGGTTGCGCGCATGTTCTCCCGCACCCATTTTATCTTCAAAGAGGACTAATTCAACACCAGAAACAGCAGGAGCAGAATAAGAAATTCCACTAACTGTGGCATTTCCAGCACTTACTGACACGGCTGGAACTGCGGCTTGGTGCATAAATCCATTTCGAATCACCTCATCCCAATCTGCTTTACCTGCCCATTCTTCTTGAAGTACATCGTAGAATGATTGCTCAGAATCAGCTAATGCTAATAGCGAGTCTCCAAACTGACGTGTATCAAATAAAGGCTGGATAGCAGGTTGTTGGAAGCTGAAACTTCCAGAATAAGGTTCTGCATCGCCCCAACTTTCTAAGTAATGATTATCAGGGAGAATATGCGAAGCCAATGCGTTGGTCTCATTCGGCTGACAGTCGAATGAGATCACTGTTGCTTTACCTGCACCAGTAGCAAATTCTTCTGCCAATGGCGAATTGTAAGCTGGGTTCGCATTGTAGGTTAATAATGTAGAAACACTACCGCTGTTTAAGTCGTTGACTAACTGTATAAAGTCTTCATCAACGCCTTGTCGCGTGTTAAGTGTTCGATTGAAATCAATGGTTGAACCAATATTGCCCAACATGGCATTGATGGCATTGGTTACGAGTTGCGATTCTTCGTCGTGCGCACCACAAAGAACAACAGATTTTCCGCGGGCAGCAACTAAATCATCTGCCATTCGCTCTAACTCTCCGTTGCTAAGATCTTCTGAAGGCACTCCAGAAATAGCGCTTCCTCCTACTTTACCAGCTAACAGGTTGTATAATTGGAAGAGGGCCGCTTTTTGTTGTGAAGGTTTCACAGGAACACGAACATCAGCATTGGCTCCAGAAAGCGACATATTACTTTCTACTTGGTAATGCTTAGATAATGTTGGGTTCTCTGGGTTGATCTTACGGTTGGCCACATAACCTTGGTTCATGGTAATGTGATCGAGCCATCCGCAAAGGAAATCGGCAGCAAAGCTGACGATTACATCTGCATTTTCTAATTTATAAGAAGGGATGGCTTTGTGTCCGAATGACTTCTCGTTAGCCGTGATCATAGCTGAAACAGACATAGCATCGTAGGTCACATGCTCTACGTTGTATTTATCTGCTAAGCCTTGAATCGTTTTCTTTAAAGAAGGAGAAATGATGGAAGAAGTCAGAAGTACTTTTCTACCTGCACCATTCAATGCTGCTTTCACGTCGGCATCTGCAGTATCCCAAGTGGCGGCTTCGCCATTAATCATTGGGCTTTTGAAGCGGTGGAAATCGTAGAGAGAAAGCACAGATGCTTGCATAGCAGAAGTAGAACCTCCTTTAGTAAGTGGAGATTCTGGGTTCCCATCTACTTTAATTGGGCGTCCTTCACGAGTTTTCACCAAAATACTTCCAAACTCGCGTCCATCAAAGAAGGTAGAGGCGTAGTAAGAAGCTTTACCTGGGGTAACAGCTTCTGGCTTGAAGGTATAGGGAATGGCTTTTTTCACTGGGATTTTACAGCTGGCCGCCAGGGCAGCTGCTGAAATACTAAATCCCATCACTTTTAAGAAGTCTCTTCGTGAAGTGTCTTCCTTCTGTAAATTGTCATTGAAGTAATCAAGAGCAGGTGCTTCTTGAGGAAACTCATCTTTAGTGACCACAGGAAGCTGGATATTCATATCCAGCTCTTCAATTCCTTTAACATATTTTTTATTGCTCATCAAACGAGGTTTGAATTCTTAATTAGATTAATAGTGGCATTTCTGACATTCCAAACCACCAATAGTTTCTACGGTAACAAAGTCCAATTTGCCATCCTTAACATTTTTATGATACTCTTTGAAAGTATCTGCATAGTAGGCATTGTCTTCGAATTGGACTTTTGTTTCTCTATGGCAGTTAATACACCAGCCCATAGACAAGTTTGAATATTGTGTAAGTACTTCCATTTCTTCGACTGGACCGTGACAGGTCTGACATTCGATTCCTCCTGCGCTAACGTGTTGTGCGTGGCTGAAGAAAACGTGATCTGGAAGGTTATGTATTCGATCCCACTCAATTGGTGCACCTGGTTCAAGGTCATAGGCCAATGTTTCTGTATTCCAACCGGTGGCTTCATAGATCTTCGCGATTTGTTGCGTTTCGCCTGTTGGTCCTGCTTCCACTTGCTTATGACAGTTCATACAGATATTCATGGAAGGAATAGAAGCACTCTTGCTGACTGCTGCAGAAGAGTGGCAATATTGGCAATTGATTTCTAACGTTCCGGCGTGTAGTTTATGCGAAAATGCAATTGGCTGTTCCGGGGCATATCCTTGTGAACGCCCTAAGTTCGCGGCGTTTACATAAAGAGAGTATCCGAGGAAACCGAAGGCTAACAATGAAAGGAAGCCTAATAATTTCTTATTTAAAATTCTATCCTTCAGTGAAACTGGCTCTGGAAGCGGATCACCATCGCGCTCATAGATGAGTTTCTCTACGTTTTGCGAAATACGTGCAAGGATGAGTGATAGGATGAGTAATAATGCTAAAACACCTACGAGCAACCAGTTTATTCCCGTTTGAGCAACTGGCGCAGTGACTTCTCCACCACTAACGCCACCACCTGGTGTTACGGGATTGGCTACCCATGCAAAGATGGCGTCTAGCTTGGCGTCGTCTAAGGTTGGAAAAAGGTTCATCGCGCTAGCATCATAGTCTTGCACTTCAACAGCTCTTGCAAATCTAGGATCGCCTCCTTCGCCTAATTCAACTGCTTGTCCCCAATTTCTTACCCAAGTATACATGGCTTCCTTATCCCCATCCCAATTGTCGAGGGCAGGTTGAAGTGCCGGACCTGTGTAGTCGGCATCAGCTTTATGGCAAGCGCCACAGTTTTGTTGGAAGAGTTTATACCCATCTAATTCTTGTGCAAAGACCGCAGAAGAAAGTAGGAGAAAAGCGGAGAAGAACAGTAAATATCTAAATGCTTTATTCTTTGTTACCATCGGTAGGTTTTAACACCGCAAAGTTATGTTAGCGGCGCGTATTTCTTTAATGAACTGTTAACTTTTGAACACTTGAAGGTTGGCTTATAAACAGCCATACAATTGCCTGTTTATGAGCAAAGTAGACTTTTGGTAGGTGTAAATGTCATGAAAAAGTCAAAATTTAGAATCAGTCTACATAACAAGGTTGTGGAACTGGCATTAAATTTTCGGTAAAGAAGCAGGGAATACCTATTTTTACATTCATAACCACTATAATTTATCATGAAAACAATTTCTTACTTTCTTTCCCTTTTGTTTGCAGCAGGGCTGCTATTTTCTTGTGGGGGAAGTAAAGCGACTAGCGGATCTGATTTAGACAGTTCGATTACGAATGCATCCATTAAATTAAAGAAAAACCCGAACAATGAGCGTCAGGTTGGAATTTTAGAGGATGCCTATAAAAAGGCCACAGACCGCGATTTAGCAAGTATCGAGTATTTAAAACAACAAGTGAATAGCGATCCATCAAAATGGCTAGACATTTACAATATTTATGACAAGATGCAAATTCGCGAGATTGCTGTAGTTCCCCTTTTACCGTTATATGTAGACGGTCGGGAAGCGCAATTTGACATTCCAAATATTGATGTAGAGGCGAATGAGGCCAAAAAGAAAGCTTCGAACAATTTATACAATACGGCTACTACGTTGTTGAATTCAGGCGACAAGATGAAAGCGCGTGAAGCGTATGACTTGTACGACCGGTTGATTGAGTTTGACTATGATTATTTAGATGCCTTAGACAAGCGTGCTGAAGCAAAAATCAAAGGTTCAACCAATGTATATGTACAAATGAAGAACAGTACTGGTGGCCAATTGCCTTCGAATTTTGAAAGCGACTTATTATCTATTCGTCAGGGCGTTTTCACTGATCCATGGGTGCTTTACCATACTCAGCGCCAGTCGGGCATCAATTACGATTATGATGTATTGCTGGATGTGACCCGTTTAATTGTGGGGCAAGATCAGCAGCAACAGCGTCAGTATAGAGACCAACAGCAGGTGATTGTAGGTTATAGAGATGTTAAAGACAACGAGGGCAATACGGTTAGACAACCTCAGTATGGAACGGTTTACGCTGATGTATTAGAAACGACACAAGCAAAGCCAATTCGGATTGAGGGTTCTGCGCAGTACACCGACAATCGAAAAAATGAAGTTGTGGCTACTATTCCGCTTGAGCGCGAAGAAGCTTGGCAAAATGTGTATGCTCAATTCCGTGGGGATGAGCGGGCGTTGAGTCAAGAAAGTATAGCAAAGATTCAGGCTGGCCAACAGCCTTTCCCGACTGATGATCAGTTGCTTGATTTTGGCGGTAAGTTGCTGAACCAAGTTGTGATTAACTTGTTTGAGCAGAACAACAGTAATTTGAACTAATTGCGAACATGATCGTTCGTTGAAAGCAAAACCCCCAACCAAAGGTTGGGGGTTTCTTATACTATTTATCTTCTTCTACGATTACAAAGACGTCCTCGTCGTCTTTCTTCATCCGGTATTCTTCGCGGGCAAACTTCTCTAAAGCCGCTGGATCGTTCTCGAAAGCCGCTGCATCTTCCTCTATTTGAACAATGCCTTCTTCGTAAAACTCTTTTTGGTCTCTCAACTCCTTCAGCTCAGATTTCCTCTCGATCAATTTCAAGACACTAAAGCTGTCTAAGAACAACATAATAAGGGCAAACAACGCCAAAGCGATGAGGTATTTATTGAAGTACTTGCTAGAGGTAATGCGTTGGTACCAATTCATGTTTCAAAGATAGTTGGTTTGTTTCGAGCGTTGTACACATATGCACTGGCATTCGTGGATTAGTTAGGGAGTAGCTTATTAGACTAGACTAAAAAACCCTCGGCTTTGCCGAGGGGTTAATAGCTTCTATTTATTACTGTAAACTGCCTACTAAAAGAACTTGTAATCCTTTCCTGGGAAGTAGGCCGTATCGCCCAATTCCTCTTCAATTCGAAGTAACTGATTGTATTTCGCCATACGGTCGGTTCTTGACGCAGATCCTGTTTTGATTTGGCCAGTGTTTAAGGCTACAGCTAAGTCTGCAATTGTCGTATCTTCTGTTTCTCCAGAACGGTGACTCATCACACTAGTATAACCTGCTCGATTTGCCATATCTACCGCACTGATCGTTTCAGTAAGTGAGCCAATTTGATTCACCTTGATAAGGATGGAGTTCCCTACCCCAGTATCGATTCCTTTCTTCAGGCGCTCCGTATTGGTTACAAATAAATCGTCGCCGACTAATTGGACTTTATCGCCCAATTTGGACGTGAGTTTCGCCCAACCATCCCAATCGTTTTCATCTAAACCATCCTCGATAGAAATGATCGGGTATTTATTCACCCAATTGGCCCAGTAGTCTACCATTTCATCGGAAGATCGCTTAGCGCCATCCGACTTATGGAAATGGTATAAGCCAGATGCTTTGTCGTAGAATTCGGATACTGCAGCATCCATAGCAATCATAACATCTTCACCTGGTCTATAGCCGGCTGATTCAATGGCTTTCAATACCGTTTCAATGGCTTCTTCGTTCGACTTAATGTTCGGAGCAAAACCACCCTCATCGCCTACATTGGTTGAATAGCCCCCTGCTTTCAATACTTTTTTAAGGTTGTGAAATACTTCTACACCTTTCCGTAGTGATTCAGAGAACGTATCGGCACCGAGTGGAACGATCATAAATTCTTGAAAATCGATACTATTATCGGCATGGCTTCCACCATTGATAATATTCATGAGTGGAATAGGTAGTGTATTGGCGCTTACTCCGCCGATGTATCGGTACAATGGTGTAGCCAGGAGATTAGCCGCTGCCTTGGCAGCGGCAAGAGAAACTGCAAGAATAGCATTAGCACCCAGCTTGCCTTTATTTGGTGTGCCATCTACATCCAACATGATTTGATCGATGAGATTTTGGTCGGTAACATCGTAACCGAGTAACTCATGAGCGATGATTGTATTTACATTTTCTACGGCTTTACTAACACCTTTGCCCATAAATAAGTCACCACCATCTCTCAGTTCTACGGCTTCATGCTCTCCGGTAGATGCGCCAGAGGGAACGGCAGCTCTTCCGAATGCGCCACTGGCGGTAATTACATCAACTTCTACAGTTGGATTACCTCTAGAATCTAGAATTTGTCGTGCGTGTATATCTAATATTTCGCTCATAGTTTTCAGGTTAGTGTATAATGGTGTAAAAGTAAAAAACCCCAACCGAAGGTTGGGGTTTTTATATACTTTTTATACACAGATCTATTCTTCTTCTGTGCCTTTGATTTTTTCGCCAGCATCTTCTACGGCTTCTTCAGCTTCAGCTTTTGCTTGTGCTGCAGTAGTAGCTGCTGTAGCTACAGCAGCTTCGGCACCTGCTTTCTTCTTACCACCTCGTCTGCTTCTTCTAGTCTTAGATTTCTTAGCAGAATCGTCTTTAACGTATACCTCGTTGAAATCAACTAGCTCAATAAATGCCATTTCAGCAGCATCGCCAGAACGAACACCTGTTTTGATGATACGTACGTATCCACCAGGACGATCCCCTACTTTAGGAGCTACAGTAGCGAATAATTCAGATACTGCTTCTTTACTCTGCAAATACTTAAATGCCATTCGTCGTGAATGTGTAGAGTCTTCTTTTCCTCTTGTAATGATCGGCTCAACAAAAACGCGTAATGCTTTAGCTTTAGCTACTGTCGTTCTGATACGCTTATGCATAATCAGTTGGCTAGCCATATTTGTAAGCAATGCTTTTCTGTGCCCTGCCTTTCTACTTAAATGATTAACTTTTTTCCCGTGTCTCATCGTTCCTTAATATTATTCTTCGTCAAGTTTGAACTTCGCTAAGTCCATACCAAATGAAAGTCCTTTTTCTACTAATAATGCTTCGATCTCAGTCAATGACTTCTTACCAAAGTTTCTAAACTTCAATAGCTGATTGGTGTCGTAGCGTACTAATTCTTGAAGCGTATTGATTTTTGCTGCTTTCAAACAGTTATAAGCTCTTACAGAAAGTTCCATATCTTCTAATGGAGTTTTTAGAAGCTTACGCATGTGAAGGATTTGCTCATCAACAACGTTCGTCTCATTACCCTCTTTCTCATCAAAGCTGATATTCTCATCTGTGATAAGCATCAAGTGCTGAATTAAAATCTTTGAAGCTTCTTTAATGGCTTCTTCAGGGTGGATCGTTCCGTCAGTGGTGATCTCAATAATCAACTTCTCATAATCCGTCTTTTGCTCAACACGTGTATTTTCAACATGGTATCGAACATTCTTGATCGGAGTAAAAATTGCATCAGTAGCAATGGTTCCTAACTCCGCTTCAGGATTAACATTTTCCTCAGCTGGTACGTATCCTCTTCCTTTTTGGATAGTCAGTTCAAGCTCAAGCTCAACTTTCCGATCCATATTGCAAATCACTAAATCAGGATTAGTAACTTGGAATGACGTGGTGAATTTCTCAATATCACCAGCTTTGAATTCTTCTTTATCTCTAATAACAATAGCAATGCGCTCAGATGTCATTGAATCATCGTCAATCACCTTCTTCAAACGAACTTGCTTTAAGTTTAAGATAATCTCCGTCACATCCTCTAACACACCTTTAATGGTAGAGAATTCATGATCAACTCCAGAAATGCGTACTGCAGAAATTGCATATCCTTCTAGAGAAGAAAGTAATACTCTTCGAAGAGCATTTCCAATAGTCACACCGAAACCAGGCTCAAGTGGCTTGAATTCAAATGACCCATCAAAGTCATCTGCCTTTTGAAGAATAATCTTATTTGGTTGTTGAAAAGCAAGTAATGCCATGTATAATGTCTTTTATTTTGAGTAAAGCTCTACGATCAATTGCTCGTTAATATTCTCTGGGATTAATTCTCTACTTGGTAGCTCATTAAATGTTCCTTTCATTTCGGAAGCATCCCATGCTAACCAAGAGTAGTCTGTTCTTTTGTTCACAGAATCTTCTACTTGAGGATTAACCTTTGTTTTGTCTCTAAGTCCGATAACATCACCAGTTTTCACTTGGTAAGACGGAATGCTTAGAATTTGTCCGTTAACTGTAACGTGTTTGTGCGATACAAGTTGTCTAGCTCCTCTTCTAGAGTTAGAAAAACCTAATCTATAAACAACGTTATCTAAACGTGATTCTAAAAGTTGAAGCAACACTTCACCAGTAATACCAGTTCTTCGGTTCGCTTCTTCAAATAAGTTGCGGAACTGACGCTCTAAAACACCGTAAGTATACTTCGCTTTCTGCTTTTCTTGAAGCTGAATAGCGTATTCTGAACGTTGTCTTCTTCGCGCATTACCGTGCTGACCTGGGCCATACTTTCTTCGCTCATAGTTCTTATCGAACCCATATATTGGAGAGCCTAATGCTCTAGCTTTCTTCGTCTTTGGACCTGTATATCTTGCCATGATCTTCTAGTTTTATACTCTTCTTCGTTTTGGAGGTCGACATCCATTATGAGGAATTGGTGTAACGTCTTTAATTACAGACACTTCAATTCCGTTAGAATAAATTGCTCGAATAGCAGATTCTCGACCAGCACCTGGGCCTTTTACAAACACTTCAACTTTTCTAAGTCCAGCATCATAAGCAGGCTTAGCTGCATTTTCACAAGTCACTTGGGCAGCGTAAGGAGTACTTTTCTTCGACCCTCTGAAGCCTACTTTACCCGCAGAAGACCAAGAGATAACCTGACCTTGCTTATTGGTAAATGTTATAATAATATTGTTGAAACTTGCTTTGATATAGCATAAACCAAGGGGTTCTACTGCTACGTTTCTTTTTTTCTTCGTCTTCGCCATTTTCTAACGTTTCAGAGTTATTTTTTCTTGTTTGCTACCGTCTTACGCTTTCCTTTACGGGTTCTAGCGTTGGTTTGAGTTCGTTGTCCTCTTAAAGGAAGACCTTTTCTGTGTCGGAGTCCTCTGTAACAACCGATATCCATTAATCGCTTAATGTTCAGTTGAACTTCAGATCTAAGTTGACCTTCTACTTTGTACTCATCACCAATCACCTTACGGATACTCGTTAAGTCTTCGTCAGTCCAGTCGTTCACACGTGTGTAATGATCTACTCCTGCCTTGTTAAGAATATCTACAGCAGTAGTTCTGCCGATTCCGTAAATGTAAGTGAGGCCAATATGTCCTCTTTTGTTTTTTGGTAAGTCTACACCTGCTATCCTTGCCATAATATTATCCTTGACGTTGTTTAAACCTTGGATTCTTCTTGTTAATTACGTATAGTTTTCCTTTTCGACGTACCACTTTACAGTCGGCACTTCTTTTCTTTATGGATGCTTTTACTTTCATAACTCTAAGATTTGTATCTATAAGTGATTCGTCCTCTCGACAAATCGTAAGGAGATAATTCCACTGCAACTTTATCGCCAGGTAAAATTCGGATGTAATTCATCCTCATTTTGCCTGAGATGTGCGCAATTATCTCATGATCATTCTCCAATTTTACACGGAACATAGCATTGGAAAGTGCCTCTGTTATTGTTCCATCCTGTTTTATTAATCCTTGTTTACCCATCCTGAAAATTGGTCTGCAAATATCTAACTTTTTCTTTAAAATCCTTAATGTTTGGGTTACTTTTTATTGACTCAAAAATCACCTCAAAATCAGAGAGGATATCGGGTCCATTTTTCGTAACTGCGACGGTGTGTTCGAAGTGTGCAGACGGCTTGCCGTCTGCAGTTATTATCGTCCAACCATCATTCAACTGCTTCACCTTTCGAGATCCTGCATTAATCATTGGCTCAATAGCAATCACCAAACCTTCTTTGATCTTAGGTCCTCTACCCCGCTTTCCATAATTCGGAACATCCGGGCTCTCATGTAAAGCACTTCCTACTCCATGTCCAACAAGCTCACGAACCACACCATAACCACGGTCAATTTCAGTGTACTTCTGGATCGCATAACTTACATCTCCAATCCGATTTCCAATTCGTGCACAATCAATACCGACATATAAAGAATCAATCGTGTCAATGAGTAGATCCCAAACTTCATCTGTTTGATCACCAACCGGGTAAGTAAATGCAGAATCTCCAAAATAACCTTCCCATTCTACACCACAATCAATAGAGAGAATATCTCCTTCTTTAATTTCACGATCACTCGGAAAACCATGAACTATTTGTTCATTTTCTGAAATACATAAAGTGGCGGGAAAGCCGCCATAACCTTTAAAGGCCGGCTTAGCCCCTTCATGATCTCGAATAAAAGTTTCCGCAATTACATCCAACGACTTAGTCGTAATCCCTGGTCGAATATGCTTGGCTACTTCAGCATGAGTTTTAGCAACAAGTAAAGAACTTTTTCTGATGAGCTCTATCTCATCTTGTGTTTTCAGTTTAATCATTATACTGAAGCACCAACTCTAGATCTTCCACCTTTGTTGATACTCTTTCCACTTTTCATCAATCCATCATAATGACGCATCAATAAGTGGCTTTCAATTTGCTGAAGTGTGTCTAATACCACAGCTACCATAATCAATAGTGATGTTCCACCATAGAATAATGCAAAATTGGCATTAACACCGGCTAATTGAGCAAACGTAGGTAGAATCGCGATTAAGCCCAAGAAAATAGATCCTGGTAAAGTAATCCGATCTAGAATACCTTCAATGAAACTAGCAGTCTTCTTCCCAGGTCGAACACCCGGAATAAACCCACCATTTTTCTTCATATCATCCGCCATTTGGTTCGGATTGATAATCAATGCTGTATAGAAATAAGTAAAGATCACTACTAAAAAGAAGGTCAAAACACTGGAAATCAAACTAAACGGATTAGATAATTCAGCAAGAATACCGGTAGGGGCTTGGCCACCTCCCACAAAACCAGCAATGGTTGAAGGTAGGAACATCAATGCTTGAGCAAAGATAATTGGCATTACACCTGAGGCATTAAGCTTCAATGGAATGAACTGTCGAGCTCCGCCCACTTCAGCCATCTTGCCACCACGACCTACCATACGCTTAGCATACTGGACAGGAATTTTACGTGTAGCTTGTACTAATGCAATAGTAACCAATACAACACCTAATAAGAACAACAATTCAATGAAGAATACTAAAGCACCTCCACCAGAAGTAGTTTTAGCTGAAAACTCACCAATTAAAGCACTTGGTAAACCTGCGATAATCCCTACTGTAATTAATAAGGAAACTCCGTTACCAATACCTCCGTCCGTGATTTTCTCACCAAGCCACATCACAAATAATGTACCTGCGGTAAGGATAATGAGCGTCGAAATTGGGAAAATACCATTCAAATTATCAACCGCACCAGATAATCCACTTTGCCCTGACTTTAAAAATGCCACGTAAGCAATAGCCTGGAAAGCAGTAATTACTACAGTTAAAAAGCGTGTATACTGGTTAATTTTCCGTCGGCCACTTTCTCCATCCTTCTGGATTTTTTGGAAAGTAGGTACTACTAGAGTTAATAACTGCATCACAATAGAAGCAGATATGTAAGGCATGATTCCGAGGGCAAAAATCCCCGCACGGTAAAATGCTCCTCCAGCAAATGTGTTGAATAATCCTAGAAGACCTCCTGTTCCATTCGCCTCAACTAAACGCTTTAACTCAACAGGATCTACCCCAGGTAAGGTGATGAATGTACCCACCCTAAAAATCAACAATAAACCCAACGTATAAAGGATCCTATTTCTAAGATCCTCTATTTTCCAGATATTCTTCAATGTTTCTATGAACTTCTTCATATTCTATTTAGTCTACTAGATTAGCAGATCCACCAGCTTTTTCTATACCTTCTTTTGCAGAAGTAGTATATGCATCTACTGTTACATTAACATTTGATGAGAAATTACCACTTCCCAAAATTTTCACTTTCGCAGATTTAGGAACGATTCCCAATTCTTTAAGAGTAGCAGTATTCAACTCTTTTAAATCGTGCTTAGTAACAATTTCTTGAAGTCGAGCTAAATTGATCGTGTAATAGTCTTTACGATTAATATTCTTGAACCCTCTTTTAGGAACGCGTTTTTGAATCGGCATTTGACCACCTTCAAATCCATATTTCCTAGAGTAACCAGAACGTGATTTCGCACCTTTGTGTCCTCGCGTAGAAGTTCCGCCTTTACCTGAGGCTTGGCCTCTTCCTAATCGCTTCTTAGCTTTCTTAGTAGCGCCTTCAGCGGGTTTTAAATTACTTAAATCCATGATTAAGCTTCTTCAACTTTAACTAAATGTTTTACTTTCTCTACCATACCTAAAACTTGTGGTGTGGCTTCTTTTTCTACGGTCTTATTTAATTTACCAAGACCTAAAGCTTTAATAGTATCCTTCTGACGTTGAGGTCTATTAATAGCGCTTCTAACTTGTGTAACCCGAATCTTACTCATGATTATCCATTAAATACTTTATCCAATGTAATTCCACGTTGTTTTGCTACAACCATTGGATCACGCAAATTCTCTAATGCATTGATCGTTGCCTTGATAACGTTGTGTGGATTAGATGTCCCGAGAGACTTAGCTAATACATTTTGAATACCAGCTAACTCCATAACAGCACGCATTGCACCACCTGCGATAACACCGGTACCATCAGAAGCAGGTTTGATTAACACCTTACCAGCACCATACTTCCCCAATTGTTCGTGTGGAATAGTTCCTTTATAAACTGGAACGTGAACTAAATTTTTCTTGGCGTCGTCGATACCTTTAGTAATGGCTCCGTTAACCTCTCTAGCTTTCCCTAATCCATATCCAACGATTCCATCTTCATTTCCTACTACAACAATGGCAGAGAAACCGAATGTACGACCACCTTTCGTAACCTTAGCAACACGATTAATTGCGACTACTTTCTCTTTGAGATCTAATTCAGCAGGCTTTAACCTTTTATTATCTTTTCTGTTACTCATAATTCTTATTCTTAAAATTGTAAGCCGCCTTCTCTTGCGCCTTCGGCAAGTGCTTTAACTCGTCCGTGATACAAATAGCCACCGCGATCAAAAACAACTTGATCAATACCTTTCTCGGTTGCTTTTTCAGCTAGTTTTTTCCCAACAGCTTTCGCAATATCGATTTTAGTACCTGCACTTTCAAAGCCCTTCTCTCTGGAAGAAGCAGCCATCAAAGTGTGTCCGCTCAAATCATCAATAATCTGGGCATAAATGGCCTTATTGCTTCTGAAAACAGAAAGTCTAGGCTTAGCGCTCGTACCAGAAATCTTCTTACGAATTCTTCTTTTTACCTTAATTCTCTTTGCTACTTTAGACAACATAGCTTTTAATTTTATTTTGCTGCTGCTTTACCAGCTTTTCTTCGAATTTGTTCACCTTTGAATCGGATACCTTTTCCTTTATATGGTTCAGGTTTACGAGTAGAACGAATTTTCGCTGCCACTTGTCCGATCAGTTGCTTGTCGTGACTCTCAAGAGTAACCATAGGTGGTTGTCCCTTCTGCATTTCCGCGGAAACTTTTACTTCAGGTGGAAGTAAGAAAACAATGGGGTGAGAGTACCCTAAGGCAAGTTCTAGCTTGTTCCCAGAAGAACTCGCTCTATATCCTACACCGTGTAATTCTAATTCAATTTTATATCCTTCGCTCACTCCAACAACCATGTTGTTAATCAAAGAACGATAAAGCCCATGTGCAGACTTATGTCGCTTTTGCTCCGTTGGTCGTTCGATAGTGACAATGTTTCCATCAATTTTCACTTCCAAGTCTGCATCAACTTTTTGCAACAACTCGCCTTTTGGTCCTTTGACCTTTACTACATTGTTCTCGCCAACTTGGACTTCAACTCCAGCTGGAATTTCAATCGGTGATTTACCTACTCTTGACATCTCAATCTGTTTATTATTAAGAAACATAGCAGAGGACCTCTCCTCCAACTTTCATTTCTTTTGCTTGTTTATTGGTAATAACTCCCTTTGGTGTAGATAAAATAGCTATTCCTAAACCATTGAGAACTCGAGGCATATCGTCAACACCTGTGTATCTTCTCAATCCAGGACGACTTACACGCTTCAGCTCCTTGATAGCAGGAATCTTTGTGTTTCGGTCGTACTTAAGAGCTATTTTAATTACTCCTTGTTTGTTATCTGTATCCTCAAATTTGTACTTTAGGATGTACCCATTATCGTACAAAATTTCGGTAATCTTCTTCTTCATGTTAGAAGCTGGGATCTCAACAATTCTATGTGCTGCCTTTTGAGCATTTCTAATTCTTGTTAAGTAATCTGATATTGGATCTGTAACCATAATCTTTCTTCTTATCTATGTTTTTACCAACTTGCTTTTCGAACACCAGGAATCAATCCCTGATTAGCCATTTCACGAAACTTGATTCTAGAAATACCAAATGTTCTCATATATCCTCTAGGTCTTCCTGTCAGGGAACATCTATTTTTCAAACGAACTTTCGAAGAATTCTTAGGAAGTAAGTCTAATGCTTCCCAATCTCCTTCTGCTTTAAGCTGAGCACGCTTCTCTGCGTATTTCTCTACTAGTTTCTCACGCTTTCTTTGTCTTGCAACAACTGATTTCTTTGACATAATCTTGGTTTAGCGTTTTTTAAATGGCATTCCAAAGCCTTTCAATAATTCATATGCTTCTTCATCGGTATCGGCAGAAGTCACAATGGTAATATCCATACCATTGATTTGACTTACTTTGTCGATATTGATTTCTGGGAAAATAATCTGCTCAGTGATTCCAAGCGTGAAATTTCCTCTACCATCAAAACTCTTATCGTTAATCCCTCTAAAGTCACGAACTCGTGGAAGGGCAACATTAATGAGGCGATCAAGAAATTCATACATACGTTCTCCTCGAAGAGTAACTTTAACTCCAATTGGCATTCCTTCTCTTAACTTGAAGTTTGAGATCGCTTTTCTAGCTTTAGTAATTACTGGTTTCTGACCTGTAATAAGTGCCATTTCTTCCGCAGCAGTCTCAACAAGCTTCTTATTGGAAACAGCTGCTCCAAGACCTTGATTTAAGACAATCTTTTTCAACTTAGGAATTTGCATAACCGTTTTATACTGGAAATGCTCCTTCAGCCCGTTGGCGATTTCTTCCTTGTACTTAGTTTTTAACCTCGGCTCCATTACTTAATAATTTTTTGGTCTTTAGATTTCTTAGAAAACCTTACCAATTTCCCGTCTTCTACTTTCCTACCAACTCTTGTTGGGTTGCCTTCCGAATCAACCACCATAAGGTTTGAAATATGGATCGGTGCTTCCTGTTCCAAAATTCCACCCTGTGGGTTATTTGCATTTGGCTTCTGGTGTTTCTTAACAATGTTCACACCTTCAACCACAGCTCTATTTTTCTCAGGAATAACAGAAAGTACTTTCCCTTGTTTTCCTTTATCTGCTCCAGCAATAACTTTTACAATATCGTCCTTACGGATCTTTAGTTTAGGCTGGAATCTCTTTTGAATACTTTTCATCTTATAATACCTCTGGTGCAAGTGAAATAATCTTCATGTAGTCTCCTTCACGCAACTCTCTGGCTACAGGGCCAAAAATACGAGTACCTTTAGGTTCTCCTGATTCGTTAAGTAGAACACATGCGTTGTCATCAAAACGGATGTAAGAACCATCTTTACGCTTGATCTCTTTTCGAGTTCGAACAACAACTGCTTTCGAAACAGTTCCTTTCTTCACGTTTCCAGATGGTAAAGCATCCTTAACAGTTACAACGATTTGATCTCCGATAGAAGCGTACCTTCTCCTAGAGCCTCCGAGTACTTTGATACAAAGTACTTCTTTAGCACCGCTGTTATCAGCAACTTTTAGTCTTGATTCCTGTTGTACCATTATTTTGCTCTTTCTAAAATTTCAATTAATCTCCATCTCTTATTTTTAGAGAGGGGACGAGTTTCCATAATGCGGACTGTATCTCCAGCATTACACTCATTATTTTCGTCGTGGGCAGAGTACTTCTTCGTTTTCTTCACAAACTTCCCGTAGATCGGGTGCTTTACTTTACGCTCAACGGATACCGTAATTGTTTTATCCATTTTATCGCTTGTAACTACACCAATTCTCTGCTTACGTAAATTTCGTTTTACTTCTTCCATCGCATTAAGTATTTGATTCAGCTTTCTGACGTTTATTCAATTCTGTTTTGATTCTCGCCACATCTCTTCGTGCTTCACGGATGCTGAGTGGATTCTCAAGTTGAGAAACAGCGTGGTTAAACTTCATTTGTTGAAGTTTTGTTTGTTCAGCCTCCAAACGATCTTGAAGCTCTTCTACACTGAATTCTGAAAAATTAATCTTTTTGTTCGCCATAATACCAGCTTTATACTAAATCTCTTCGTACAACAATTTTTGTTTTCACAGGAAGTTTTTGAGCTGCTAATCGAAGTGCTTCTTCTGCAGTCTCTCTAGTAACTCCATCAATTTCGAACATAATTCTACCAGGCTTCACTACAGCAACCCAATGGTCTAAGGCACCTTTACCTTTACCCATACGTACTTCTGCAGGCTTGGAAGTAATTGGCTTATCTGGAAAAATTCGAATCCAAACTTGACCTTCCCTTTTCATCCGACGCGTAACAGCGATACGAGCAGCTTCAATTTGTCTGTTCGTAATGAAAGAAGAGTCTAATGATTTTAAGCCAAACGCCCCGAATGAAAGTGTAGCACCTCTTTGAGAGATACCTTTCATTCTGCCTTTCTGGACTTTTCTTCTTTTAACACGTTTTGGTTGTAACATATCTTCTGGTTATCTAATCCTTAAACTTATTTTCTTCTTCTTGGAGCTCTTCTTCTTCCTCCACCTTCTTTCTTGGCTCCTACATTTGGAGACAAGTCTCTCTTTCCAAGAACTTCTCCTTTACAGATCCAAACTTTTACACCAATCTTTCCATAAACAGTATCTGCTTCTTTTAAAGCATAATCAATATCTGCTCTGAACGTATGAAGTGGTGTTCTTCCTTCTTTGTACTCCTCACTTCTTGCCATATCGGCACCTCCTAATCGGCCAGACACGCGTACTTTAATCCCTTCTGCTCCCATTCTCATTGTTGAAGCAATAGCCATTTTCACAGCTCTTCTAAAGTTTACACGTGCTTCTAATTGACGAGCAATGTTTTCTCCTACGATATTCGCATCTAACTCTGGACGACGAATCTCCAAAATGTTGATTTGGATATCCTTACCGGTTAGTTTTTTCAACTCTTCCTTTAATCGATCTACTTCAGAACCACCTTTACCAATGATAATTCCAGGACGTGATGTGTTGATTGAAATAATGATTCGATTTAACGTACGCTCAATGATGATTCGAGAGATTCCACCTCTATTCACACGAGCATTGATGTACTTACGGATTTTATCGTCTTCAACGATTTTATCTTTATAATCTTTGCCACCATACCAGCTAGAGTCCCAGCCGCGGATGATACCTAAACGATTTCCTATTGGATTGGTCTTCTGTCCCATTACGCTTCTACTTCTTTACTATCAACAATAATTGTTACATGGTTTGAACGCTTTCGAATTCTGTAAGCTCGACCAAACGGAGCTGGTTGGAATCTTTTAAGTGTTCGACCTTGATCGACGAAGGCTTGTTTCACATAGAGATTCGCATCTTCTACGCTTTCGCCATCGTTTTTGTTTTCCCAATTTGCAATTGCAGAAAGTAATAGCTTTTCTACTTTCGGAGAAACAGCTTTGGGATTGAATCTGAGTATGTTAAGTGCCTTCTCAACTTCAACGCCACGGATAGTATCAACTACTAAGCGCATTTTGCGTGGTGAGGATGGGCAGTTTCTAAGTTTCGCTACAGCTTCCATTCTTTCGTTATTTTAACCTCTTAGATGAATGTCCTCTAAAATTTCGAGTTGGTGCAAATTCGCCGAATTTGTGTCCAACCATATTCTCTGTTACATAAACAGGGATGAATTTATTCCCGTTATGAACTGCGATTGTATGACCTACGAAGTCAGGAGAAATGGTAGAGCGACGAGACCAAGTCTTTACTGCTGTTTTCTTTCCTTCTTCGTTCAGCTTCTCTACTTTACGTAGCAGCTTAGTTGAAACATAAGGTCCTTTTTTAATAGATCTAGCCATTTCTATTATTTTTTACGTTTTGTTACAATTAGGCGATTGGAAGCCTTATTTGGGTTCCGTGTTTTATATCCTTTAGCTGGCAAACCTTTTCGTGACCTTGGGTGACCTCCTGAAGATTTACCTTCACCACCACCCATTGGGTGATCTACTGGGTTCATGGCAACACCTCTTGTTCTAGGACGTCTTCCTAACCATCTTCTTCTACCGGCTTTACCCAAAACTTTCAAGCTATGATCCGAGTTAGACACTGAACCAATTGTTGCTTTACAAGTCAATAAAATCTTTCTTACTTCACCAGAAGGCATTTTAATAATCGCATACTTACCATCCCTTGAAGTCAACTGAGCATAAGAACCTGCACTTCTAGCAATCACACCGCCCTTTCCAGGCACCATCTCGATATTATGAATAATTGACCCAAGTGGAATTTCAGATAAGTATAGCGCATTACCTAATTCTGGCTCAACACCATTTCCTGATTCTACTTTATCACCGACTTTGATTCCAGCTGGAGCCAAGATGTATCTTTTCTCTCCATCAGCATATGAAACAAGCGCAATAAATGCAGTTCTATTCGGATCGTATTCGATCGTGTCTACAGTTGCTGGTTCGTTCTCTCTACTACGAGCAAAATCGATGATTCTATATTTCTTCTTATGCCCACCACCGATGTATCTCATCGTCATCTTACCAGAATGGTTACGACCACCACTACGCTTAGCTGGAGCCACTAAGGACTTCTCTGGCTTGTTGGTAGTAATTTCATCATAGCTCACTCCTACAAGAGTTCTCGAGCCTGGTGTTACTGGATTATATTTTTTAACCGCCATTGTTTCGTCTTAAATGTTAGCGTAAAAATCAATTTCTTCTCCCTCAGCAAGTGTGATTACAGCTTTTTTGTAGGCCGAAGTTCTCCCTTCGATCACACCTGACTTTGTATATCTGTTCTTTGCCTTACCTGGCAGAATGTAGGTATTAACTGCATCAACAGTAACTCCGTACATCTTCTCAACAGCATCTTTAATCTGAAGCTTGTTGGCTCCTTTTTGAACCACAAACACATATCGGTTGAGGTTTTCTTGAAGCTCATTTGACTTCTCAGTGACTACTGGCTTAATTAATACGTTGTTCATTCTGCAATTTTTTTGAGGGCATCTTCTGTGAAAACAATATGATTGGCATTCATCACATCATATGTGCTTAATGATTCTACTGAAGTCAATTTAGTTTTCGGAAGATTCCGTACACTTAATAAAGCATTCTTATTCAACTCTCCTGTCACGAATAGTGACTTCGCATCTACATTGATTGCACTCATCATAGAAGTGAAATCTTTTGTTTTAGGCGCATCAAATTCAAGGTTGTTTACTACTACAATCGCACTGTCTTTTGCTTTGTAAGTAAGTGCAGAAGCTCTTGCGAGTTGCTTAACTTTCTTATTGATTTTAACCCCGTAGTTGCGTGGTCTAGGACCGAAGACAGTACCTCCACTTCGGAACAATGGATTTTTAAGCGATCCAGCTCTTGCTGTACCAGTTCCTTTTTGCTTCTTAATCTTTCTTGTAGATCCTGCGATCTCACCTCTTTCCTTAGCTTTGTGTGTTCCTTGACGTTGGTTCGCTAAGTAATTTTTTACAACTAAGTAAAGTGCGTGATCGTTTGGCTCTACTTCGAACAAGCTTTTAGGAAGTGTTACTTCTTTGCCTGTACTCTTACCGTTTCTATCTAATACTGATACCTTCATTACCCTTCAATTAATACATAAGAGCCTTTCGGACCTGGAACTGCTCCTTTAATAAAAATTAAGTTCTTCTCTGCATCAATCTTTTGTACACGTAGGTTGGTAGTAGTTACTTTTTTACCACCGGTTCTACCTGCCATTCTCATGC
Organism: Saprospiraceae bacterium; assembly: GCA_019634125.1. Classification (GTDB taxonomy): domain Bacteria; phylum Bacteroidota; class Bacteroidia; order Chitinophagales; family JAHQVX01; genus JAHQVX01. Next base: position 31,151 of record JAHQVX010000144.1, read on the forward strand.
CTTTAAATACACGAGCAGGATAAGATGCTGCACCGATTGAACCTGGCGCTCTTTCACGGTTATGTTGTCCGTGTGTTCTCATACCAACACCACCAAAACCGTGACGTTTAACAACACCTTGGAAACCTTTACCTTTAGAGGTACCTGTTACATCAACAAACTCGCCTTCTTCAAAAATATCTACAGATACTTCGTCACCAACTTCTTTATCGCCGTAACCGTTCTCGGTTCTAAATTCTGCCACTTTTGCAAGTGGATTCACACCGGCTTTATCGAAATGTCCTTTCAATGCAGCAGTAGTGTGCTTTTCTTTTTTCTCTGTGTAACCCAATTGAAAGGCAACATAGCCATCAGTTTCTTCTGTTTTCACTTGGGTGATAAAGTTGGGGCCAGCGTGAATCACAGTTACAGGAACCAAATGTCCTTCATCTGTGAAGATGCTAGTCATACCTATTTTTTTACCAATCAAACCTTTCATAATATAATCTGATTCTAGTATTATACTTTAATTTCTACATCCACACCACTAGGAAGCTCTAAGCGCATTAGCGCATCTACTGTTTTAGAAGAAGAGCTGTAAATATCTAGTAGTCTCTTGTATGTACTTAGCTGAAATTGCTCACGAGATTTTTTATTCACGTGCGGTGAACGAAGTACAGTGAATTTCTTCTTTTCTGTAGGTAATGGAATAGGTCCAGAAACCACAGCTCCAGTACTACGAACTGTTTTTACAATCTTTTCCGATGACTTGTCCACTAAATTGTGGTCAAATGATCTCAGCTTAATTCTAATTCTCTGCGTCATCTTATTATGCGTTTACTTTACCAGTAGCTTTTTCAATAATTTCCTTAGAAAGTCCAGAAGGTACAGGAGCATAGTGAGAGAACTCCATTGCTGAACTTGCACGTCCAGAAGTAAGTGTTCTCAAATCTGTAACATAGCCAAACATTTCACTAAGTGGAACATCTGCTTTAATTACAACACCTGTTGGTTTGGTATCTTGACCTTTAGGTAATCCTCTTCGTCTGTTCAAGTCACCAATCACTGAACCTGTATACTCATCTGGAGTCGTAATCTCCAATTTCATAATTGGCTCAAGAATTACTGGTTGTGCTTTAGGGGCTGCTACTTTGAAGCCTTCTTTAGCACACAATTCGAATGCAATTGGCTTTGAATCGACGTTGTGCATAGATCCGTCATATACTCGAACCTTCATACTATCGATAGAGTAACCAGCAAGGATTCCGTTGTCCATCATAGCCAAGAAACCATCTTTGATCGGTTTCTGGTAGTTTCTATCGATGGCACCACCAACGATACCCCACTCGAATTGAAGTTTCTCTTTACCAGACTTGAACTCATCACTGTCTAAAAACTCTTGATCAGCAGGTCCAACTTCAAATTCCATATCTGCGAATAAACCAGAACCACCTGATTGTTTCTTCAACTTCTCTCTGTGAGCTACAGAAGTCTGTAGGGCTTCCTTATAATTTACTTGGGGAGCACCTTCGTTTACTTCTACTTTAAACTCCCGCTTAAGACGGTCGATAATAATTTCCAAGTGAAGCTCACCCATTCCACTAATTACAGTTTGCGCAGTGTCTTCGTCATACTTCACGGTAAAAGTTGGATCTTCTTCAGCTAGTTTCGCCAATGCTAGACCTAACTTCTCTAAATCAGCAGTTGTTTTAGGCTCTACGGCCACACCGATTACTGGATCTGGGAAAACCATTGCTTCGAAAACAAGTGGCTTACCTTCTGCAGTAAGTGTATCTCCTGTACGGATATCTTTAAAGCCAACACCTGCAGCAATATCTCCAGCGCTTACTTCTGGGATAGAGTTTTGCTTGTTAGAGTGCATTTGGAATAATCGAGAAATACGCTCTTTCTTTCCAGTCCTATTGTTTAGTACGTAAGAACCTGCAGGTAAGTTTCCAGAATACACTCTGAAGAAACATAGTCTACCGACGAAAGGATCTGTAGCAATTTTAAAGGCTAGAGCAGCGAAAGGCTCTTCTGGAGAAGGCTCTCTTGTTTCTTCTTCGTCTGTTCTCGGATTAGTTCCTGTAACAGATCCAACATCAATTGGAGAAGGCAAGAATGCACATACAGCATCTAAGACTGCTTGAACTCCTTTGTTTTTGAAGGCAGAACCACACATCATTGGAACAAACTTCCCATCGAGTACAGCAGCACGTACCGCTTCAATCATTTCTTCCTCAGTGATCGTATTAGGATCATCAAAGAATTTCTCCATTAGAGAATCATCGTATTCAGCAACTGCCTCTAATAATTTCTCTCTCCACTCTGAAGCTGTTTCTTCAAGGTCAGCAGGCATATCAATTTCTTCATACGTCATACCGAAGTCGCCTTCATTCCAAACGATGGCCTTACCAGTGATTAAATCGACTACACCTTTGAAGTCGTCCTCAGCACCGATAGGCACTTGTAATGGAACAGCTTCAGAACCAAGCATTTCTTTCACTTGGTTACATACATTAAAGAAGTCTGCACCTTGACGGTCCATTTTATTCACGAAACCGATTCGTGGGACCTTATAGTTATCTGCTAATCTCCAGTTGGTTTCAGATTGTGGCTCAACACCATCTACTGCACTAAATAGGAAGACTAGTCCATCGAGTACACGTAGAGATCTGTTCACTTCTACAGTGAAGTCAACGTGACCTGGAGTATCAATGATGTTCATTGGGTATTTCTTCCCTTTCCATTCCCACTCTGTTTTGGTAGCTGCAGAGGTAATTGTAATTCCTCTTTCTTGCTCTTGCTCCATCCAGTCCATGGTAGCTGCACCATCGTGCACCTCACCGATTTTATGTGAAATACCGGTGTAGAATAAAATACGCTCAGTAGTAGTGGTTTTACCGGCATCGATATGCGCGGCAATCCCAATATTTCTTGTATATGTTAGATCCTTTGCCATTTTATCTTAAACTGCTTTTATACTCTAAAGTGTGAAAATGCTTTATTGGCTTCTGCCATTTTGTGTGTATCCTCTCTTTTCTTAACAGCTGCACCTTCTCCTTTAGAAGCAGCAACCATTTCACTAGCTAGTTTATCGGCCATTGATTTTCCATTTCTTTTCTTAGAAAATCCGATTAGCCAGTTACAGCCGAGTGTAATTTTTCGTCTTGATGAGACTGGAGTAGGGATTTGGAAGGTAGACCCACCTACTCTTCTACTTTTCACTTCTACTGCAGGCATTACATTCTGTAATGCTTTTTTCCAGATTTCGTATCCATCTTCGCCTGTTTCAGCAGTTGCTTTATCTACTGCATCATAGAAGATACCGTAAGCAATGCTTTTCTTACCAGACTCCATTAAGCTATTCACAAACCGGGTTACCATTGGGTCGTTAAACCTTGGATCCGGTTGAAGTTCGCGCTGTTTTACTCTTCCTTTTCTCATTGAGCTACTGCTTTAATTATTTAGGTCGTTTAGTACCGTATTTACTTCTACTTTGTTTTCTATCTGCAACACCTGCAGTATCCAATGCACCACGAACGATGTGGTAACGAACACCTGGAAGGTCTTTCACCCTTCCTCCACGGATTAACACGATGGAGTGTTCTTGAAGGTTATGGCCTTCACCAGGGATGTAGGCGATTACCTCTGTTCCGTTTGTCAACCTCACTTTAGCTACTTTACGAAGTGCAGAGTTTGGTTTCTTCGGCGTAGTTGTATAAACACGCGTACACACACCTCGCTTTTGCGGGCATGCATCGAGGGCACGAGACTTAGAAGTTGTCTCGATGACCTTTCTACCTTTTCTTACTAATTGTTGAATAGTTGGCATATAAAATTGTTCCTATTTCTGTTTTTTAGTATTCCGATAAAAAAAACCCAGTGTAAAATATCCCACTGAGTTTAGCTTTTTTTATTGGCTAACCATTCGCTTCAAAGTTGTTGAAACCAGCGGGTTAAGTACGTTACGGAGTAAATTTCTCTGCTCCGGGTCTTAAAAATCGGACTGCAAAGGTAGAATTATTTTTCTGAATTACCAATACCTCGATAAGTTTTTTACACATGATTTTTGGTTCGGCTGGAATATGTTTGGTTTGCTATTAACTTCGCTTCGAAAATTCATTCATGAGCTTATTTAAGAAACTATTCAAAAAAGCTTCTACAGACGATACGAGTGGTGGCTTCATTTCGCTTACAATAAATCATATTCGTCGCGAAACCGCCAAGGCGGTTTCGCTGCAGTTCGATAAACCCACAGGTTGGGATTTCTTACCCGGTCAATACCTCACCTTTGAAGCTACGATTGATGGCTCAGTGGAACGCCGTGCCTATTCATTGAGTTCTCTGCCGTCGGATGACTTCCTTCAGGTGACGGTGAAAGAGACTCCTACTGGCTTCTTCAGTAAATATGTGAACCAAACGCTACAAGAAGGCGACAGTATATTGGTAATGCCCCCTACGGGCAAATTCACCCACAATGTCGACCCATCGGCCCACAACGCCTACGTAGCCGCTGCCGGAGGCAGCGGCATCACGCCCATCTTCTCCATCTTGAAAAGTGTACTCGAACAGGAAGCCAACAGCACTTTCACATTAATCTATGGAAACCGCACGCAGGAAGACATCATTTTCGCTGCAGCCATCCAGGACCTCCAAGCCAAACATGGAGCGCGCTTCAAAGTGCTACACGTTTTATCGGACGAAGAACGAAGCGACTTCACAGAATACTTCGGTTTTGTAACGATGGATATGATTAAAGAAATGGCGGAACGCCATTTCTCTATTGCCGAAACACATAGTTTCTTCCTATGTGGTCCGGGCCCGATGATCGACACGGTGAAAGGCAGCCTTAAAACACTGGGTGCCAGCGCCGACCAGATCAAAACGGAGCTGTTTACAGCTCCGTTAAACAACGATGCGAAACCTAAAAAAGAAGCAGACACAATCACTACAGATGCCCAAGTGAAAATTACTTATGGCAAGGAATCGACCACTGTATATTATACCGACAAAAAGAAAACCGTACTAGACATGGCCCTCGATAACGGCATTAAAGTCCCATTTTCCTGCCTAAATGGCGTTTGTTCTACCTGTAGTGCTAAACTCGTTAATGGAACAGTGGC
>JAHQVX010000145.1 GCA_019634125.1 Saprospiraceae bacterium
TAAAATTGGACTTATAGGTTATAATAACGAACTCTTTTTTATAACTTTTATTGTGAAAGACACTTAACCCAACAAAACGATGCGTCAATTTTTGTTTAGTATCTGCTTCTGGTTCTGCTGTTGTTTTGTATATGCTCAGCAAAACGAGACCATTTCACTTTCCTTCGATCAAACGCCGCTGAAAGCGGCGTTAATCGAACTTGAAAACACCTATGACCTACGTTTTTCTTATGCCGAAGACCTGGTTCGAGGAAAACAAGTATCTGTACAGGTAAGGAATGCTTCTCTCTCTGAAGCACTCCATCAATTGTTCGACACGCATGACATTGGCTTTGAAGTGGAACGAAGTAAATACATCATCTTAACTGCTGGCAAGCGTGTTACTCCAAAAAAAGAAAACATTTACTGCGGAAACATCATCGAAAAGTCCACTTCGGAGCCACTGGCATTCTCCGTTATTCGGTTGCTTCCTTCTGGGAAAACAGCCATTACAGAAGAAGATGGGAGCTTTCGAATTTCCGGTTCGTCTACTAATGATAAAATCGAAGTCAGTTATATCGGATTTGGAAAACGTACTTTTCCTATTAAGAATAACTGCGCCACCTACGCCCTAGAGGCAGCGGAAATACAAATTGAGCAGGTCGTACTTAAACACTATTTATCGGATGGAATTGACCGAGACGAAAGTGGTCGGCCTGTTGTTTTATCTCCAAAGCGGATTGGCATAGTGCCCGGGCAACCGGAAGCAGATGTAATGCAAAGCATTCAGTTGCTTCCAGGTATTACTAGCCCACAAGAAAATGCTTCCGACATTTACATCCGAGGGGGTAGCCCAGATCAGAATTACATTACCTTAGACAATATTCCGCTCTATCATACAGGCCATTTCTTCGGAATGATTTCGGGCATCAACCCACACGTAACCAACTCCGTAAGTGTCCAAAAAAACGCCACCAATCCCAAATATGGAGGTCGAGTTTCTGGAGTAGTGGAAATTAAATTAGACACTGCCATTGTAGAAAACGGACGTTATGGCTTCGGCGCAAATGCCACGCAAGCTCACGGATTTGCAGTAGTTCCTGTTTCGCGGCTAAATTCTGGATTTATGGTTTCTGGTCGTCGTTCTTACACGGATGTATGGGAAAGTCCTACGTTCGAAAATTTAACCAAAAGGGTCTATCAACAAAGGGCTGCTATTGACACCGGAACGAATGATTCGGACAATAGTGGATCTGGTAGTGGTTCCGATCCAGATGACGACGATGATGATTTAGACGATGAGGTAGAAGACGAACTGGATAATGATCGAGAACAGTTGGTACTGGGGGATCCGAACAATGAATTTGTTTTCAACGAATTCAATGCAAAATGGGTAAGCCAAGTGGCTACGAACCACTTAGTTGAAGTGGCTGGACTTTATTCGAATAACGAATCGACTTACTTAGTATCGGCCAGGGATTCAGGCGATGACTATGAAGCTACCGACGATCTGTTTACGGAAAACCAGGGTGCTTCGTTACTTTGGACAGGCACTTGGGGCGACCGATTTTTCTCGCAAGTAAAAGGAGCCTGGACACGTTACGACTACAATGTTCAATCCGATATATCTATTGATGAAGACGATGTGCTTGGAGAAGAACAGTATACTAGAAACAACCGGCTAAGTGATTTAAGAGCCGAAGTCATTTTAGGTACGTCCATTGCGGATTTTCATCAGTTGAGCGGGGGTTACCAATTCGAGCGCCCTGAAAACTTCTACGACCTAGTGAACATGAGCGAGGTAGATGGAAATACGATTGCTCAAAGCGAAAATTCTAGCCTAAATCATATTGCGTTTGGCAATTATGAATATGCAAAAGGCGGCGTGAAGCTCAATGGAGGAATTCGAGCAAATTACTTCTCGGCTTTGGAGGAATTCCGTTTAGAACCGCGTTTTAGCGCCTATTACAAACCTGCTCGCCACTTCAGCCTACGAGTAGCTGGCGGATTTTATAGCCAGATGTTGTCGCAACTCGCCGATTTGGATGCATCTAGTATTGGTTTCCAGAAAACACTTTGGATTATTGCGGATGGAATCAATGTGCCACTACAAACCTCACAACACTATGATGTAGGCATAATGTATGAAACAGGAGGTTTTGTTCTTGATGTTGAAGCGTATTCGAAAGTAACTGATGGTGTCACTACCTCCTCCAATGCCTTTGCTGTGCTGCCTGGTCAAACTTTTAGCGTAGGAAGCAATGAAGTGCAAGGAATTGATGTTTTGCTGAAGCAGCGGATTAATCAATTTAAATTTTGGGGTAGTTATACGCTTAGTGAATCTCTTTATACCGACTTTTCCACGTTGGAAGACTCTAATTTCCCTGCGTTTAACGATCAAAAACACGCCATTTCATTGATTGGGAATTTTGAACAAGACCAGCTGACTTTGTCAGCTGGTTGGCACTATGCAACGGGGCTTCCTTACACTGAAGTCAATTTGATTAACAATAGCATCGTGCGAAATGGTATAAATACCAATAGGCTCGATGATTACCACAGATTGGATGTGTCGGCGCTGTATCGCTTTGCAACCAAGAACAAAAATGGCTGGGAGGGCACCATTGGAGGATCTGTAATGAATGTATACGACCGCTTTAACCCGTTAAGCCGTGAATACTTTCTAGACGATGCCGACCCTAGCGATTTAGACTTGGTGGTCGTGGAAAAAAATAAGTTAGGTCGAACACCCAATCTCGTACTTAAATTCGAGTTCTAAACAAACACCCCCTCGGCTTTGCCGAGGGGGTGTTCTATAGAATCACCAAAGTCGTTTACAGGCCTTTTTCGTCTGCTTTTACTTGTTTCCGGTAGATGTAATGCCCCGCGATTAATCCCAGCCCACCAAATAATAGAATAAGGCCAAAGTAATGAGCTGGATCATTGCCCAACACATAAGGATCGATCATTTTTGCTAAAAACAGTCCAAACCCACCACCCATCAGTAATGTGCCTGCTTTTAATGCGCCTCCACCTTGATACTTTGCTCCTTTAGCGGCAGCTTTGAATTCATCAGGGTTCATGCCATTTTCGATCATCTTCAACCGCTCTTCCTTCTCATAGCGACGGACTAGTACAATCATCGTAAAAACAGCTAACGGCACCACTATCGGTATCAAAACAGCAATTTCTTCTGGGTTTCCTCCATGTAAAAGTATATTCATAAATGTATTCATCAGTAGAAGTTTATCAGTTCAAAATCAATTACAACAGCTTTGACTTCAGCTCTGAAGTTGAGGTTACAGGTTGGTTCGAAAAAAGTTTCCATCGTATATTCATAGCCTAAATCCCACCTATGAGAACCCTATTACTCGTTTTGTTATTTGGCATATTGTTATCGAGCTGCTCTAAACAGAGCATTGCTCAAACTGGAACCTTAAGCGTTGCTGAAGCAGCTCAAGCGGTGAATGATGAAGTCATTGAATGGCGAAGGCATTTCCATGAAAACCCAGAATTGAGTAACCGGGAGTTCGAAACAGCGAAATCCATTGAGCAGTACTTGCGAGGGCTAGGCTTAGAGGTGAAAACAGGCATGGCACATACTGGCGTAATCGGCTATTTAGAAGGCGGGCAGCCAGGACCAACCATCGGTTTACGGGCCGACATTGACGGCTTACCAGTTACTGAACGGGTAGATATTCCTTTTGCTTCTAAGAAAACCACGACGTTTTTAGGCAAGGAAACAGGTGTTATGCATGCTTGTGGTCATGACACGCATATCGCCATGCTTATGGGGGCTGCAAAGATCCTCTCCGAGCGCAAAGCGCAACTCAGAGGAAATGTTGTATTCATTTTCCAACCTGCCGAAGAAGGAGCGCCTCCAGGAGAAGAAGGTGGAGCAGAATTAATGGTGAAAGAAGGTTTGTTCGATCTCTACCCAATCGAAGTCGTGTTTGGTCAGCATATTTCCGCTGGAACCGATGTAGGCACCATTGAATACCGAAAAGGAGGGATTATGGCGGCATCGGATCGATTTGAGATCACTATCAACGGAAAACAAACCCATGGTTCGCGTCCTTGGGCAGGGATTGATCCAGTTACCGTTTCTGCTCAAATGATCTTAGCCCTCCAAAACATCGTAAGCCGCCAAACAGAATTGACGAAAGAAGCAGCAGTGATATCAGTCGGAAAGATGGAGGCTGGGGTTCGGAGCAATATTATCCCTGAATCTGCCACGCTCATCGGCACCATTCGTACACTAGATGTAGGAATGCAGCAAAAGATTCATGAAGACATCCGACGTGTGGTTAAAAATGTGGCGGAGGCCTACAATGCCGAAGCGGAAATCGATATTCAAATTGGTTATCCGGTGACTTTTAACGATCATGAGCTCACCGAAAAGATGCTGCCTTCTTTGCAGAAGTCAGGCAACGTAAATGAGATCAATGCGATCACAGGCGCTGAAGACTTTTCTTTTTTCGCCATGCAAGTACCTGGTTTGTATTTCTTTGTAGGTGGCAAACCGCTAGATGTAGCTAAGAAAGATGCTGCACCGCACCACACCCCAGATTTCTATTTGGATGAAACGGGTATGCAAACTGGGGTTCAGGCTTTAGTGAACCTAACTTTAGACTACATGGACATGAAGGCTAGTAATTAAGGGCCATCAGTGCTTCTGTTTCTTCTAGGCTTTTAAACACATCGAAGGTTTTGCCTTGCGTTCGCAAGGCACCGAGGGCGTTGGCATATTGGGCAGCCCGTATCGGATCTAATCCGCTTTTGGCAAAGCCAAAAGCGAGCCCACCAGCAAAGGAATCTCCACAGCCAGTCGTATCAATCACTTCTTCCACCGCAACAGACTGCACAAAGTCCTTTTGCAAGGCACCGTCTCGGTTGTAATAAATCTGGCAACCCCGAGAATCCATCGTTACATAAAGCACTTGCACGCCTTGATTGATTACATGTTGGCCAAATTCATCGAAATGGCTCACATCATTTTCATCGATATTCCCAAGTTCTTCTAACTGATATTCGGGCTTAAACCAACAACAATGGCTTTCTTCATGATTCATTTTCAGTACATCAATAAAAGGCAGCCACTCATCCCGATCTATCCAAAATTTTTGGTGTCGGTTGCCATTAATACTCATACAGTTGGTAGGCCCATGCGCATCGAAAATCACTGAAGCCTTACTATGTGTCTTAATGAATTTCAACGTCCCTAAAGAGACTTCAAAATCTGTAATAGGCACAAAGACAAAGACATCACAGTCTAAAAATGGCGCTACATCTTCCGGCATAATGGGCTGCATACAGGCTGTTTGTTTCTCAACTCGCCGGTTTTGATCTAGGAATTTCAGCTGAATCACCGTACCCGTATCTGAAGAATCGTCGATACCCGATAAATCGATATTGGAGTAGGGCGCGAAGAGTTCTTTTATTGGGCCGCTATCTTTTTTTCGCACATGACTAATCGGAATTACTGTTCCGTAGCCATCTAACAACTTTGCCAAGGCAATCGTAGGATGCGTGACACATCCATACTTATGAATCACTTCACCTTTGTGGGTTACAATGGTATCGCGAGGAATTGGTCCAACAACAGCAATTTTCATGATGGGCGCTTAGAAGGCTTAAGTTAGACTTTTTATAGAAAAAGTGTAACCTAAAGGCAGTACATTCGGTCAAAGTGAACGTGCCGACCAAGCAAACGGATATTGAACTTATTGAGCAAACGCTCCGAGGAAACGACAACGCCTTTGAGGAGCTGGTAGACCAGTATAAAGATTACATCTATACGGTAGCTTATCGTGTTCTTGGTCGGCCCGAAGAAGCTGAAGAAGCCGCACAAGATGCCTTTATTAAGGCCTACCGCTCCTTACAAGGCTTCGATCACCGCGCAAAATTCAGTACTTGGCTCTACCGAATTGTGTTGAATACAGCACTGAGTATGCGTCGGAAACAGAAGTTCTATGTGGAAGATATTGACGATCACAAGAATTTCAACGCCTATAGTGAGGAAAAAGAAACCTTAAAGCTCAGCGAACAAAAAAAATACCTTCAAGAAGCATTGAATTTGCTTAAAGAAGATGATGTGACTGTGTTGACGCTATTCTACTTGAAAGAATTGCACTTAGAAGAGATTGCAGAAATTACAGGCTGGGAGGCCAATGGGGTAAAAGTGAAATTATTCAGAGCTCGGAAACGATTGGCTGAAAAAATGCGTTTAATTTTAAAAGACGAAGTAAAATCGATACTATGAACCAAGGAGCAGACAGAACAGACTTACTTTGGAAGTATGTAGATGGGCAGTGCACTGAGGCCGAGCGCCATCAAGTGGAAGCTTGGATGAATGAAGATGCTGCGTTTGCAGAAGAAGTCCAATTCATGATGGGCTTGGAGAAGTATACCAAACAGGAAATGACTGTTTCTGCACCAACTGGCTTCACCAAACAGTTGATGAAACAACTTCGTCCGAAATTTTCTTGGATTCCTTTTGCTACGCAAACGATCAGCTCTCGAAATATCATTCCTTGGGCGTTGGGGCTTTCACTATTGGTTGTAACTGCTTTTCTATCTGCTTCTCAGTGGGATCAGGTTGTTCAAACAGAGCAATTCACCACGGTAGAAAACGCGCTGCCTAGTTCAAGTTGGGTTGTTGGTGGCTTTGTATGTTTGGCTTTCTTTTTCTTATTAGATCGTATTCTTTACTTTTTTCATTTGAAGCAAGAGGCGAAAGACTACTTAAATGCATAGTGGTCGGCCATGGCCGCCGGCATATTTCTTTGGCGCGTTGGTGTGTCAATTTATCTTTGACTTTTTCTTTCCTATTTACCGGTTTGGCAGTGGTTTAAGCACCGCCTCCGGCGGTGCTTTAGTCCTAGCAGGAAGCTTTCTCGTACTGACCTCTATTTGGTTGTTTAA
>JAHQVX010000146.1 GCA_019634125.1 Saprospiraceae bacterium
ATCCCCATCAAATTTCTGGCGGCCAAAAACAACGCGTCATGATTGCCATGGCCATGGCCGCCCAACCCAAACTCCTAATTGCCGACGAACCCACAACAGCCTTAGATGCCCATGTTCGGAGGTCGATTCTTGATTTAATTAAGCGCTTGTCTAAAGCGCACGGCTTAGCCGTGCTCTTCATTTCACACGACATGGATGCTGTTCGGTATATTGCTGATCGGATTTTGGTGATGCAGAAAGGACTGCTGGTAGAACAAGCCGAAACAACGCAAATCCTCAACAACCCACAAAAAGCCTATACTAAAGGATTAATCACCTGTAAACCCCCACTCCGCCAATCGCTCCATCGACTGCCCACCTTAGACCATCTAGACCCTACTCCATCCCCTCCAATAAAGGCCTCGACAACTGATGCTGAGCCGATTCTTCGAGTAGATCACCTCGTAGTTGACTACGGATCCACTTCAGGGATTTTTTCGAAGAAAAAATCAGTAAACAGAGCCGTAAATGACGTGTCATTTACCCTCCATTCTGGTAAAACCCTGGGAATCATTGGGGAGTCTGGAAGTGGCAAATCGACTATTGGAAATGCCATTCTTAAATTTGTTTCTCCGACCTCAGGGAAAATATCATTCAATCAACAAGATCTTTCTGCACTCAAAGGAAGCCAACTAAAAGCATTTCGAAAAGCCGTTCAAGTTATCCAACAAGACCCCTATTCTGCCCTCAATCCCCGGCAACGAATTGGAGAAAGCATCCGCGAACCATTAGCTATACATCAAATTGGCAGTAAGCATGAACAAGTAAAACGCGTAGAAGAACTCCTTGAATTGGTAGAACTGAAAGCTGCTGATTACCAAAAGTATCCCCATGAATTCTCCGGAGGACAACGCCAGCGAATTTGCATTGCCAGAGCACTTACACTAAACCCTCAATTGATCATTTGCGATGAAAGTGTTTCTGCGTTAGACCTCTCCGTTCAAGCCACTATCTTGAATTTACTGAAAAGCTTGCAAGAGCAACTAGGACTTGCCTACCTCTTTATTACGCACGATTTAGCCGTAGCAAGGTTTATCGCTGATGATATCCTGGTACTTCAAGAAGGAAAAGTCCAAGAGTATGGCTCGAGCGAACAAATTATCGACCGACCTACATCCGAGTACACTAAAGCACTCCTCGAACAAGTGGAGTTTCGCTAATTGGAAAAAGTCATCGACTGACTTCCAATCACCGTACCGTTTCCATTCAACACACTCACTTTATAAGTACCCGCGGGAAGTCGAACATTCATAATATCTCGAATCCGATAACCATTACCTGTATTTGTGGCAACGGTATGGTATTTTTCATAAGGAAATTCATTATTCGCATCCACACAAATCACATGAATGACTTCACTTTTTGGCGCATTAATTCGCATACTATACCAAGCATATTGACCAACTCGGAATGTATTTTGGGCTTGACTTTCATTCTCCGTCTTTTTACCAGCTAAAAAGAAGTAATTGGTCGGTTTTGAAATCGACGCAAAATTTTCGATTTCTTGTTGTTCCGAAATCTGCTGGCCTATATTCCCCTGAGGATCGTAACCTAATGTTTTAAGTATACTATCCTTTTTGATCAGTTCCGCACTCATGGCATCACTCGCGCTCACCAAGTGATCAGTCGCTTTGATGAGTTCTTGACTGGTATCTTCTAGTTTACCTTGAACTTGAACGGCTTCATTCTTCAAACGAATGGCTTCTTTGCCCTCATAAACCGCAAAACCACCCATAGCCAATGCAGCTGCAGCTGCTCCAAGAGCAATACGGAAAAGTGTTCGATTTTTTTTCCTAGCTTTTTGTTCTGCCTCGTACTTTTCCTGCATCAACTTTGCTTCGCGTTCTTTTCTTCGAAGGGCTTCTGCTTCGAGTTTTTCAGCCAACACATTTTGCTTGCTGTCCTCAATAAACGAAAGGACTTCTTGATTTAAATTCAAGAATGGGACTAAGTCTTCAATCGTATTCAACTGCTTTTCGTTCAGAAAGGCCTTGCTTTCCTTGTATTCTTCGAAACTATTGAGCACACGTTGTCTGACTTCTTGTAATCGGCGTTCTTCGTCGGTTCTTCGTCCATCAATTAGGGCTGCTAAGCTATCATGAGCCAGTTCAATATCGTCATCTGCGATACGAATTAATCGGGCATGCTCCAGTTGTTCTAAGCAATGCGTTAATGCTTCTTTAGGTATTTGAGGAAAGAATTGAGCATCGGCATCCGATATCTTGATCATACCATCATCTCTAAAATAGTTGATCGGTCGCTTGGTTCCATCTTGGGTCACAAAACCAGATAATACAGCATTGACGATGCGTTCTGGTAAAACGGGAAAATTCTGATACATGTCTACAGAAATTTGCCTTTCCTGCACCGCCAAGAACCGATTCAATACATCATCAATCTTCCCTAAGCCATCGATCATTGCTTCCTGAATAGTTAATGCGGGATACGTTTCATCTAAGCTACTGTCCTCAGGACTTTTTGCTTTGTAGGCTTCTTTGTATAAGAGATCAAGGTATACTTGTAAGTAAGGCAGCGCAATGCCTGTTCGATCATCATTAATGTTATCCACCATCTTTTGGACGTTGGCCTCAGCCGGTGGCGCGATGTTTACATTGAATTGCTCGAAAGACGACGTGATCACTTCTTTGATCTTGGAAATCCCCATACGTTCTATTCGCAAGCGGAAATCGAATAAAGTGGGAATTTTTTTCTCATAAGGATAGAGCTGCGCGATATATTCTTCACGCATCACAAAGATGATTTTACACGGGAGATTCGCACTTAATAAATCCTCAATTCCCGCCATAAATTCATCCTGTTCCGCTCTAGAACCAAGAATAAATAACTCTTCAAACTGATCGAAGATCAAATAAACTGGACGTAAATACTTCTTTAGGAGCAGTGAAACATTATCCGTAATAGAATTGGATGCGTCTTCTTGAAGTGCTTGCTCTAAAGCATATTTAGTAGACAGATTTATGTTGGTATTCCTGCGAACAAAAAACGGATACCAGTCTGGCCCATCAAACTTATTAGCCAACCCACATTGAATAATACTCGTTTTCCCCGTACCTGAAAGACCATAAACAAGCATGAGTGGAGTCTTAAAAATCTGACCATACAGGGTATCTACTTCATCATCACGTCCAAAGAACACTTCTTTGTCGTCAACATTATAGGCATCTAAAAATTTAAACGGACTTTTCATAAGGCTGCCATTTCCTGATTAAACAATTGCTCAGAAAAGGCATTAAACTGGGCTTTTAGGATGCGGAAATGCTTTTGATCTCGAACGATGAGTGGTACGTCTTTGGGTTTATAGACATGCTTAAATAAAAAGGCACCAGAAGCCTTATCATACCGATCGAAAAAGTAGAGTTTAGCGATACTCGCTTTTTCATCAAAGGCATTTTCATCTATAACGAAGGGCGTAAGATTCAGAAATTCTTTTCCGCCTGCCTTCATCATTAAAACCGAATCGCAATCCATGAGACTATCAGATATTTCTTGATCTTCAGCCAGGCCTACGAATCGCTGGATGAGTCGAACCATTCGAGCTTTGTAACGGGGTTCTTTGAGGTGGCGATATTTCAGCACATCTATCGCCTTGATGGATACCAGCGTATACTTCGCGAACCAACCCATGTGTTTCATGAACAAGGATAGTTTCTGCTCAGCAGTAGGGCAAAGTTGTTTGGCTTCATCGGCACCAATGGAGCGTTCATCCAATTTTTGATGTTGTTGATGGAGGAAGCTAATTGCATTAGATAGTTGGTCATCTTCCGAAATTCGTTGAGCCAGCTCTTTGAGTTCTGGCACGAAATACGGTTCGTTGTAGGTGTCGAGTATTTTACGAATGGTTTCCACCAATTTCCCGTAATCGTGTGAGCCTTTTCCAGCTGCGTCTGTAAGCATGAAAGTTCGGATGATATCTAGGGCTTCTTGTTCTATCACAACATCGCTCTTCTTAACAAACAACTCCCACAATTGGGCGAGCATGACGTAGGCTAATAACTCGAACTGTGTTGAGAAAATGGTCACGATCTGTTCAAATCGTGGCAGACCAGTTTTATTAAAAAACACGGTATTTGCAGTACCTGGTCCTCCATCAACAAGAAGTTTTCGTAGTTGTTCACTAACTGGATGGGGCAATGCTTTTAAGATGGCTTCTCGCTTATCGAGGATACTTCTTTCGAGGCCGAGTTCTTCATCGGCATTCATTTTTTTTATGTCTTCATCAAAGGGTGCGAGTCCAGTCATGAGGGTATCGATGAGCTGTTCATTGGGCACATAATTTTGATCTTCAACAATGGTTTGCTGCAGGGGCAATTTCCAAGAAAGGACAGAAGCGTTAGGCGTTTTGGTGTATAGCCCCCAGGTGCTCTCCTTTTCTTCATCGGTGGACCAACTCGGCAACTCCGTTGCCGAGTTCACGTCGATATCCGGGTAACTGGTTAAGAGCTCGCCTTTGGCGAGCTCAAACGCCTCCTGAACACTAGCCATGTCGATCATACTCTGGAAAAATCGAGTCGAAAACAGCTTAGCTTTCGCATCGTCAATCTCCGCACTCGTCGCAATTACCGCAGGAACTCCAGCCTGAATCAACCGATCTACTTGCCCTTTAGTGGAACAACCATTTAAAAAGACCACTTGCAGTTTAGGACACTGTCCCAATAAGTGCGCGATTCCAGTAGCACTGGCCGAGACATCATCTACAATAAGCTGATGCTGTCCAGCATGTCCGCTAAATAGAAACATCCGAATATGGGCTCGATATTGAGCCAAATACTGAGGCAAGGTCTCTAAAGTAGCATAAGAATCTCTATGTAAAAGGTATTTCTGATTTAATGCGCCAGGCGACAAGATTCGATACAACTGATCATCTTCTTGCTGTAGCGTAGTAAGTGGGGCCGTTCTACTATTGGAAAACGCTAAAAAAAGTACGTCCATCGTGGTTTGGTTTGGGTTGTAACTTATTTGTAGCAATAGCGAAAAGTAAGTTACGTGCCTTAAGATAGTGAAATCCAACTACTAATTAAACCCGAAAGCCTCTTCCAATCCTTAGAATAACACTTTTTTAGTACTTTTAAGCAAGTCCCAAAACATGAGAAACTTATATGTCCTGTTAGTCGGTATTAACGACTATGTTGCTCCCCTTTCTGCACTTCGCGGTTGTATCAAAGACATCGATCGTATTGAATCGTTTATTCAAGCGCACTACCAAGATCAGTTCAAGATCCACATGATGCGCCTGGAAAACGACGAAGCCACTTACCAAAATATCGTAGATCGTTTTCGCAGTCATCTATACCAAGCCAGTAAAGATGATGTAGCCTGGTTTCACTTCAGTGGCCACGGCTCAGAAGAAGCTGCTGCACCCGAATTCAAAACCTTAGATCCAACAGGCAAAGATCAAACACTGATCTGTTTCGACAGCAGAAATGGGTCTGATCACCTTGCCGATAAAGAATTAGCTGTTTTAGTTCATGAACTCAACACCATTGATCCTTCAGGTCAGCCAAAAGAAAGCCCTCATGTTGTTATTTCATTAGATTGTTGTCATTCAGGTTCGGGAACCCGCGATGCGATGAGTGAAGTCATTGGTGTTCGAAATGCGGAATCGAGCGGACAAAGCCGAACATTAGAGTCTTATGCCAATGGCTATTACAGCCGACAAGGCAAACCATTGCAAATTCCCGTCTCCCGACATGTATTATTAGCCGGCTGTAAAAGTATTCAAACCGCTGGAGATATGGCCAGAGGGGGTTGTTTTACACAATGTCTCATTGATGAGTTAGAAGATACCGGCGGAGCTATTAATTATTCCGATCTTCATTTACGATCTAAAAGAGGCGTTATCCGACTTCGAAAAAATAAGCAAACGCCGCAATTCGAGACCCTGAACAATTTCAACCCGTACAGTAAATTTTTAGATGGCAGTCCACTCGGAAGTCCTGAACTGTACTCGGTTGAGCACACTTCAGGGCAGTGGTTTTTAAAGGCTGGTGCTATTCATGGCATTCCAAC
The DNA here is from genome assembly GCA_019634125.1 of Saprospiraceae bacterium. Taxonomy (GTDB): domain Bacteria; phylum Bacteroidota; class Bacteroidia; order Chitinophagales; family JAHQVX01; genus JAHQVX01. The sequence goes on from JAHQVX010000146.1 coordinate 6,067, forward strand.
TCAGACCAAACAACCAATAGAAGTCATGCTCATTCTGGGCGAAAAAGAAGTAGGCTTAGCCGAAATCACGAGTGTGGGTGCACAAAAAAGCCAACTTAAAACTACTGCTACCCTCGATCAAGAAGAACAAGATTACAAGGCTTATGTCCTGCACCTCCACGAACATCGAAGTAGTGTGACTTTAACTGGAGATGCTGCACTTTGTGAACAACTCACTTCCATTGTAACTGCTGGGAATCACCTTTTCAACTTCGTCCCCGAAACGGCTAGTGAAGAAGCATCGATTCGGTTAACTGTTCAGCCTAATGCCCTAATGATAGAGGACTTGGAACAACAAAAAACAGTTTGGGAAACGGACGGAAGTGAAGAGCAGCAGCTGGGAATTGCTCTGGAAACCTTAGAAATGATGGTGAAGTGGAAACGCATGATCGGGCTAAGCAATCAAGATAGATCTTCGCAACTTGTAGGGAAAGCCAAACTTGTGCTCCAAGTACAAGGGGCTGATCGGAGTTCAAATGAATATGATAACGATGTGGAGCTCATAGCCACCACTGCCAATACTCGAAATGGCTTAATGGGATTTCAGCCGAAAGTTAAATTTCAGGCGTTGGATCAAGAACTCTATTTCTACTTATTTCACTTACGAAGTAATTATAGTGTACTTTGCCACGATGGGGAAATGGTCTACCGACCTGATGAGCATGACTCGCAAGGCGAAATCACCCTTCCACTTTGGTCTCAGGTAAAAGGCTGGGGCTTATCACCGGAGGATAATGCTGCGGTTTCGTATTTCAAGCTTTTGGTGACATCCGAGCCCTTGCAATATCAGGAATTGGAGCAGATAGGCTTAGTACGTACTCGTGATGCGGCAGTACAAGGCTGGGATTTGGCGCCGCTTATTGCCAATGATTGGCAATGTAAAACCATTGCGGTGCGTATGGTGCGTGAATCAGATGCGATCAATAGTGAACGCGGTGTAAGCTTGGTAGGTGGCAATATTCGTATTCGGCCGCATAAAGGAATTCGAGCTGGGGTAAGTGTTCGAAACGCGTTTGAAGTCGACCGTAGCACCGCCTCTGGCGGTGCTCCATTTGCCGACCTCCACTCACCTGAATTCTCTATTACTTCCTTCGCCTCCACAAGGAACCAAGCCGATGTAAATGTGCTAGAGCTCAACAATATTGAACTCGGAAATACCGATTTATCCCAAGAACCACTCGAGGTCGAGTTGAATGATCAGCTCGCCGAAGGCGAGCTGATGCTACCGATAGCCTTTGATGGAGAACATTATCAGATCATCGGTGAGGCCCAAGCAGAAGCAGATCATGTAGTCATTAAAATCAACGACCTCCCTGCCACTACTGGTGAACGCAGCTTAGCTCAGACGGTGAAATTCGCCTTTATGAAACTCGTGCTGAAGAAGAAAAAACACCTCCACCAGCTCCATTGGGTCTTTCTGCATCCGGATAAGTCGTTCGAAAAAAGCAATGAAGGCCTAGCTCGAAAAATTCGTGAGGCAAATAACATCCTACTCTTAACACACGGAATCTTAGGGAATACAGCGTCGATGCTGAAAGAACATCTCGAAAGCGATGATCCGATTTTCTCCGATTACGACCTCCTACTCACCTTTGATTATGAATCGTTGAATACGCCATTAGAGGAGAGTGCACGCATCCTGCATAATCAATTGATGGAAGTAGGCGTGAGCTCGGAGAAGAAAATCACTTTCTTTGGCCATTCTACTGGTGCGCTCATGTTGCGTTGGCTCGTGGAAAAGGAAGGTGGAAATCACTTTGCCGAGAAGGTATACTTACTTGGTGCACCGAATAATGGCAGTGCATTTGGACATATTGAACATGGTCGTAAGTTTGCGTCTACAGCATTAGAACTGGCCATCAATTTCATCCCCAATTTGGTTCCTATGAGTGGCATTGTGCTAAAAACACTGAAGAACATCGGGGAAGTCACCACTACATTGGGGCAAACCAAACCAGGTTCCGAGTTTCTGAAAAGCTTGAACAACAGTGCTGATCCTGGGGTTCCTTACTATATTGTTGGAGGTGATGTAGCAGCGTATCAAACCAACGGCGGAGCCGTTGGTTCATTCCTACAGAAAACTCAACTCAAACTGAGTAACATCTTTAATAAAAACGAAAAACACGATCTGTTCACCACCATAAAAAGCATGGAAAATGCCATACATTGGGACGATTGGAATCCCAAGCCACAAATGCTCCCCACGTTAGATTGCCATCACTACAACTATCTCAGTGCAAGATTAAATCGAGAAAAAAGTATGGATAAGAAGGAATAAAACTATTCGTCCACTTGGCTGTTGCGTTTGCCACGATCTTCTATCACCTCATCCACTTGGCTATTCCGCTTGCCACGATCACCGGTAACTTCATCCACTTGGCTATTCCGCTTGCCACGATCTCCAGTGACTTCATCGACTTGACTATTCCGCTTGCCACGATCACCAGTAACTTCATCAACCTGGCTATTCCGCTTACCTCGATCACCGGTAACTTCATCAACCTGGCTATTCCGCTTACCTCGATCACCGGTAACTTCATCCACTTGGCTATTACGTTTGCCACGATCACCGGTAACTTCATCCACTTGGCTGTTCCGCTTGCCGCGATCACCTGTGACTTCATCCACTTGGCTGTTCCGCTTACCGCGATCATCTATGTCCTCTTCTTCCTCAGGCATAGCCATATTTAATTGGAAGATAGACTTGATAATAATAGGTATCCAATGGAAAATAGATGCTTTCCCACGTGAGATTGGAAGAGAGATGTTCATGCCTGATTTGTTTTGGTTCTGTTGTAAAATAACGTTTTTTAAGTAAATCTCTAGTATCTATCTATTCAAAACACTATTTTTAAAGCAGTGAGCCAACCAACCCAAACCAAAGAAGTACGCCGACTTGCTGCCGTCATGTTTACCGACATAAAAGGCTATACCTCCATGGTTCAAAACGATGAGGAAACGGCATTAAAGAAGGTAGAACATCATCGAAATATCTTAACCTCAGCTACTGAGCGGAATAATGGCCAAGTCATTCAATTCTATGGCGATGGAAGCCTTAGTATATACAATAGTGCCCTTGAAGCCGTCCAGTGCGCAGTAGAAATGCAGAAAGCCTATCTAGAATTAGATGTGCCTGTTCGTGTAGGTATCCATCTTGGCGATATCGTCATAAAAAACGATACCATTTATGGGGATGGAGTCAATGTATCGTCAAGGATTGAAAGCCAAGGTATCCCTGGAGCAATAGTTGTGTCCAAAAAAATGCAACAGGAATTGCAAAATCATCCCGCCTTTCCAGTCAAATCTGTGGGGTACTTTGCCTTAAAAAATGTTTCCCAAAAAGAGGAAATCTTCATCATTGACCACCCAGATATTTATGTTCCGCTTCCGAAGGAATTCAAAACAAAAGAACGGATCAACCGTTCGAGACTAATATTTCGAGTACTACCCATTCTGCTGGTGGGCATTGCGGCGTTTTTAATCGGCGGAAAGGTCTTCATGAATAAAAACAACTCCTCGAAAAATAACGTCAATGAAGTAGTCAATCAACGTATTGCCGTACAAGTATTTGACAATCTCACAAACACTGACTCTTTAGCTATTTTATCCAACATGACGGCACACTGGGTCACCAAAGCTTTAAGTGAAACTGAGAATGCACAAGTGGTTTCTTACCAAACCGTGACCCAAAATCTATCTGAATCCTTTAATGGGAACGATTTGTCAGAAGAATTGGGAGCCACCAACATGATCAACGGAAGTATTTTCTTGAAAGGAGATTCCCTCATCTTCTCCTCATTCATTCAAAATCTCAAAACCGGTGTAATTACGCATACATTTTCAGATGTAAGTACTTCAGCGTCTACTCCTTTGGATGGTATCACTGCATTAGCCAATTCGGTGAAAGGATATTGGAGCTCAAAAGATGAAAATTTACTTTCCCCACCTACTTATGATGCGTATAAAGCCTACATTAAAGCGAAAGATAATTGGGAAGAAAACGATGTCCTTGCAAAACAGGAATTGAAAAAAGCTATACAGTTGGATCCATCTTTTCTAGATCCGTACTTCTTGCTTCTAGACCTTTATTTCTACGAAGGGGATTTAGACGCCTCTCGTGCTTTAATCAATGAGCTAAAGCGAAAAGAAACAAGTATGACTGCTCGGCAACAAAATATTTTAAACTATCATGAAGCCGATATTCAAGCTAAGAATAAGTTGGCTTATGAGTTCTATTTGAAGGAATTTGAGAATGATCCAAAAGATCTTTTCGTGAATAACACCATGATGATTCTCGCGATCGAATATGTGAATGCTCCGGAGAAAGCTATTGAATACTTTAACAAAATTCAACCCGAAAGCTTAGATCTCTATAATTGTCAATACTGCTTAGATCGAGTGTATTCTGGCGTTATCGCCCATGCCCTTTCTGCGAATGCTCCAAATGCAGACCAATTAGTATCGAAACTAGAACAAGCAGCCAATACGCGGCAACAATTACTCGGCGTACTCAAATACTATGTAAAAAAAGCCGATACTACTTCTATTGATCGAGTGCTCGAAGAATTGATGAATGGAGCGTACCGGAATCCAGCGTTTGCCTATTATGTCACGGCTCGAGAATTTGCACTAAAAGGTGACCAGAAACAGAAAAACCATTATGGAAACAAGGCATTATCGATGTACCAAGACAATCCTTCTCGAACTTTAGCGCGCATTCAATACTTACTCGAAGATTATCCATCTGCCCTAAAAACACTGGAAGTTTATCTTGAAGAAGATACTGAAAACCTTTGGGATCTGACGTTGAATACACTTACCCAAATTCGTTTGGGGAATACCGAAGCTGCACTCCCAATATTAGCACAATTAGAGGCTGAAAGTTCTGGGGATGATTTTGGTCAGAATGCCTATTATCAAGCTCAAATCTATACTGCGCTAGATCGGCAAAACGAAGCCATTTCAAAGTTGGAAGAAGCGCTATCTGCAGGCCTATTATTTAATCCTTTCGGGTACTTCGAGAATGATCCAGAATTATTGCCTTTAAAAGACAATGCGGCTTACCAAAAACTATTAAACCCTTTAAATGAATAAACAAGAAGTAACATCGAATTTGCGTAGCTTAAGTGTTATCCATGCTGCGCTTTGTATGGGTGTGATAATATTTTTAAGTGTCATTTATTTTGGGTTGAAGCCGGAAAAATTGGAGCCCACGAATACTATTTTCTTGATTTTAGGCGGAATGCTGGTTCTTACGGGCATTTCTGCTTCGTTGATTTTTTATAGGTCATTACTTTCTAAGCTGAATGAAGCAGATTCGATTGGCGCAAAGTTTACCACCTATCGAAGTGCATCTATCATTCGGTATGCTTTGCTAGAAGGGCCTACTCTAGTAAATTCAGTATTCTTCTTACTTACAGGAAACCCGATTCATTTATACATTGCGTTGGCAGGTGTGGCTATCTTATTCCTTTCAAGGCCTACTCTACAACAATTTGTTAACGATGCGAGACTAACGGGTGATGAGCGTAGATCGTTGGGGCTTTAAATCATTTTATCTGCACAACTACTTGCTGCCACGGCATCTGGCTTTGCTTTAAATTGGTAGCCCATACTTAAGATATAGCCCATGGCTTCGCTGAGCGCTGGGTTGGATTTGAATTGCGGATTCGTATTAATATCGGCATGAACTTCAAGGTCTACGTCGTATAAATCGAAGAGTGG
>JAHQVX010000013.1 GCA_019634125.1 Saprospiraceae bacterium
ATTCGGGGCGAAAAGGGTATAGCCTTCGAAAAACGCACCCGCTTCGTAGGTTTCAACCGCCTCGGCTAAAATAACAGGTTCTGGTTCAGGTTCCTGAGCAGTGTCATCGTCACCACAGGCTTGGAATGCGAGTGAAAAACAGAAAATAAAGCTGAAATAATAGATTCTACGCATAGTAGTTCGACTTCGGTTCTTAATCATTCCTTTCTTGTAGATAATGCGCACAAAGTTATATTTTCGTAAAAAATTATTCTAATGCCTAAAGGCAATCAATTTACTATCGGCGAAGCTTTGAACAGCTTGATGCATAAGTTAAAGTTGCAAGATAATGTGACCGAGCACCAAGTGAAGGAAAAATGGACTTCTATGATGTCTCCGGCTATTATCAATAGGACGAGTAAAATGGTATTTCGGAAAGGTATTTTGTTTTTATACATCACTTCAAGTCCGTTGAAGCATGAATTATTTATGGCTCGGGAAACGATGAAACAACGTATGAATGAAGAGTTTGGGAAAGAAGTGATTCAACAAATTATTTTCAAATAATGAAGCAGATTTTATTCGCGATTATTTTGTGTAGTATAGGAGGCAGTGTCGCCGCCCAGGAAGAAGTCATTGCTGCCTTGGAGATCATCAATGCAGGAGAAGAGAATGTAAGCCTAGACTTAAGTGGGATTAATCAACTCTATAGAGCTGGTCAGAATAAGGAAGCATTGAGTGCCTTAAAGAATTGGAAGGCGCAGTATCCAAACAATGTGGATGTCTTGTTATTGGAAGGCCAAATTTTAATGGACCAGAAGAAGTATAAGCCGGCCATGAAAAATTTCGATCAAGTCTTATTGATTGATGGCAACAATGCACGTGCGTATTACTTGCGTGGCCTTGTAAAAGATCTAAATAAAAAGCCATTAGAAGCTATTGTTGAATTTAGCCAGGCCATCTTGTTAAAACCCGATTATTCCTTGCCTTACGAAGCACGGGGAACAACAAAGTCGAAGTTGGGAGATCATTTTTCCGCCATTGAAGATTTTGATAAGGCCATTGAGCTGAATGAAGATTTGACTTTAGCCTACATGGGGCGGGGATTGGCCCTTCATGAAACAGGTCAGTTCGATAAAGCTGCGAATGATTTCCATGTAGTCGTTAAGCGCGAGTCGAAAAATGCGTTGGCTGTTTATTACAGAGGCCTCAGTAAGGTGAAGAAAGGCGATAATGCCGGTTGTAAAGATCTAGGCCGAGCCTATGCCATGGGCATTACGAATGCAAGTATTGAGCTCCAGAAGTATTGTCAATAGAAACTAGAGAATTGTTGCACTCGAATAGAAGTGTAGAACGTTTTCCTTTAAATAGCATTTAAATAAGAACACCCCCTCAGCAAAGCTGAGGGGGTGTCGACCTTTAAACAGGATTTTTCAAAGTCATTAGCCACTAGCCATTAGTTGACTAGTCTACTAATTCACTGATATACAAAGAACCATCTGCCAAGCAGACTAATTCCTTAGACCATTTCGAAGTTCGAGAAGAAGAAGTTGGCTTCAATCCAAGCATTCTCATCAGAGTCGGAACCGTGTACGGCATTCTCGCCAATAGAAGTAGCAAATTGCTTACGGATCGTTCCTTCCGCAGCTTCTGCAGGATTCGTTGCGCCGATAAATGTTCGGTAGTCTTCTACAGCATTGTCTTTTTCCAAAACCGCAGCAATGATTGGACCTGAACTCATGAATTCAACCAACTCTCCGTAAAACGGTCGTGCTTTGTGTACTGCGTAAAACTGTCCAGCTTGTTCCGCCGTTAGATGCACTTGTTTCATCGCCTTAAACGTGAATCCAGCACCTAAAATTTGATCGATAATTTTTCCAGCATGTCCGTTTTTGTATGCTGTTGGTTTAATCATGGTGAATGTGATGTTCCCAGCCATTATATAGTTTTTGTTTTTCGAAAATTTGCGCGAAGATAGTTGAATTCATCAAGACATGCGCAAAAATCCAAATGAACTATTCGTCGTGGCCAACTACTAAATACCTTCTGCCGTTAAGGTGGGTATGACCTTCACTGGTTTGAGTTAAAACATACTCATAAATTCGGCCATCATCAAACATTAAGATGAGGTAAGTCTCATTGCCAAGCGTTTGGATGTTAAATGTGCCGCTTGAATCATCGGAACTATTCACATAGCCGAACCCAGCATCTACGTCAAAGCTGGAATGCGAATAAAATTGATATTCAAAAGTTCCATTATTGTAGAGGTAAATACTTCTCTTATCGTTTATACTTGAATGACCGTTAATATTTATTCCGCTTCCGGAACTATTGGATTTCACAAGCTTTTTACCAATCAAATAATCTCCCCATTGTAGTGTTGACTCTGCAAATTTTATATCAAAGAATTTTACGGAGTTAGTGAGTTTCTTTACTTCTGAAATATGTTGGTCTGAGAATACAGCTGTTTCGGTGAGGATTAGTGTATTAATTCCACTTCCTTTACTATTGATTAGGCCGACAGCAAATGCTTTCACAGCTTGTCCTTCCACATTGCCTTCATAAAATCCTTCTACCCGTTCATTGCCTTTAGTGACAAAATCATTAGTGGGTTGGAGCACCACTCCCTCTTCTCGGATGCCTTGTTGTGCTTCGCGTATAAGTTCTTCTGCACTAGTACTTGTATTTTCAAATAAAATCATGATTCCCGGAATCGTATGATGGCCAAGGATGTAGTAGTCATCATCTATTTGTCCAGACCAACCGTCTGGGATAACAAAAGACAAACCGAGTTCAGAATACGTGATTTTCTGACCTTGACCTACCACGAGTTGGGTGCTCGTTAAGGCCAAAAGCAGGATAAAAAAATGCTTCATTGTTTTGCTTTGGGTTTTCAAAGCTAAGCAATAAGCGCGTTAATTCTAAAGACTTACTAACAGCTCTTAGTGTGGGAAGAAAGCATCTTCGAAGTGTGTGATGATTGTTTGTGGCTGTAAGGTAACAGCTATAATATCGAAGCGAAATTCGCCTTGCTGTTCATGTTGATGGAGAAATTCTTCTGCTGCTTCTCCCAACTTTTGAATCTTTTTATCGTTGACCGCTTCTTCAGGGTAGCTCTGTTTTTGGTGGGTTTGAGTTTTCACTTCTACAAAGACGATGAGGTCTTGAAGTTGGCAGATAATATCGATTTCGGCATATTGGTAGCGCCAATTCGTTGCGATGATGGTGTAGCCTTTTTGTTGGAGGAAGTCGGCAGCTATGGCTTCACCGGTTTGCCCTACTTCATTATGCTTCGCCATAGCTTGCAAGGAGTCGTTCGATAAGTGTGATATCATCGGGAACATCAACGGCGTAGCATGGGTGTTCGCTAATGGCTGTGACCACGGCTTCGCCGTGCTCTAACCACCTCAACTGCTCCAAACGCTCGGCGTGTTCAAGCGAACTTTCTGACCAAGTCACGACTTCCCTCAACGCATTTACGGCAAAGCCGTAAATGCCAATATGCTTGAAATACCTCGGTGTTGGACTGCCCACCTCTCGATGATAAGGAATACCATATCTACTGAAGTATAAGGCTTTACCCGATTCATCGGTTACTGCTTTCACCACATTTGGATTATTCACTTCTTTCAAATCCTGTAAGGGCTGAATGAGTGTAGCAATGCGAGGTTGTTGGTTGTTTAAAAGCTGGCCTAAAGTATCTATTTGCGCTGGGGCAATCAACGGCTCATCGCCTTGGATATTGATCACGAAGTCAGGCACTTCCTCTAAAAGGGTGAGCACTTCTGCACAGCGTTCTGTTCCATTGGTATGGTCGGGTGAGGTCATGACCACTTGACCGCCAAAGTCAGTTACATGCTTGAAAATACGGGCATCGTCGGTAGCCACTATGACTTGGCTTAACGTGCCAGCTTTGCTGGCACGTTCATAAACGCGTTGAATCATCGTTTTTCCAGCAATCAATGCTAACGGCTTGCCTGGAAATCGCGTAGAGCCATATCGCGCAGGTATTATTCCAAAAATTGACACTAATCTCGAACTTTTCTAACCACTAAGTTATTGACATCTGTTCGAACTACTTTCACTGTTTCTCCTCGAGAGACCCATTGCGATTCGGACATAGCCGCGTAAATCTCCCCATCGATTTCCACTCTTCCAGCCGGACGTAATTCGTTCACTACTTCGCCTTCCAGGCCTACTAATCCACTTAATTTCTCCTCGAAAACGGTGAATCCATCTTCCTTAGAAATGGCAGAGTCTAAGACCATTCCTCCCGCGAGTTTCCGACGTTTTACCATTTTACCGCTCAACCAAAAGAAGAGGGCAGTGGCTGCTAAGAGGGTGAGCGCGACGCGAGTCAGCGGACCGGAGAAAATTCCTAAATCAATAGGCCCACCGTCTTTGAATTCGACATTGTCGATTAAACTCAATGTTAAGCTGACGAGCATGGCCAGGATTCCGAGTACACCTGCCACGCCGAAGCCAGGTATGACAAATACTTCTGCTGCTAGCAGCAGAAGGCCAACTACAAACAACGCGATTTCCCAATTTTCAGCTAAGCCTTCTAAATACAATGGGGCAAAGTATAATATAGCCGCTATAATCGCAGCAGCTATCGGAAAACCTACGCCTGGCGTCTGCAATTCGAAATATATCCCACCAATCATGATTAACATGAGAATACTGCTCACAGCTGGGTTGAGTAAAATATTAAATACCCGATCTAGAAAGGTAGGTGTATAGGCTTCAACGGTATAATCCGTCAAGCCTAAATGCGTTTCAATCACCTCTGTTAAAGCATTGGCTTTGCCTTCACAATAATTATTAGCAATGGCTTCTGATGTAGTAAAAGTCAATACTTTACCGGAGTCGATGATGTTGGGAATATACACTCGGTCATCCACCATAGCCTCGGCAATAAGCGGATCTCTGCCCTTTGCTTCTGCCGTAGAACGCATGGTAGAACGCATGTAGGATTGGTATTTGTCTGGCGCTTGACGACCTTCCCCATCTACCACAGTAGCCGCACCCATATTCGCACCTTCGGCCATGTAAATACTATCGCAGGCAATAGAAATCAATGCGCCAGCTGATGCAGCATTGTTATTAATAAAGGAAATCGTGGGAATCTTACTTTTCATCAAAGTAGTTCGAATAGAATCCGCTGCATCCACCAATCCACCATATGTATTCAACTCCATAACGATATAGTCGGCGTTGACATCTTTTGCAGCCTCTAAAGACTTTTTTACACTTCTATGCGTTGCAGAGGTAATCATTTCGTTCACCTTGAAATGGTAAACAACGGTACTCGTGCTGTCTTGGGCTTGGGTAACCAAGCTAAGAATGCTGAAAAGAAAAATAGATAAATTCCTAACAATTTGATTTACAATATTTTGCATGTTTCGGTACGGTATTTGAACGTTACTTGTTGTAAACAAAAACTACTTTAAGTAAATTAGTTTTATGCTAGGTGAAAAAGTAACAAATATGTTTAGAAAGTTAACATATATCGGTGTATTTCTTGGAATGGCCTTTTCGGCACAGTCCCAAGAGCCTGCACAACCTTTAGATACCAGTAAATACTTGGCTAATCAGTTCATTGTGCACAAGGTAGAGCCGGGGCAAACCCTATTTACCATTGCGCGCACCTTCGATCTGAAACCAGATGAGGTCAGAACGCTGAATGCTTCTGTGCCAGAAGATGCCGGTATTTCTCCAGGTCAGATACTTCGCATACCTATCACGAAAGAGGCAAGTCCAGGGCTTCAAGATAAGCTCTCGAAAATGAATAAAGAGCCTATTCTTCACAAGGTGCAACCTAAAGAAGGATTGTTCGCTATATACAGAGCGTATGGTCCCAAAGTGGCTCAGCTTAAAGCTTGGAATAATTTGGAAGACGAAGCCCTGAAAATTGATCAGGAGTTGATTGTAGGGTGGCGCTATAATTCCATTGGTGTACCAGCAACGGTTGGGCAAGAAAAATCAGTATTTACCCTGACGAATCCAGACGGAAATCGTCCGGTTATTCGGAAGCAAGAAGCACACCGTCAACGCTTCTTAGCTGAAGGAGATGGAAAGTCAATCTCAACCAACAAAGGCGTTGCTATTTGGTTCGATGCCGATAACCGAATGATGAGCGCCAACTATTATGCACTCTACTCGGGCGCTGAACGCGGTAGCATTGTAGAAGTAATGAACCCAGATAACGGCAGAAAAGTCTATGTGAAAGTAATCGGTAGTTTGCCAGACACAGGGGAGAATACGGGCGCCATGATTAAATTGACAGAGGCTTCTAAAAAAGTATTGGGTGCTTTAGGTGCTAAAACACGCATCGAAGTCAACAGCTTTAAGTAATGCAAGATATGCTTGGCCGAAGTGTCCGGCTAACTCAAACCCCGCAACGTATTATTTCTTTAGTTCCTTCTCAAACCGAACTATTGCATGCACTTGGTTTAGACGATAGAGTAGTTGGCATTACTCAGTTCTGTGTGCATCCCCCAGCTTGGAAACGTAAGAAAACCATCGTTGGAGGCACCAAAAGACTTCATTTTGATCGTATTACAGCCCTTCAGCCCGATTTGATTATTGCCAATAAAGAAGAGAATAATCAAGCAGATATTGAGCAACTAGAGGCAATATGCCCGGTTTGGGTCAGTGATGTTTCTTCTATAGAAACGGCTACTCAAATGATTTTAGAAGTGGGGCAACTCACAGATACCTCTTCCAAAGCCATTGAAATTGTTGAGCATATTGCTAGAGCTAGGCTTGAGCTGAATCAATTTCCAATTTGTAGCGTAGCTTATTTAATTTGGAATGACCCCATTATGACGGTGGGTGGGGACACATTTATTAACGCCATGCTTCATGCTGCGGGTTTTGAAAACATCTATGCAGATCGAAAGCGATATCCTACACTTGATCTTGAGCAACTGGCTGAAAAACAACCTCAATACTTATTGCTTTCCTCAGAACCTTTTCCATTTAAAGCAAAGCATGTCCAACGTTTTGAGAATGTCTTAAAGCACACAAAAGTGGTCTTGGTAGACGGCGAATATTTTTCTTGGTATGGGAGTCGAATGCAAGAGGCTTTTTCCTACTTTTCAGTCCTTCGAAATAGTGTAGATCTTACGGACAAGTCTTCATGAATAAAGCTTAGCTTAGTATCAAAGTAAGCATGGGCTATATTTCTGTTTTTGACGTCTTAAAAATTGGAGTTGGGCCTTCCAGCTCACATACATTGGGGCCTTGGAAGGCTGCCCTTCAATTTTTGGAAACGATTGCCATTGAAGAGGTAGAAAGTGTTTCCGTTCATTTGTTTGGATCATTGGCATTAACGGGCAAAGGCCACGGAACCGATATTGCAGTAATGATGGGTTTAAGCGGCCACGATCCGAAAGTAGTTCCGGTAGAAATTGTGCAAGAACTGCCAGATCAAATCAAGGCCTCTGGTAAACTTTCTTTGGGGGGCAAAAATGATATTGCTTTTGACTACAGCCATGCTATTCAGTTCCATTTCTCGGAGCAGTTAACCCTTCATCCAAATGGTATTCGATTTATTGCGTTCAATCAGTTAGGTGCCGAATTGAGTCGCCAAACGTACTTTTCGGTAGGAGGAGGTTTTGTGGTTCATGAGAATGATATGGGTGCAGAAGCTGTTTCTGAAGGGATTAACGTTCCTTATGACATCACATCTGCCGATGACTTGGAGGCGTTTTGTATGGCACGTCGGATGAATATTGCCGAACTAGCCATGAAAAATGAGTTGCACATAGCAGCGGAAGGCCAAGTAAGAGGCGGTTTGAATGCAATTTGGGAAGTGATGCGCGATTGTATGTTCCGAGGTTGTCATACCCCCGGGCTATTGCCCGGGGGGTTGAACGTGCGAAGACGCGCCTCTGATATCTATAAAAAATTAGCTTCCGAACCTCGTCAAGCAGCAAATAGCCTAGAATGGTTCCAACAATTGCAATCCCTCCAACCTCCATTTAACGAAACCCTCAATTGGATCAGCTGCTTTGCCATGGCTATCAATGAAGAAAATGCCAACTTCGGTCGTGTAGTTACCGCACCAACCAATGGGGCGGCTGGAGTCATTCCTGCCGTTCTAGCTTACTATGTCTTGTTCTCCGGTAAGGAGGTGACGGATGCTAAAATCCAAGATTTCTTATTAGTCTGTGGCGTCATTGGAACCCTATTTAAGAATGGTGCGACCATTTCAGCCGCCATGGGCGGCTGTCAGGCCGAAATAGGCGTGTCTTCAGCTATGGCAGCAGCTGCACTTACAGAAGGATTAGGCGGCAATGTTGGTCAAAGCCTTATGGCTGCCGAAATTGCCATGGAACACCACCTCGGATTAACCTGTGATCCCGTGAAAGGGCTGGTGCAAGTGCCTTGCATCGAACGAAACTCCATGGGCGCCATTAAAGCCATTACTGCTGCTAACTTGGCCTTGGCCAGTGATCCGGAAAAAGCAAAAGTATCCCTCGATGAAGTCATTCAAACCATGTGGCATACTGCCCAAGATATGCATCAGAAATACAAAGAAACATCGCTTGGCGGACTAGCCACCAATATTGCAGTAATAGTACCGGAATGTTGAAATTATCGAATAAAGAATTTCGTAGTAGTCACTTCGCCTTGTTGTTCCAAACGGAGAAAGTATAGACCAGATCGTAAATCAGCCGCATCAATATACTCCGAATTTGTGCCTGACTCTGCACGAATAGAAAAGGTGCGCACTGGACGTCCAGTATTGTTGATAATAGTGACTTGTGTAGTGGCAGGAATTCTACTGTAAAATTCCACATCTAATTGGCCGTTGCGGACCAAAATATTAGGCTTGAGGTTCCGTGCCGACTTTAAATCCACTTTAACGGACTCGGAAATAATTTCCGTTCCATCAACAGTAATTAATCGAAGGCGGTAGTATAAAGCACGATCGTCAAGATCTGCATTTCTAATGTAATCTGTAAACGAAGTAATATCGTTGGGTAAGGCATTTACCTCTGTGTATGAACCTCCATTCTCAGAACGTTCTACGATGATTTCCTCTAAATCGGCTTTGAAATCCCAAGATAGGTTGATGCGTGAACCATCGATTTCAGCACGTAGGTTCACATCTTTATCTGCTTGCTCAAAAAAACTATCTCCTACATACAATGTTTCACCTGCAGTTGCGTTAGTAGAAAGTGCAACAGCAAATGTGAATGTAAAAAGTAGTATTTGTAAGCGTCTTAGCATATCGGGTAAAGTTACGTCTTTTTATCTGGTTTCTCTAATTTAATACAAGCCAATTTCTTTAATTCCTTCAGAGTTTGCATAGGCTCTCAACATTCCTTTGGTATTGAAACTAAAACCAATGTTTCCATCCTTGTCTAAAGCAATAATTCCGCCTACTGCTTTTTCTTTATCAATAGCCGGAAGTTTTGAATGAATGATTTCATCTGCTGCATCTTGAAGACTCATGTTTTTATATTCCATCAATGCGGCAATATCTCGAGCTACCGTGCCTCTAATAAAGAACTCTCCAGCACCTGTAGCGCTTACACCGCAACTCGCATTATTGGCATAAGTTCCAGCTCCTATGATTGGTGAGTCGCCTACACGACCCCACTTCTTCATAAAGGTGCCTCCTGTTGAAGTAGCTGCAACAATGTTGCCAAACTGATCTATGGCCACACAACCTACTGTGCCCATTTTTTCTTTTTCCAGCGCCGCCACTCGATTTTCAAACTGATTTAGACGCGCTTCGGTAATGAAGTAGTCGTTCTCTACGAGTTCCAACTTACTTGTAGCTGCAAATTCTTCCGCTCCCGCTCCGGCAAGCATAACATGTGGAGAGGCTTCCATGACTAAACGAGCAGCTGAAATTGGGTGTTTTACATTTCGAACTCCTGCTACTGCTCCGGAGTTTAAATCAGCCCCATTCATAATTGATGCATCCAATTCCGCAGTACCTATGCTGGTTAAGACAGCACCCTTTCCAGCATTAAATTGTGGGTCGTCCTCTAATAGTTTTATTGCTGCTTCAACGGCATCAATACTTTCACCTCCGTTGGCTAAAATCTCTTGCCCTACACTCAAGGCCTCATCTAAGCTGTTAAAGAAGTTGGCCTTTTTTTCTTCGGTGATATTTCCATTCCAGAAAGGCCCAGCACCACCGTGGATAATAATAGCCCAGTCTGGACGATTTTGTTCTTGGGCAGTTGAATTCGTGCAACTTTGAATAAGAATTCCTGTAAAGAAGACGAAGAGTAAATACAGCGATTTTTTCATTTCGAGGTGTTTTGATGGTGGTTTTGTGCTTTTGAGTTTAAATTTATCGGAAAATCAGGATTATCCATCAATTCTTCTCATAACCCAACCAAATTAAAACGGAATGAATTTTACTTGGCCTCAAGACTACCTTGACTACCAACAGGAAGTAATTGCTTTCGCCCAAAAACACTTAAATGATGATGTCATTACCCGCGACCAGAACAGTGAGTTTGCGGAAGCGATGTGGCAGAAATGTGCGGATTTTGGCATTCAAGGATTAGCCGCGCCAAAGGCCTATGGAGGACGATTTGATGACGTAAAATTGACCCGAGCCATTCTTGCTATGCAAGGTTTAGGTTATGGTTGTGAAGACAATGGCCTTGCACTGGCCTTGAATGCACATATGTGGGCAGTAACCATGACCATTACGAAGTTTGGAAATGAAGCTCAAAAGCAAAAGTATTTGCCCAAGTTGGTAGATGGAAGCTGGATTGGTTGTCATGGCTTAACAGAAAAGGGGTCTGGGTCTGATGTATTCAACATGCATACAACGGCGGTTAAACAGGGCGATAAGTATATTTTGAATGGAGAGAAGATATATCTTTCATTAGCTCCAATTAGCGATTTATCAGTGGTTTTCGCAGTAACCAACCCTGATTTAGGGAAGTGGGGCGTATCTACTTTTATCGTGGAAAAAGATTTCCCTGGATTTCATGCCACGCCTAACCAAGAAAAAATGGGGCTGCGAACAGCCCCATTTGGTTCCATCCGATTCGAGAACTGTGAAGTGCCCGCTGAAAACCTCGTTGGCAACGAAGGTGCTGGATTGAGCATTTCTAACCACTCCTTACAATACGATAGATGTTGCATTATGTCGAGCCACCTCGGCGCAATGGAACGGCAAATTGAAGAGTCGGTAGCCTTTGCGAAAACACGCGAACAATTCGGACAAAAAATTGGCAACTTTCAAGCCATTTCGCACCGAATTGCCGAAATGAAATTGCGTTTGGAAACCTCTAAACTCCTGTTGTATAAACTGGCCTGGTTGTTAGAAAACGATCGACCAGCCATGATGGAATCAGCCTTGTTGAAGTTACAACTCAGTGAAACTGCCGTGGCAAATAGCTTGGATTTGATCCGTATTCATGGCGGGAAAGGCTATGTGACCGAGTTTGGAATAGAACGCCATCTGCGTGATGCTGTAGGAGGTGTGATCTACGCGGGTACGTCGGATATTCAGAAAAACATTATCGCGAAATTGCTCGGTGTATAATTGGAATAAGATTTATTCCTAACTTCGCCCCATGTCTTGGTTTAAGCGAATTAAGGACGGTATTATTACCAAAACCAGTGAGAAGCGCGAGGCGCCTGACGGACTGTGGACACAATGCCCAAAATGTAAACACACAATTTCTACTAAAGACATTGTAAACAATTACTGGGTTTGTACGAATTGCGATCATCATCACCGAATTGGACCACTTCAATATTTCTATGTGATTTATGATGGTGCTGACTTCCAACCCTTATTTAGTGACCTCCAATCGGTCGACTTCTTAAAATTTAAGGACTTAAAAACCTATACATCTCGTTTATCTGCAGCGGAGAAGAAGGGAGGTAGTGAGGATGCCATGAGCGTTGCTCATGGCAAAGTCAATGGAGAAGACCTTGTTATTGCAGCCATGAACTTTAAGTTTATTGGAGGCTCGATGGGATCGGTTGTTGGGGAGAAAATTGCTCGAGCCATCGATTATGCGATCGAAAACCGCTGTGCATTCATGATCATCTCGCAGTCGGGTGGGGCACGTATGATGGAAAGTGCGTTCTCCCTCATGCAAATGGCAAAAAGTAGTGCTAAACTCACTCGTTTAGCTGCCGCTAAATTGCCGTATTTTTCATTGATGACCGATCCAACCACTGGAGGAGTAACCGCTTCATTTGCTATGCTCGGTGATGTGAATATGGCAGAACCCGACGCCTTGATTGGCTTTGCTGGACCACGCGTTATTAAAGAAACTATACGAAGAGACCTCCCAGAAGGCTTCCAGCGCTCTGAATTTTTACTGGAAAAAGGCTTCCTTGATTTTATCGTACATCGTAAAGCGTTGAAGCAACGACTTTCTGATTTAATCAAGATGCTGAAAGTAGAGCAAGAAGTCAGTGCTTAATCTTTTCAAATTCAGTAAAAAAAGCTATCTTCGCGCTTCATTTTTAAGATGAATTAATAAAAGCGGAAAAGATGCATTTAACAACAGAAGAAAAAAAAGCGGTTTTTAAAGAATTCGGTGGCTCTGATACAAATACCGGATCCATGGAGGCACAAGTAGCCATCATGACTGAGCGTATCAACCATATTTCGGAGCATCTTAAAGTAAATAAGAAAGATCACAGTGCGCGACTTTCATTACTTAAGATGGTTGGTAAACGACGCAAGTTCTTAAGATACATTGCGAAGAAAGACATCAACAACTACCGAGCGTTGATCGAAAAATTAGGATTACGTAAGTAATCACACAACCCCGTCCGTACGGACGGGGTTTTCTTTTTCCTACAAACCCAGATTTTACAAATTACATTATATACCGGAACCAAACGGGTTCCACAATTTTAGATGAACAAATGAACAATCCAATTACTCAAACCATTACAATGGGTGATGGTAAAACAATTACTATTGAAACAGGCCGTTTAGCCAAACAAGCCGATGGATCTGTTTTAGTAACCATGGGGCAAACCCAATTATTAGCTACAGTGGTTAGTGCCAAAGACACTCGACCAGGAATCGATTTCTTTCCTTTATCTGTAGATTATCAAGAAAAATTTGCGTCGAACGGACGAATCCCAGGTGGATTCTTGAAACGTGAAGGAAAATTGTCTGACTACGAAGTATTAACCAGTCGACTCATCGACCGTACCCTTCGTCCATTATTTCCAGACGGCTACCGATTCGATACGCAAGTATTTATCACTTTGCACTCGGCAGATGATGAAACCCTTCCAGATGCGCTAGCTGGTTTAGCTGCATCTGCCGCACTTTCTGTGTCAGATATTCCATTCGATGGGCCGATCTCAGAGGTACGTGTTGCACGTGTTGATGGCCAGCTTGTGATCAATCCAACACGCTCAGAATTAGAAAAAGCCGATATCGATATGATCGTTGGAGCAACTGCTGAAAACGTGATGATGGTAGAAGGTGAAATGGACGAGATTTCCGAAGAAGAAATGGTGCAAGCCATTCGTTTTGCGCACGATGCCATTCGTATTCAATGCGAAGCTCAAGTTGAGTTAGCTAAGAAAGTAGGCGCTTTCGACAACAATAGAGAATTTATTCCTGAAGAAGTAGACGAAGCCCTTTACGCACAAGTAGAAGCTGGTGTAAAAGAAGGTATCTTGGAAGTAGCTCGCGGTGCCCTGGATAAAGACGCTCGCGCGGCTGGAATTCGTGAGGTCCGCGACAAATTCTTCGAAAGCCTTGGTGAAGAGCCAGAAGAAGAAATGCTAGCAAAAGCAAAAGCTTACTTCTATAAAATTCAGAAGAAGACGATTCGTAACATGATGTTAGATGAAGGTCGTCGACTCGATGGACGTGATTTTAAACAAGTACGACCGATTGAAGTAGAAGCTGGTGTGTTACACCGTCCACACGGTTCTGCCTTGTTTACGCGTGGTGAAACACAAGCATTAGCTACTGTTACCTTGGCCGATAAGAAATCGGAGAAAATGTACGACAACGCACTAGCTACTGGTTATGAGCGTTTCTACTTACACTATAACTTCCCAGGATTTAGTACTGGAGAGGTTCGACCAAATAGAGGACCTGGACGTCGTGAGATCGGGCACGGAAACCTTGCACAACGTGCCTTGGCTCAAGTAATTCCGAATGAAGAGGAATGTCCGTATACTATCCGTATTATCAGTGATGTATTAGAAAGTAACGGTTCTTCTTCTATGGCTACTGTATGTGGTGGAAGTATGGCCCTCATGGATGCTGGTGTTGCCATTAAAGGTGGTGTGAGCGGTGTTGCTATGGGAATGGTTAGTCGGGAAGATGGTAAATATGCCATCTTGACGGATATCCTTGGAGATGAAGATCACTTAGGTGATATGGACTTTAAAGTAACAGGTACTGAAAAAGGAATTACTGCCTGTCAAATGGATATTAAAATCGACGGATTAAGCGATGCGCGCTTAACAGAAGCCTTAATGCAAGCTAAAGCAGGTAGAGCACACATTTTAGATGAAATGAATAAAGTGATCTCTACACACCGACCGTCTTATAAAGGCAATGTACCTAAAATGGTTAAGCTTGTTATTCCGGGTGAATTTATTGGAGCGGTTATCGGACCTGGTGGAAAGATCATTCAAGAAATGCAAGCGGAGACGGGAACAGATATTACTATTGAGGAAATCGAAAAAATGGGACATGTGACCATTTCTTCTGTAGATCAAGATGGTATTGATGCAGCCATTGCGAAGATTCGCGGGATTGCTGCAGTTCCTGAAGTAGGTGAGGTGTACGAAGCAAAAGTAGTGAGCATCATGCCTTACGGAGCTTTTGTGGAGTTCATGCCTGGTAAGCAAGGATTATTACATATTTCTGAGATCAGTTGGAGCCGACTAGCCAGTATGGATGGTGTATTTGAAGAAGGCGAGCAGATCAAAGTGAAACTACTCGATGTAGATAAGAAGAGCGGTAAGTTCCGATTGAGTAGAAAAGTGTTGTATCCGAAGCCAGAAGCGGATGCTGAGCAGTAAACGATGTACTGCTTAGATGTAAGCAGCAAAATATAGTTACTATGATGGATCCACCCCAGCAAAGCTGGGGTGGATTTTTTTATGGAATTTATTTCCATCATTCATCTACTTATAGCAATAACTTTTCATTCCTTTTCGTAACTTAAGTCAGACTTACTTTAATTGCCCAATCATGTACCAAAAACCACTGCTCTACCTCTTTTCCCTTCTAGTAATTCTTTCCTCCCTTTCTAGCTGCAAACGTTCTCCAAAAGCCCTGAATGATGAGCAGCTAACTGCCTTTAAAGACCATATTGCGGCCTTTCCAGGTGGCGAATTGTCTGTGACAAAGTCTATCCAAATTCGATTGCGCGAAGCCATAGAAAGTCAAGACAGTGTTTATGTTTTGCCGGAAGGTGTAGCTACCATTCAACCCAAAACAAAAGGCGAATGGTCGGTGACAGATAAACGAATTATCACATTCACCCCGGAAGAACGCTTCAAGCCAAATACCGCCTATACGGTTCAACTTGATTTAGGGGCGTTGAAAGATGTGCCCAAGGAGCTATCTACATTCACTTTCGACTTTAAGACCTTAAAACCGGATTTTACCGTTTACATGGATCGGCTCGAAAATATTGATGGACAAGCCGATAAACAATCACTTTACGGCTACCTCCGAACGGCCGACTACATGGACGGGGAAGCGCTCAAGAAAATCTTGAGCGCTAAACAGCAAAAGAAAAACCTCGAAGTCACTTGGCTAGAACCCGAAGGAAACACCAAGTATCCTTTCGTGGTGAAAGATGTTCAACGTAAAAAAGAAACAGATGGCGAGGTTACACTCGAATGGAATGGTAAAAAAGTAGGAGTCGAGAATACCGGTGAAACCACCTTTCCCATCCCCAGCCAAAATACCTTCTCTGTAGTTAGTGTAGAATTAGAAAATGATCCAGAGCAATTGGTAAAAATCAATTTCTCAGACCCAATCCTTAAAAATCAAAGCTTCAAAGGCTTAGTTGAAATTGGCGAAGTAGATGACCATCGCTTTGTGGTAGATGGGAATTTATTAAATGTTTATCCAGAAGAGCGTCTCAGCGGCGATCAACATATCACCATTAATGCAGGTATAAAAAGCGAGTCGGGCTTTGCATTGAAAGAAGGCTACCTCCAAAATATGGTCTTTGAGAGTTTGAAGCCAGCTATTCGTTTGTTGAGTAATGGAAATATTCTCCCCAGCTCTACCAACCTCAAATTCAATTTCGAGGCGGTTAACATCAACGCTGTTGATCTTCGAGTGATTAAGTTGTACGAGCAAAATGTGCTGGATTTTCTGCAGTATAACAACTTAGATGGCAGTGCCAACCTACGAACAGTAGGCCGGCCGATCATCTACAAGACCATTTCCCTTGAGCGCGTCGATGGCAATTATGCAGGCTGGAAAGCGTACAGCATTGATTTGGCAGAGCTGTTCGCCCAAGACAAAGGCGCGATCTATCGAATTGAAATGGGCTATAAACCGAATTACTCCACGTATACCTGTGAAGCCATTGATGGCTTTGATCCCGGTGACGAGTATGAAACGTGGGGGAATGTTAGTGAAGCTTATTGGGATAATGATGCCTACTACGACGGCTACTTTAACTATGGATATTATAATTGGCGGGAGCGAGACAATCCATGTAATGCGGCGTACTATGGCAGTAATCGGGTAGTTGGTGCGAACGTTATGGCCAGTGATTTAGGCTTGCTTGCCAAGAAAAGCGCGAACGGAGAACTGGTTTTAGTGACCAATAACCTTCTCTCTAGTGAACCTGTAACGGGGGCTTCCATTAAGGTCTATAATTATCAGAAAGAAGTGTTGAAGGAACTGGTGACAGATAAAAATGGTATGGCGAGGTACAAGGAAGACGAAGTACCTTATTTCGCTATGGCTACAGTAAATGGCCAACATGCGTATTTACGTTTGGAAGATGGAAATGCCCTCAATCTTAGTAAGTTCGACGTGAGTGGTGGTAGAACCCAACGTGGGTTGAAAGGCTATATCTATGGAGAGCGCGGTGTATGGCGACCTGGAGATTCGATTTATTTAACCTTTGTTTTGAACGATGTAGAGAACCCGTTGCCTAAAAATCATCCAGTTGTTTTTGAATTAAGCGATACCGAAGGCAAGGTGGTCGATCAACAAGTCACCAATACGGGGCAAGATGGCTTTTATTCGTTCGAAACCAAGACTTCTCCGGATGCTAGTACTGGTCAATGGCAGGCAAAAGTGAAAGTTGGTGGAGCATCGTTTTATAAGTCGCTGGCTATTGAAACGATCAAGCCGAATAGATTGAAAATTAATTTTGATTTTGAAGATGATGTCATTCAAGCCGATAGTGATTTATCGCCGACTATTGGGGTGAAATGGCTACATGGGGCAAATGCTGGGGCGTTGCGAACAACAGTAGATGCGGATATTCGCTCTATCAAATCGCCATTTGATCGGCATAAGGGCTTTGTATTTGCAGACCCGGCCACCAATTTCGATGCTCAGGAAGTCCGGGTTTTCGACGGCCGTTTGGATGATAACGGAGAGATGAAATTGCCCGTTAGCATGGAATTGAAAGACCGATCGCCAGGGATGTTGCGTGTGACTTACGTCACGAAAGTCGCGGAGAATGGGGGCGGCTTTAGCATAGATGCACTTTCCAAGAACTACGCACCATATAAGCATTTTGTGGGCATCAAAACACCCCCAACCAAAGGTTGGGGGCGCTGGCTCGAAACCGATAAAAAACATCCTATTGAACTCATTACCACCAACGCGTCCGGCAAACCTGTAGGCAATCGAAAACTGGAAGTAGAAGTCTATAAAGTGAACTGGCGCTGGTGGTGGAATAATTCCGAAGACAACCTGAGTAATTACATTAACTCCAACTCGAAAACACCGCTGTACAGTCAAACCATCACCACCAATTCCAGCGGAAAAGCCACGTATCAATTCAAAGTCGATTACCCAGAATGGGGCCGTTACTTGATTCGAGTAAAAGATCCAAAGAGTGGGCATGCTACTGGAGAAGTAGTCTATGCCGACTGGCCATACTGGCGAAGTGCGGGCCGTGCTAAAGATCCAGAAGCAGCTACCATGCTGAATTTTACGCTCGATAAAGAAAAATACAATACGGGAGACGATGTGCAAGTGTCTTTCCCGAGTTCCGCTTCAGGCCGTGCCTTGGTCACCATAGAAAATGGAAGTCGCGTCATTGATGCGTTTTGGGTAAAGCCGAGTAAGGACAGAACCCAAGTTACCTTCAAGGCAACGGATGAAATGGCACCAAATGCCTTCGTAAGTATTACCTATTTACAACCCCACCGCCAAACCGAGAACGACTTGCCAATGCGCCTCTTCGGCGTATTGCCACTGGAGGTTGAGAATCCGAAGAGTAAACTTCAGCCCAAAATTTCTATGGCTGAAGAATTAAAGCCGGAAGCATCCTATAAAGTCAAAGTGAGCGAGGAAAAAGGGAAAGCCATGACGTATACCCTAGCAGTAGTCGATGAAGGCTTGCTCGACCTTACCCGATTTAAAACGCCAAATGCCTGGAGTGAGTTCTTTAAGCGACAAGCACTCGGTGTCAATACTTGGGATGTTTATGATAAAGTTATTGGAGCCTATGGCGGACAAATTGATCAAGTTTTTGCAGTTGGAGGTGGCGATGCTGAAGAAGTTGTTGGTGCACAAAAAGCCAATCGATTTATTCCTGTAGTTACTTACCTCGGACCTTTTACACTTGGGCGAAATGGCTCAAAAACCCATGAGATCGACATGCCGAATTATGTAGGCTCTGTCCGTGTTATGGTAGTTGCTGGAAATCGACAAGCTGGTGCATACGGCAATGCTGAGCAAGCTGTTCCTGTCAAAAAACCGGTCATGGTTATGGGCGCTCTTCCTAGGAAAATGAGTCCTGGTGAACAATTGAGCTTGCCGGTGTCGGTATTTGCCATGGATAAAAAAGTAAAGAACGTGAAGGTGGATGTAAGTACGAATGAGCTCTTGAACATCACCTCCACTTCAACGCAGAATGTGGCATTTAGCCAAACTGGAGAAGAAGATATTCGATTTAATCTTGTTGCTGGTGATACACCTGGAATTGCCAAGGTAGATATTGTAGCTACTGGTGCAGGGGAAACATCTACGTATTCGGTAGAAGTAGATGTGGTTAACCCGAACGAAGCTCGGTCGAAATTCACTGATGTAGAATTGAAAGGCAATGCTTCTGAAAGTCTTTCAATTACTGCGTTTGGTAGTCCGGGCACTGGAACGATCGATCTCCAATTTTCCATCTTGCCGGACATGGACTTTAACCGAAGATTAGATTACCTCATACAGTATCCTTATGGGTGTACGGAGCAAACCACTTCGAGTGCCTTTCCGCAATTGTACTTACCCGATATCATGGACTTAAGCAATTCGAAGAAGGCGGAGATTCAACGTAACTTAAAAAGAGCCATTGCTCGACTTTCGAACATGCAGCACAGCAGTGGCGGTTTCCGCTATTGGAGTTCCAATAGCTCAGCCAACGATTGGACGACGAGTTATGCCGGGCATTTTTTAGTAGAGGCTAAAAATAAAGGCTATATCCTGCCTGCGGGTATGTTGTCGAAGTGGAAGACGTATCAAAAGAATGCCGCCCGTTCTTGGAAGCCGAACACAACAAGTTTTCGAAGCGATTTAGCGCAGGCTTATCGATTATATACCTTGGCTTTAGCTGGAGAAGCGGATTTAGCCGCCATGAATCGACTTCGTGAGACACCGCGCTTGGGCAATAATGCCAAATGGCGATTAGCTGCAGCTTATGCGGTGGCTGGGCAGAAAAGAACAGCAGAACAACTCATTCGTTCGGCCTCCGATGAGTTCAAGCCAGAAGATCGATATTATTCGTACGGATCTACATTGCGCAATCAGGCAATGGCCTTGGAAGCAGCAATTTTAGCTGGCGAGCAACGGAAAGTCAATGAGTTGCTAGAAACGGTGACTCGTAGGTTATCTAGCCGGGATTGGTACAGTACGCAAACAACGGCCATTTCCCTGTATGCCATTTCTAAGTTCATTGAAGCCAACGGTGGATCTGGACTGGACTTGAGTTATACGTTGAATGGCGAAACCATCAATTTGAAAACTACTTCCGTTATGGCGTTGCGTGATATTGACTTAGATGGCGCGGCTACGTTGCAGATCAAAAACAATAAAGACAATGTGATTTATGTACGTGTGCATCAACGTGGCGTTCCACCCTTGGGCCAGGAAGCAGCCGAGAGTAGGGGACTGGGATTAACCATTGATTACAAAGGGGTTTCTGGCGGTCGATTAGAGCCTGATGCCATACAATTAGGTGATGATTTTATTGCTGAAATTACCGTGTCCAACCTCCGTGATGCTTGGGTAGATGATGTGGCTTTAAGCTATATTTTGCCAAGTGGTTGGGAAGTGGTGAATACGCGTTTTACAGATGGATCTACCGCTGAAGGTGGTGGCGCCGAGCATATTGATATTCGAGATGATCGCGTGCATTATTTCTTCGATTTAGGTCCTGAGTCAACATCTGG
Source organism: Saprospiraceae bacterium (assembly GCA_019634125.1). Lineage (GTDB taxonomy): Bacteria > Bacteroidota > Bacteroidia > Chitinophagales > JAHQVX01 > JAHQVX01. The sequence goes on from JAHQVX010000013.1 coordinate 20,566, forward strand.
AAATTCGGATACTAAGACCTTTAAATTGATGTTAAACGCCAGTTATCCCGGCAAGTTTTACTTGCCGGGTGCCCGCGTAGAGGCTATGTACGATAACGACTACTATGTGTCGAAGCAAGGAAAATGGATTACTGTAGAACGCCCTGAATAAGGAATGAGACGGATTCGAGCTTGGAATTGGAAGAAGAAGTTGCTAGGAGTTAGCCTACTAGCTTTGCTAGTAGGCTACGGCCTCTGTTTGCCCAAACAACTGTTTAAAGACCCGACTTCAACCATTCTCCTCGATCGAAATGGAACACTCTTAAATGCCAAAATTGCCACAGATGGACAATGGCGCTTCCCAGAGATTGTAGCAGTGCCCAAGAAATTTGAACGCTGCATTTTACTCTACGAAGATGAGCACTTTAATACGCATCCTGGGTTTAATCCCGTTTCGATTTATCGAGCAGCACGTGCCAACATGAAAGCGG
>JAHQVX010000014.1 GCA_019634125.1 Saprospiraceae bacterium
CCCGAGAATGTGTTACTTGTTTGGTAATTGGCCCCATTATCATTACTATATTCCCAATTTCCGGGAGAAGTAACATTTACAACGATTTCACCATTGTTAGATTCACAAACACTATTGGTTATATCTATGGTGTAATTAATGTCTGAGTTAACAACTACCCGTTCTTCTCGTGTACAACCTGCGCCATCCTCAATGTCAATATCATAAGCACCAGCAGCGAGACCGTTCCAGGAATTAGTTGTCGTAAACGGTCCTCCTTCAAAACTATATCTAACAGTCCCAGTTCCTGAAGCCGTTATGGTAATAGACCCGTTGCTGCCTGGGCAATTAGAATCTACTACTACGGTATTGTCTATCGAAATCCCATCGCGTCTTATACGTGCAGTTCTAATTTCAACACAGTTGTTCGGATCTGTGATTGTTATCGTATAGTTCCCTGGTGCAAGACCAGAGAATACATTTCCAGTTTGAGGGCTTCCTCCATCAAGTTGATACATTAAAGGGTCAACTCCAGTAGCATTTACTGTAATTCGTCCATTATCCGCATTACAACCTGCATTTTCCTCTATAATAGAGTTCACAATAATTTCAGATTGGTTCGAAAGCGGAAAATTCAGTGCTTCAGTACAACCAGCAGCATCCATCATGGTTACTGTATAGTTCCCAGGTGCAAGCATATCGAATAATCCTGAAGCTTGAAAGGGTTGTCCATTTAAGCTATAAGTAATGGCTCCATTACCTTGAGCAAGGACTTCGATAGACCCGTTATTATCGCCACATTGGGGGTTAACAACTATAGGGTAGCCACTTTGCACAATGATGGGCTGGCATTGGGCTTGGGCTATTGAGGATAATAAAAAAAGAGTGATAAATAGTAAAAGTGATTTCATAGTTGTATTTAACCTAAAACAAACCTGGGTTACGTATACAAATAATGAAACGTAGACTTTTTGGTTTTATTTTAATCAAGGCTGGAAATCTAAGGAAGTAGACTAGAGATTAATAGGTATCTTTGTTGCGATGAATTCATATCCAGAAACAGACACTACTGCGAGCAATAGCTTAGAGAAGGTTCGGGAGCTGTTCTCCGCTTATATGGAAGAGAATGGGCAACGCAAAACGCCAGAGCGTTTTGCGATCCTGGAAGAGATCTACAGCCGCACCGATCATTTTGACGCCGACACCCTTTACATGGACATGAAAAGCAAGAATTTCAGGGTGAGTCGGGCTACGGTCTACAACACCTTAGACTTGTTGGTGAGTTGTAAACTGGTGCGGAAGCACCAGTTTGATAGCAATAACGCCCTCTATGAGCGTTCATACGGCTTCCGACAACACGATCACCTCATCTGCAAATCTTGCGGGAAAATTGTCGAGTTCTGTGATCCTAGAATACATGGAATCACATCAATGGTGGGCGAATTAATGAATTTCGATATCACTGACCATAAACTCATCCTCTACGGAACATGCAGCAGTTGCAGTTCCGATAGTTAATCTACACCAAATCTTTGACGTTGAAAACCTGTGCTTCTTTTTACGCAGCGATTGAAACATCTTTACACTCTCAATTAAACACATGCAAGTAGATGTACTTCTCGGTCTCCAATGGGGCGACGAAGGGAAAGGAAAAATAGTGGATTACCTCGCCAACGACTATGAAGTAGTGGCCCGTTTCCAAGGTGGACCCAATGCAGGTCACACCCTCGTAATTAACGGTGAAAAACACGTGCTGCACACCATCCCTTCCGGAATTTTTCTTGATCGGCCATTGAATTTAATCGGTAACGGTGTTGTCATCGATCCTTCTACACTTTCCAAAGAACTGGATCAGGTGATCGCTGCAGGAGTCCATGTGAAAGAGAAGTTATTTGTGGCCAATAAAGCCCACCTCATTCTTCCCACACATAAAATTCTCGACGCGGCCTCTGAAGCAGCTAAAGGCAAAGGGAAAATTGGATCTACCTTGCGGGGTATCGGGCCAACTTACATGGATAAAACCGGAAGAAATGGGCTTCGCGTAGGTGACATTTTCTTAGCGGATTTTAAACAACGCTATCAAAAACTTAAAGAAAAGCACCTTAGACTTTTAACGATTTACGATTTCGAATTCGACCTAGAAGCATTAGAAAGCCAATGGTTCGAAGGTGTGGAACGCCTACGAAGTCTTAATGTAGTAAGTGGAGAATATTTTATTAACGAAGTATTAGATCAAGGGGGAAATGTTTTAGCCGAAGGGGCACAAGGTACCATGCTTGACATTGAACATGGCACCTATCCTTATGTAACAAGTTCTCATACAACATCCACTGGTGTTTGTGGTGGATTGGGTGTTGCTCCAACAAAAATCAATGAAGTCATCGGGATTTTTAAAGCCTATACCACGCGTGTGGGTAGTGGCCCTTTCCCAACAGAACTTTTTGATGATGTAGGAGCGGAAATTGCGAAAGTAGGTCATGAATTTGGCGCTACAACAGGTCGACCGAGACGATGTGGTTGGTTGGATATGCCTATTTTAAACTATGCCATCATGCTCAACGGAGTCACACAATTGGCCATTACAAAAAGTGATGTTCTGGATGACTTCGATGAAATTAAAGTAGCCACTACCTACCAAGTGAATGGTTTAGAAACCGATACTGTTCCTTATGATTTAACTGGGTACGACATCACACCGAACTATACTTCATTCGACGGATGGAAACAGAACTTTGGTGCGTGTACGAGTTTTAACGACATCCCAGAAAATCTAGCGAAATACATCGCATTTATAGAGGAATCAGCGCAAACACCGATTAATTACTTGAGCTCCGGGCCTGGCCGCGAAGAATTAATAGACATTAGTGTTCGATAACCCTAGGTTGATCTAACCTGTAACTATTTCAATATATGAAACGTTACAGGAAGGAATCAAATTTTAGAGTTATGAGACACATTTACCTTCCATTTTTATTCGTTTTATTATTCGCTTCGTGTGCAAAGAACCGATACATTACTGAGGAAACAGTGGCTCTTACTCGTACGCACGAAAAAGTAGCTGTTTTACCAGTTGATGTGTTCACTACAGGGCGATTACCTAAAAACCTCTCTGAAGCAGAAATAAAAGAGATTGAATTGGCGGAGAGTGAGTATTTCCAAGACATCATTTTAGCTTCTATCCAACGCAATACGCGAAGAGGGAAAACGCCTTACTGGGTAGACTTTATGAGTAATCAGGAGACGACAAAGCTATTAAAGCAGCAAGGCATTAGCATTGAGCAATCCTTTGAGCTGCCGCCTAGCCAACTCGCCAAGCTACTAGGTGTTGATGCGGTAGTTCGAGCCGACGTTAAGAAAACACGTTATATGAGTGAAGAAGCCTCCGCCATCATTTCGGTAGCACAACGCGCCGTTTGGGCCTTGAGTGACGGACCAGTGTTTGGCTTGCCAAGAATTGCTACAACTACAAACGATGTTGACCTTCGATTAGATTTGGTGAATGCCGAAGATGGTGTAGCCTTATACCACAGAAACATCGATTTATCGATCGATTATAGGAATACTACCGATGATGCTGTAGAGCGTTTATCGAATAAATTAGGCCGATTTTTTCCTTACAAGGAGCATAAACTGGCGAAAATAAAAACCTACGATAGATAATTCATTCATCCCCATCTATCGTTGCAAACCCCCTCGGCAAAGCCGAGGGGGTTTATTTTTCCAGAACACCACTATCTTCGCCCTGTGAACCGGATTGAAGTTTCTTTACAACAACCTATCGACCTCCTCCAGCTGGCCCGGCAATTTGAACTGGCTACCCTACTCACTAGTGCCGACCTACCCAACTATCCAGACAGCCACTACAACGGCTTATATGCTTTTGGAGCAAAAAAAGTATTGTCTTGTCATTCAGGGTCTGCTATAGATCAATTGGAGCACTTCCAAAAAGATAGTCAGGATTGGCTCTTTGGTTGTTTGGGCTACGACTTAAAAAATGAAGTCGAAGCACTGTCTTCCAATAATTTTGATGGCATACACTTACCGGATCTATTATTCTACCAGCCCAAATTTGTAATTACCGAAGAGCGAGGCCAATTCACGCTTCACTGTCATGCTGGAGATGTAGATGCGTTTTTTGAGCACTGCCAGCATGTAGAAGAAGCCTCCATTTCGGCAGCCCAGCAGATTACCCTCGAAGCTCGGATTTCGGAGGCCGACTATTTGGCAACGATAGAACAGATTCAGCGTCATATTCAACTCGGCGATTGTTATGAAATGAATTTTTGCCAAGAGTTTTATTGCGAAGGAGCCACGATTGATCCGTACGAGACGTTTGATCGCCTGAGCGCAAGCGCTCAGGCGCCGTTCATGGCCTTCTTTAAAACCGGGCAACAATTCCTTTTATGTTCTAGCCCTGAACGCTTCTTGAAAAAAGAAGGCAACCAACTGCTGAGTCAGCCCATTAAAGGCACGGCAAAACGCGGAAATTCTGCCGTTGGCGATGCCTTCTTGAAACAACAATTGGAAGTCAGCCATAAAGACAAGACCGAGAATGTGATGATAGTCGACTTAGTTCGCAACGACTTGGGACGAATTGCAGTAGCAGGAAGTGTTGAAGTGAAGGAGCTCTTTGGCGTGTATACGTTTCCGCATGTTCATCAAATGATTAGTACGATTACAGCCACCTTGAAACCAGAAATAGGCTTGGGTGAACTTCTAAAAAACACGTTCCCAATGGGCAGTATGACAGGCGCGCCTAAAGTGAAAGTCATGCAGCTGACCGAAGAGTTGGAGCAGACTAAGCGCGGCTGGTACAGCGGCGCTGTTGGCTATATCGCACCAAATGGTGATTTTGATTTCAATGTGGTGATTCGTTCCCTACTCTACCATGCGGAACGCGCGTATTTAAGCTGTCAGGTAGGCGGTGGAATCACCGCCGGATCCATTCCCCAAAAAGAATATGAAGAATGCTTGGTCAAAATAGCAGGCATTCAACGCATACTCAACCCGAAAGAATAAGAATGAATATCCTTCTAAAACTACTTGCTGTCATTTTTGTTTTGGGCTTCATTTACCTATGGAATAAGTTCGTGCTCAACTTCTTACTTGATCAGGTAATACTCGTCAACAAAAAATACAATACAGGTACAGATAAGTTCTTAAGGAAACACCGTTCGTTGATCTATAACATCTTCACCACTTTCTATTGGATAGGAGGAAGCCTAATAGTAATAGGAATCCTTTCAGATCTGTTCTCAGCTCGTTGAAAATGAAATGATTACCTAGCTACGGGTTTCACCCGTAGCTAGGTAATATAAGAATCAATGTTTAGTCGTGGATCGTGATGTTTCCTGCCTCAATGGCGTTTAAGGCTGGTGTTTCCACTAGAACATCACAATATAATTCTGCAAATCCGTCAGAACGAGCTACGAATTCTAAACTAATAGAATCGGCCTTACCGCCTTTCCCACCGTCGTATACTCGAAAGCCTACATCGCCGAGAATGCCTGTTTCTGCTTCTCCGCCTAACCAAGCGTAATCGCCAACAATTTCGAAGCAAGTGATGTTTCCATGGCTTTTTGCGTCGCCAGATGCATTGCCATCATCTCTACGTACACGTTGCCATTCGCCAGTTACTGTTCCATCGGCAAAGCGCTTTGCACTTACCGTAAACGTACGTACGAAACTGGAATCCGTATCTGGGAAAATAGTGAAGTGACCACTACCCGTAACTTTCTCCACTACGCCATTTCCAGCAAATAATGGATCAATGGGTGCTTCGACCTCTTCGGTCTGACAAGCAATTCCAGCAAATACGGCTAGGACTGCCACTAATTTAAAAATCGATTTCATGTGTTTTGATTTTGGTTCACTTAAAGTTGGGTTTTCTTCAGTAAACGACCATCACCTAAACAGGTGAAAAAGAAAAATACCTCCAAACAATTAGATGAGCCGACAATGGGAAATTCACCAAATGGAATACAAACACTAGCGTCCAAATCACAGACCGCCAGGCATTTACTCGAATTAGTTTCGGTATCATTCTCTCTTTATTCTCTGCATCTAAAGCACCATGCAACGGAACAGCTCGCAAGAAAGTAATCACCCAGGTTAAAACCACCAATAAAAAGTAACTCACAGTTACCCAGTCCATATTCGAAACGATGAGCCAGTAGATCGCAATGAAGAATTGGGCCAGCATTAATGGAGCAACAATAAGTGTGATGCGTTTGGTGTAAGTAGTATGCCACTGATTAAACTGCTGAATGTCAACACGAGAAAAACTTGGATAAATGATGCATTGAACCAGCCAGGTCAATACGACGAGGCCAAAATCAACCAATAAGCTTAGGATAGAGAGCACTACTGAATCAGCTTAAACTGACGGAAGTGGTGTTGCAAGTGTTTTCCATGAAATTTTTTCCACTCGTAATACGACAATGGTCCAAAGGCTGGGCTTAAGGCTTGAGCAGCTGGATGATCTTTATAGTACGCATGAAACTCTTTGACTTTATCTTGAAGGGCTTTCTTGGCAATATCTAAATCACCATGAACCAATGGCGGTAATCCGCCTTCATTTCGTGGGCTCTTAAACGGTTTAAATGGTAAATCACTCATCAAAAAATGCTTCCACTTCCCAAGTTTCTCTTCAGGCGTAAAAACCTCAACCTCGATTTTCCCCATAGAGATATCGAACATTTCCTCTAAATGCTCCACCATTTGTTGGGGCGACATTTGCCCGAAACGTGGGTAGGATGTTTCCTTTAAATTGGATAAGACATTTTTAATTACACGTGGCTGAAGTTGTACCATGCTTCGAAGATAAATAGAAATGATTTTATTTCGTATCCGTTTTTAAAACGACTGCTTCCCAAGGGCGTAATTCAATACAATCGCAGCCATCGCAACAAATCATAGAGTCGTAATTATTCATAACTACTTCGAAATTTGCAGGCACATCCAAATCAGCCCTTACTTGTTCATCGCTCATATTTAGCACAAATAAATAGGAAGTGTCTTCACCTTTCCGGTGAAAGGCAAAAAGTTGTTCATGATCTTGAAGGAGGGATACATATTCACCATAAACGAACGTTTTGTCGCTTTTACGCAGTTGAATCATACGGATATAATAATCCAAGACAGAGTCCGCTTCTTTCTGAGCTGCAGCTACATTAATGGATTCATACTTCATATTGATTTTAAGCCATGGCGCACCTTTGGTAAAACCAGCATGTGCAGTGTTATCCCATTGCATCGGGGTTCGGGCATGGTCCCGACTTTGAAGTTGGGCAGCTTTCATAAATTCAGCTTCATCCAGGCCGTTGCCTTTCCAGGCTTTGTAGGCATTTCGAGTCATGACATCATCTACATCATCCATAGACCGAATATTGGTATTGACCATACCTATTTCATCGCCTTGATAAATGATGGGAGTTGCACGCATCCCTAAAATCAAGGTGGATAATAATTTGGCCGATTTTTCTCGATAGGCTTCACTTCCATATCGATTCACAATTCTGCCAAAATCGTGATTGCCCATAGAAAAGCAGAACCAACCTTTATCTCCTACTGCCTTATCCCACTTATCGAGCACCGCTTTCAGTTCAGAGAGTTTCCATTTGCGCACATCGAAGCGTCCGCCGGGTCCGTGATCGAGGAATAGATGATCGAAATGGTATAAACTATCGAGTTCTTTTCTGTCTTCGTCGATGTATAATGCCGCTTGCTTATCCGTAATGCCGATGCCTTCTGCCATGGTCATGCATTCATACTTGGAAAACACTTCTTGGTTCAACTCATGAAGAAATTCATGAACTCTTGGGCCATTGGAGTAGGTGACCTCCACCATATCTTCAAATCGGATGGAGTTATCGGCATCGGGGTAATCTTGTTGCTTGCTGATTAGTGGAATAACATCCATTCGAAAACCAGCGACTCCCTTATCGAGCCAAAATTTACAGACATCGGCAACTTCTTGGCGGACTTTTGGGTTTTCCCAGTTGAGGTCGGGTTGTTTTACGGTAAATAAATGAAGGTAGTATTCCCCAGAGGCTTCATCATATTGCCAAGCACTGCCTTCAAAGAAGGATTGCCAATTATTGGGCGGGCCTCCATTTTTACCAGGTTTCCAGATATAGTAGTCGCGGTAAGGATTGTCTTTGCCTTTCTTACTTTCTTGAAACCATGCATGTTCATCAGAACTGTGGTTAAATACGGTATCTACTAATACTTTAATTCCCCGTTTTTTGGCTTGGGCGAGCAATTCCTCAAAATCTTCCATTGTACCATAGTCCTTACCGATTGCGGTGTAATTGCTGATGTCGTAGCCATTATCATCGTTGGGGCTTTCGTAGAATGGGCTCATCCAAATCATGGTAATACCTAGGGATTGGAGGTAATCGAGTCGACTAATAATTCCTTGTATATCTCCAATGCCGTCGGCATTGGAATCTTGGAAACTCATCGGATAAATTTGGTAGATGACTTCTTCTTTCCACCATTTGGGAGTCTGTGCCATGATTGAATTTGTTGACTGAAGATAGGAGATGCTTAGAAATCCACAAAGAAAATTTGTTTTCAACAAAAGCGACATTTATAGAAAAAAAATAATGCTTGGTCTTTTAGGCACTAGGATTTATAAAAGAAAGTTCGTATTATGTGCTACCTTCTTGATAGGAAGGATTTTTGTTCAATCCCAACGTCAAAAACAAAACTATAAATGAGAGGATTAAAGATCTCGAAATCGATCACACCTCGTGATCAAAAATCATTAGAAAAATATTTAAAAGACATTTCACAATACGAAGTACTTACTCCACAAGAAGAGCTTAGGTTATTCTTGGAGTATCGTGGAGGTTCAGAGTTGGCCAAAGAACAAATTATTAACTGCAACTTACGATTTGTGGTTTCTGTGGCAAAAAAATATATGAACCTTGGCCTTCCTTTAAACGACTTGATCAATGAAGGAAATGAAGGCTTGATTGTAGCTGCTGAACGTTTTGATGAAAGTAAAGGCTTTAAATTTATTTCTTATGCTGTTTGGTGGATCCGTCAGCGAATTATTCAAGCGATTAACGTAAAAGGACGTAAAATTCGCACACCACAAAACCAAAGTAGTCGAGTACTTCAACTATTAAACTTGAAGTCGAGACTGGCCCAAGAATTAGAACGCACACCAACTGAAGAGGAGTTAGCCGTAGCGGCAGAGATCAGTGTAAAAGAAGTAAAGCGCTGTTTTGAAGCCAACCAACTTTGCCGTTCTTTGGATGCGCCAGTTGGTTATGAAGACGAAGGATCTTCGTTAGGTAACCTTATGGTTGATGAAAGTATACAAGCGCCCGACGATCAGTTAGTACAGCATGAAAGTGCTCAAATCCAAGTAGGCCGTTTATTAAATTGCTTAAGCGATAGTGAATCACGAATTTTATCGATGGCTTATGGTATTAACAACCAGAGCAAGATAAGCTTCGGCGAGATTGCGGAACAATTTGATATTAGTAAGGAGAGAGTACGTCAGATTTGTAATCGAAGTATTCAGAAATTACGCAAGCGTGCCGAGAGTAGCAACATGGTGCCGATTTTAAACTAAACACTCCACTCTACCTCATATAGAGGCCTCCAGCCCAAAGGGCTGGAGGTTTTTTAATGCACCAACCGAGCTAAAAAGTAGTTCTTCTTCCCTTTTTGAACTAGAATGAATTCATCGTTCAATAAATCAGCAGGCGAAATAGAATAGTCTTCATCTTTCAGTTGCTCTTTATTAATACGCAATCCTCCTTCTTTCATCGTTCTCCGCGCATCACTCTTAGAAGCATAAAAACCGGTCTTATCAGCAACGAAATCAAAAATCGGAATACCAGCTTCCACCTCTGCACGCGATACTTCAGATTGAGGTACTGCTTCGAAGACTTCTAGTAATTGATTTGAAGTTAAGCTTTGTAAATCTTCTTTCCCAGACTTCCCGAACAACAGCTTAGATGCCTTCAAGGCTGCATCTAGATCTTCTTGCGAATGCACTCGAATGGTCAACTCTTCAGCCAGCGCTTTTTGCGCAATTCGTGCGCCTTTGGCGCCCTCATGTTCTGCAATAATCGATTCTAATTCTGAAATGGATTTCAAAGAAAAGACTTTCAAGAACTTCACCGCATCCTCATCGCTCGTGTTCAGGAAGTATTGATAAAACTTGTATGGAGAAGTTAATGCAGCATCCAACCACACGTTTCCACCTTCGCTTTTCCCGAATTTCGTACCATCTGCTTTAGTGATTAATGGACAAGTCAATGCATAAGCATCTCCTCCATCCATGCGTCGAATCAATTCTGTTCCAGCGGTAATATTTCCCCACTGATCACTTCCGCCCATTTCGAGCTTCACGCCCTTATTCTTGAACAGCCAATAAAAGTCATAGCCTTGTAATAACTGATACGAAAACTCCGTAAAGGAAATTCCACTATCCAATCTTGATTTCACCGAGTCTTTGGCCATCATGTAGTTCACGGTTAAGTGTTTCCCTAC
>JAHQVX010000015.1 GCA_019634125.1 Saprospiraceae bacterium
GCTACATTGTTGGTGGCTGCATAGTTGGCTGCTTGCGCATGATCTTGCCAAGTAAAGTTGCTTCCAGAGATCAATTGTTTGTCCATCATATCGACATAGATTTCAGCTACACTCTCTACTTCTACTTTTACTGGAATGGCTAAGTTTTCCCATTGGAGCTCAAAGGTGGTCGCGTCGGGTTGACGGTCTACAAATTCAAAATCGAGCCATTCATGAAAGTCGTTCTCCTTTGGCGTTACGCTTACGCGTAACGCATCATCTTTAGGCTCATAATAGTACGAACCCCAAGCAGAGTAATTGTTCGAAAAAATGACGACCCATTCTTCTTCTCCCGGAATCATGTGGAGGCCATATTTTCCAGCTTTAAGCGGTTTTCCTTCTACTAAAACATCGTGAGAGAACTTGATTACCGTGTTTTCATTGGCTCCAGCTCTCCAAGGACTAGGTTGCTCATCAGAGCTATTTCCGAAGCCTAAATTATTCAGGCCATAAGGAACGAGTTGACCCCAAATCTTTCCTCGACGATCTTGACCTTGGGGCGAAGTAACATCCGGACTATTGTATGTGATATAGACGCTTACGGGGCCCATGTATTGGCCAACAACTGCCTTTTGGTTGTTTCCGCTGGGTGGTCCTGCCAGTTGTGCAGTAGCGGAGAAAGCGGAAAATACCAATAAGCATAAAATAGAAAAAGGTTTCATATAGTTAAGGTTTAGTTGCCCTAAATACATGAAACCTTTCGCTTTGTTTCACCGATTAATTCGGTTCGGCTAGTGGATTTTCGCTTTCTGTTTGTTTTGCTTTATACTTCGGGTTCGTTCCCTCTTCACTAGCTTCTTCTTCCTCTTCGATGTCTTCATCCGGTTCTTCAATAGTCGTGTGTTTATTGCTACGAGAAGAATTGTAGTCGGTAGCACGTGTTCCATCATCTGCCCCAGTTTCATCTGTTACGGCCTCTGGAACTTCCTCTATAGTAGGCGCTGTTTTTGTAACTTCTTCTTTCACTTCTTCTTTGGTTGGCTCTGCTCCTTGAGCCAGGCTAATCTGTGCTGCGAACAAGCACATTGCCATCATAATTAATGTTTTCATAAAGATTTATTTAAGGAATTAACAAGTATAAATAGTATGCTTCCTATCCAAGAAAGTTGTCTATGAATTTAAACCTTTTTTGGAAAGCCCCCTCTAAGCAACTATAACTTAAGCCATGAAGAACCTATTTTTCTACCTATTTTTTGGAGCCTTCTTGTTAGGCTATCAGGATGTTTCTGCTCAGATTGACAACCTCACTTCAGAGCCGCACGAACGTGCGAATTTGTTGAGTTCTTACATGAGCGATTTTCTTGGCCTAGACACCAAGCAACAAGAGCTCATTGAGGCCTATAACCTCAAATATGAATTATTGATTCAAAAAGAAATTGTAGACAGCGAAGTCTGGTATTCTTCAGACTTTATAGAACTGTTAGACACTCTCTATCTAGAAAAACGAGCAGAGGTGAAACAGATCTTAGACGCTTCACAGATGGAACTCTATGTGGAATTAGAGTCGCTGTTGTATTACTTGTTGCTAGAAAAGTATTTCTAAGCCTCGGCTTCTGCTTTGGCTTTTTGTTCGTTGCGTTCGTGTTCGGCAATCAGCTTTTTCTGATAACGGCCTTGAACTACATCTACAATAACTAAAATGGCCAAAATGAAATAAAATGTAGCCTTACTCATTGGAGTGATATAGTGATCTTGTCCACCCCAAATAAAATCCATGTGAGCCAGGTGACCACCTTCAGAAACTAGCATCACTCCAACTAAGAAAAGAATGAACAATCCCAGAATTTCGTATAAGCGGTTTTTCGCTAAGAAGTTCGCGATTCGGTCACTAAGTACGATCATTAAAATTCCACCAATAATGATGGCAGAAGCCATTACCCAGCGCACATCTGTCAACGCGGTTGCGGCTAATATCGAATCAAAAGAGAAGACAACATTCATGATCATAATTAACGTAATGGTCTTCCCAATACTCTGTACCTTTTTCTCTCCTTCTGCATGCTCTTCCAAGTACACCATGTGAAAGATCTCCTTTATTGCCGTGTAAAGAATGAAAGCTCCGCCAAGTAAAACAATAATACTGTGCACATTAAACTCTGCTTTAAAGAAGGACCAATCTGGCGACCAAACAGGTGCTTTAAACTTATCAATCACACTTAGGATTACTAAAAGAAGGACGATGCGCAACACGATAGCCAAACCAATTCCCCAAGCACGCACTTTCTTTTGTGCTTCTTTGGGTGCTTTTGCCGATTCTAAAGAGATGTAGAGTAAATTATCAAATCCCAAGACAGCTTGAAGCATAATGAGCATTAATAGTGTAAGTATATTTTCGAGCATGGCTAAGTTCTATTTTGCGCAAAAATATTAAATCCCTATCAACTTAGTTTGTTGTATGCGTGAATCCAACGATCTGGGATTTCTCCTTCTAGCGCCATTTCGTAATCGGCGAATGAGCACGGGATAAAATATTGTTGTTTTATTTGTGCTCGTTCTATGGGCATTTCAAACCACCAGCGGCTAGTGGCCCTACTCTTTAGGAAGGTTAGTGGATGGTCTTCGTGTTCTTGGTTGATGGTGTATTTATAGAATTGTTCACTATCGTGTTTTGGCCAATCGTGTTTTCGTTGGTAAAAGCCATCGATGAAGCACCAGATTAACTGCGCAACAAGTTGCGCAGTCATGCCGTGGCCATCGTACAGCGGGTTGTAGTCATAAAAGCCAATCGAACTCAATTTGTCGCTCATGCCAGCATAGTACATCATTTGAGCCAATTCCTCCGCATTTAAGCCATTGGGGCTGTTGCTGATCTGACCCGGCGCATCGGCATGTCGCACGCTCTGAATACTCACACACAACGCATCTAAATCGCGAATAAGCGGCTCGGTCTCTTTAATATCATCCCGAATCCGCCCTAAGCGCATTTCATCGAAATTCAAGCGCTTCATCAGTTTAATCATCTCTGGATTCGTCAGGTAAGTCTGGTAACCAAACTGCACCATATTGAAGAGGTAATTGGGTTTGTCGGCCGCAATTTTATACAAGTACGTAGAGTCGTTGATGACCGAAGTATCCTGGAGTTCACGGAACGTGAACGATTTATTTATCACGCCCAGGTTGATGAACTGCTCTAGTTTCTGATAGCCGAGATACTGCCCGAAGACCATGCCTTGACTTCCGCCAAAAACAACGGGCAAGATCTTCATTTCAAGCAGTTCACTGACTACACTTTGCATGTTTTTGAGGCTGTCTTCAATCGTTTCGCCAGTTTCAATATTCCCTAAGTCGACTACACGCAGGTGTTCGTGGGGTGCGAAGAGTTGATACAAGGCTTTTCGAATCACATCTGGTGCTTGTGCTTTACCAGTTTCTACGCCAGTTCGTTCTTCTTGTAGTCCGATGAGGGCAATGTCTGCTTTCTGTAAATCATTTAACTGAAACTGGTGAATAAAGGACCCCAATTGATGTTTGTCGAATTGCTCTGGTTGAAAGAGGTTGGGGTTGAGGGGTTCTAAGGCGTCGAAAAGCATAGTACAAGTTCTGCCCCCGAAAATAAGGTGCTTCCCGTACGGTGTTTTCCACTTTTGAACGACCTAGTCTTGCACTTTAGAATAGCCTGGAACACCATGCAAGCATTTGATGATCTGGTTGTGGCCTATTTCCCAATCCACTTGCTGGGGTTGAGTTTGCTCGTGCCTTTCCAGATTTCTAAGTGGACTTCAGTGATACCATCTGCGGTATCGGCAATGCCGAGACTTTCTTTAGTCTCCACTTTCTGCCCCACCTCCACGCTCACAGATTGGAGTTTTCCATACACGGTGAAGTAGTTTCCGTGTCCTACAATAACCACTTTGTTGTATCCTGGAATGGTGGTAATGCTTCTGACTTCGCCTTCGAATATTGCCCGAACGCTAGCGTTCGGGCTAGTTCGGATATCAATACCGTTGTTGTTGGTTTTGATACCGGCTAGGTCTTTGCTTTTCTGTTCACCGAAGCCTTGGCTAATTACACCGCGTTCAACGGGCCACGGTAAACTACCTTCGTTCTTGGAGAATTTGTTGGCTAGCGCTGCCGCCTCTGGCGTTAGCGCGAGGTCGGGCGCACTGGAGTTGGTGTTGCTCGCAGCAGGTTTTTCCTCGGGCATAGTTGTTGTTGAGCTGGCCGCATTGGCAGCGGCTAGCCGCTGGCGTTCTGCCTCAATCTCCCGGGCAATAATGCGCTCAATTTCCCGATTTAACCGATCTGCCTCCGTTTGCTTTTGGGCTAATTCGGTTTTGATCGCCTCCTCGTCTTCCTTCAGCGCCTCTAACGCTACTTCGATTTCCGCACGTGCAGTTATGAGTTCTTCTTGCTGGCCACGTTGGGTGACTAACAAATCGTCTTTTTCGGATTTATTGTTGATTAGGCTTAATCGCTGGGCTTCTAATTCTTTCTTTTTCGCCTTTATTGTCTCCGCTTGTAGTTTTTTATGGGCGCTATATTTCTTCAAATAATTCGCCCTACGCATGGCGTTATTGAAGCCTTTTGCACTCAACACAAACAAGAGTTTGTCGTATGTATTGCGCTTTTTATATGCGCCAACAACCGTCTTTGCATAATTGTCTTGGAGACTATTCAGTTCTTTTTCGTTGATCGTAATTTTTGCTTCAGTATTCCGAATCTCGCGATTGAGGAGGTTAATTTCCGAATTGATAGTGCGAATTAGGTTTTCTTGCTGTTCTACTTGTCGTTGGAGCAGTCTTAAGTCGGATAAGGTAGTTTTGGTTGCGTTACGGGTTTCAGCCAGCAAGCCTTTGGCTTGCTGGATCTCGGCTAAAATCCGATTGCGTTGATCGCGCAAAGCATCCTTGTCTTGCCCGTAACCCAGGCTGGATACTAAAAGAAGGAAACAAAGACTAATAAATCCTTTCATACTTGTCGCTTACCGAAAAAGCAAAAGAAGGGTTGCTATCTAACTCCACACTGGAGTACTCCATATCTATCCATGCTTCGTCCCGACCAGATACATGAATTACGCTTTCATAAGGAAATGCCGCATCATCCATCGGTCGGTAATCGTGGTAGGAAATTTCCATACTTCGATCATTGATTTGATCTAGCAAGGTCTGGCGTTGCAGCAATAGTGTCACATTATCCAACCATAGAATATTCACGATAGCATCTTTCTCACTAGACAGCTCAACAATGCCTTCTTTTTCTTCAAACTTGGCCGAGTCTTTATCGAAGAATAACCAGTTCCCAACTAATAAGTTTTGAAGCCCTTCGAAATTCACGGGCATATTGGTCAGCTCACCTACATAGTCAATGGAAGATTCATAATAAGTGCGTTCCAGCCGATTGATGACTTTTACAGAATCTGGAGTAATCAATGCACGCACTCCTTCAAAACCCAACATGCCTGCTGATACCCAAATCATCTCATCTTTTTTAACCCGCACCGTGGCTTTAAAACTCAATTGACGTTCGGCATCCTCAAAACGAATTTTCGACTTGCCCTCAAAGGTGTCAAAGTCAACAATTCCATCTTGGAAAAGAGTCATAGCCTTATTCTTATTCAGATTAATAGGCCCTTCCGTAGCGGCGATATCTTTCTTGTTTTTACAGGCAGAAAAGCCCAATAGAATCACCATAAAACTCAGTAAATACTTCATAACTTCTGTTTTCCCCAAGAATGTAAGTTCAAATTCCGAACCAATTTAATAGAAAGAACGTCAACAAGTCCGAAAGTTGTACACGACTGGTCTAATACTCGTAATACTGCTTATCGTTAATCTTACGCATGAGTGTATCCGTGGCTTTGCCCAAGTCGTTGGCTTTTTCCCATTTACGTAACGCTTCTGCTTTTCGGCCGAGTTTGTACAAGATATCCCCGTAATGCTCTACAAGAGTGGGGTTGTTTTTGTCGAGTTCAAGGGCTTTTTCCATGTAAGGAAGTGCTTCTTGGAACTCGCCACGTTTAAATTTTACCCAAGCATAGGTGTCCAGAATATTAGCGTCATTTGGGGCGAGTTGAATGGCTCGTGAAATCATCTTATCAGCCTTGTCTAACTGTTCTCCCCGAATAGCGAGGTAGTAGCTGTAATTATTCAAGATGTAGACATTGTCGGGATTGAAAAGCAGCGCACGGTCATAACTCAAATACGAAGCGTCATATTCTTCCAGTGCATTATAGGAATCACCTAGCAGAGAATTCATTTCTGCAGCCATCGTTTTCGGTGCTTCAAGCTTAATCCCTTCCTCTAGGAATTTTGTCGCCGCTTCGTATTCTTTGAGTTGGTAGTGGCCAAAACCACCCATATAAAAGGGTAACGGTTCTTCTTCATGCACTTTTGTGGCACGTTCAGCCACATCGATCAATTCTGTAAACTGATTTTTTGTAGAATAAATAAACATGAGTTGTTCCCAAACACTAAACACATCTGGTCGAAGTGAAATGGCTTTCTCATAACTCTCTATAGAGTTCTCTAACTGCCCCGAATTGTACAAAAAGTCTCCATAAAGCGCTAGCGGCTTTGCTTCATTAGGGTAGGTTTCCACCAATAATTTGGCCGCGGCTAAATACACGTCTTTAAAGGCTGCATTTTCAGAAATATCATCCACCATTGGGTATAGGACTTTAATCTTTTCATCCATGGAAAAAGCTTCGGAATTGATGACCGAATTGATAGATGATTGGAAGGTATCCCTTTCTCCAAGCTGTAAATACAAATCTGCCTTAGCGACTAAGGCTTGTGGGTTGTTCGGCTCTAACTCCAACAATTCGTCGTATTGTTCAATGGCCTTTCTCGGCATATTGTTCAGCTCATAAAACTCAGCCAGATAGCCCACATACCTTGTTTCAGAGGGATTTTGTTCAATGAGTTTTTCAATTTCTTGTGCGGCTTTGTCAATATCTCCTTGTTCTGCATACAATCGGTGCTTTCTAAAAATCAATGAAGGATCGCCACTACCCGCTAATGTTTCTACTTGTCCATAGGTATCAATAGCCTCTGCTAATTGTCCTCCTTGCTGATATGCAAAAGCTAAGGAGTACAAGTAATCGATATCGTTGGGGTATTGTTCTGACAGTTGTTTGTAAATAGCAATGCCTTTGTCGAATTGTTGTTCGTTAATAAGGGAATTGCCGTAAAAATCCATGTACCATTTGTTAGTTGAATCGATAGATGCGGCACGTTCTGCATGGATTAATGATTTTGATAGCAGGCCTTGTTCTTCATAAATCTTTGCCAGTTCAAAGTGCGCAGCATCATTATCTGGGTCGATTTGCAGTGCTTGAAGGTAATAGGTAACCGCTCGTTGATCGTTTCCTAAGGCACGCTCCTTCCCTGCTTCAATTAGCATAACAATACTTTCCTGAGAGTACTCTTTTTCGAGCGGAAGCGCTAAGGTGTCGGTCGTTTGTGCAAATTGATTCGACGGAGTGTTCTCCGGTTGTTGTACTTCTTTAATTTGCTTTAAGCTTGAGCAACTCGTAGCAAAAACCAACATTCCCAACAAATATATCCAGCCCTTCATAAGTTCTTTTTAAGACGATTTATACGAATAATCACCAACACTAATAGAGTCGATCGTTCCTTTAATACTAACGTGGTTTCCTAGCATGGAATTTTCCATGATTTTATTTTCCAAATAACTATTGGCTTGAATAATAGAATTGGAAAGAATAGATTGCTTAATCACTGTATTGTTACCAATAGATACATGTGGGCCAATAACGGAGTTTTCGAGCACGACATTTTCCCCAATATAACACGGCGGAATGATCACGCTATTGTAATTGGTCATGCTATCGGCAATGGTTTTCTCGTTTTTCTTCAACTCTAGGATGCGTCTATTGGTATTGACGGTTGCATCTTTATTACCGCAATCGAGCCATTCGGTTACTTCTCCGGTTTTAAAGCGAGCGCCCTTTTTACGCATATTGTCCATGGCATCTGTGAGTTGGAATTCTCCTTTGGTTTTGATACCATTATCCAGGAGAAATTTGAGTTCTTGTTGCAAGAAGAAGCCATCTTGGAAGTAGTAGATCCCAATAATAGCCTGGTCGGAGACGAAAGTTTCTGGTTTTTCGACCATACCTGTAATGTAGCCTTCTTGATCGAGGGTAACGACGCCAAAACTGGTGGGGTCATCTACTTTTTGGGTGAAAATAATACCGTCTTCTTCAGTATTAATGGCCATATTAGTTTCGAAAAGGGTGTCGGCAAATGCAATAATGACCTTTTCTTTGAGAAGCTCTTTGGCGCATAAGATGGCATGTGCTGTACCTAGGGCTTTGTCTTGGTAGAAAATTTTTCCTTTTGCGCCTTTTTCCATGGCAATTCCCCGGAGTTGGTCTTCCACCTCTTCGCCGAAGTCGCCAATAATAAAGCCAATTTCTTCAATGGGTTCATCGGTGAGTGCGATTAGGTCTTCCACCAATCGCTGTACGATGGGTTTGCCCGCAATAGGTAATAGGGGTTTGGGCGTAGTGAGGGTGTGCGGGCGCATTCTCGTCCCTCGTCCAGCCATAGGAATAATGATATTCATAGGCTTAGTTGAGTCCGGTGTGTCCAAAACCTCCCGCTCCGCGGGAGGTTTCTTCTAATAATTCCGCTGATTCCCATTTTGCCCAGTCGTGACGAGAGATCACCATCTGAGCCACTCGATCGCCATCTTCAATGGTTTGAACCTCATTCGACAAGTTGATCAAAATGATTTTTACCTCTCCTCGGTAATCCGAATCAATGGTACCTGGCGAGTTTAACACCGTAATGCCTTTTTTTACCGCCATTCCACTTCGCGGACGAATTTGTGCTTC
The DNA here is from genome assembly GCA_019634125.1 of Saprospiraceae bacterium. GTDB lineage: Bacteria > Bacteroidota > Bacteroidia > Chitinophagales > JAHQVX01 > JAHQVX01. Next base: position 8,840 of record JAHQVX010000015.1, read on the forward strand.
ATAACCAAAGGGCAGTTCTAAGTGGAGGCCTGTGGGCACTAAAACGCGCTCCATGGGTTGTAAAACAATCGGTTCAGTTAAGAAGGCGCGAAGATCCATTCCCGCACTGCCTTCCGTCTTATATTCCGGCAACGCATGATGAGAATGATTAATGACTTTTATATTCATACAGCAATATTACAAGCAATGGTTAATTGGTTTGGTTAAATAGGGCTTTCAATTCCTCGCGCTCTATACGGAGAACAACAGCTACAAAAAGCAACAACCCAACACTGTTTACGAATATAATAGGTACAGTTTTCATTCCAAAATGATTATTAAGGACCAAGAAAAGGGCGCATATAACCACAGCTAAACCCAGATAAGCAAGTAAACGCTTCCAATCGTAAGGCACAGGAAAGTGGCGCCTTCCCCAGAAATAAGAAAGTAAGCTCATGCATCCAAATGCCAGAAAAGTCGCCCAAGTACTTGCCCAATAGCCATATTTTGGGATGAATAGGATGTTTACAGCAAGGGTGATAATGGCGCCAAAAATGGCAATTATTGAGCCCGAAAACGTCTGATCGGTTAGCTTATACCACACCGATAAATTATAATACACGCCATAGAATACATAGGCCATCAACAATACCGGAATAATGGTTAAGCCAACCCAATATTCTTCTCTCGGAATAAAATATTTAAACACATCGATGTACAATGTCACAGTAAGGAAACCAACCAATGAGAAAATCGTAAAATACTTGAGCACCCGGGCATAGGTTTCTGGCGCATCTTTTTCTTTTGCCTGTGCAAAGAAGAACGGCTCTCCAGCATAGCGAAAGGCTTGAGTAAATAACGAGAGAAAAATCGATAGTTTATAACAAGCTGAATAAATGCCGAGTTGACTCAAATTGTAGCCATCGTCTTTGGGCAACATCCATTTCAACAACTGACGATCGGCCACTTCGTTGACCATTCCCGCTAAACTAACCACCATAATTGGCCAGCCAAAGCGAAGCATTTGCCCCCACAACTTCTGACTAAAACCCCAAGACAATCCACTGAACAACGGGCTAAGCAATAGGAGTTTAAAGGCGGCATCAGCTACATTCGCCACTAGGGCATAGCCCACGCCAAAACTTGGGTTGTACCAGGTGCTTACCCAATTGTACAAAGCGCCATTTCCTTCAGCCATGATCTTTGGGCAAGCCAAATAGAAAAACAAGTTCAACCCAATATTGAGTCCAATGCCCAATAGTTTGATGGTGGCGAAGCGAATCGGGCGATTTTTCGCCCGAAGTTGGGCAAATGGAATACTCGTTAAGCTGTCTAGAACTACAATAACAACTCCCAACTGGAATAAGTGTTGGTAAGCATCTACTTGCAGGACTTTCGCTATTGGAGTGGCCGCCAATAAAATCAAGGCACCCAATAAAATGCTGGTTAGACTAACCGATGATAAAGCCGTTCCAAAGGAGATTTTTTCCCGCCCCTGCTCTTTTAACGAATACCTAAAAAAGGCCGTTTCCATACCGTAACCAAACAAAATAGTTAGGAATGCAACAATAGCATAGATGTCAGCGTATTTTCCATATTCCTGACTGGATTCAAATACACTAACATATAGCGGGGTAAGTAAAAAAAATAAGACCCGCCCAACAATACTGCTGATACCATAAATGGCCGTTTCAGAGGCGAGTTTTTTGAGAATGCTCAAAGAATTAATTTACGAGCTAAAATACAAAATGAACGAGCACGCAATAATTTTTGGGGTCTTTATCGTTATTTTGAAACAATGAAGGGACTTTTCTTCATATTGGCTTTCTTGGGGAGTTTTGGTGTTTTCGGTGAGAAAAAGACGTTTACCGATGACGACTTAAATTATCTCTACATTTCTCCAGAGGAATTTTTCCGACTGGAGGAAGCCAACCAGTCCATTAACCTGTATTCGCCAGATAATAACATGGCTTCCATCAGTATTTTTCATGCGACTAACTTGCTACGTCAGAAGCGGGGTTTGAACCCATTAAAGCCGAATTATGAATTACACATGGCGGGGTTATCGCACATTGAAGCCATGCAACGTTATGGGTTCTTTGGCCATTTCAACAACTACGACACCAAGAACCGCACCATTCGCCAGCGCGTAGAGAACCAAGGAGGTCAATTTTACATTGTAGCTGAAAATCTAGCTAAAGTTCACCCGTTTCAAATTAAGACGAAGAACTACCGATATAGGTACCGGAATGGGAATTACTTCTATTACGATATGGATAATCGCCCCCTACAACCCATGAGTTATGGTCAATTGGGCAAATCTATTGTAACCGATTGGTACAATAGCAAAGGCCATCGTCAGAACTTGTTAGATCCCGAGCTTACTTATTTAGGCGTAGCTGTCGAAATCTCGCCGAGTGCCTATCAACAATCTAGCCTGCCCGATGTGTATGCCGCTCAAGAGTTTGGGACGCGGTATGGAGATTTGAGGTAGAAATAACTTCCATATATCATAAATCAGTATCTTGGTCATTACAATCTTTTTTTATGAATAAGATAGACGAACTATTAGAAGAAACTCCAACAATGGAGCGCAAGAAAAAGAACCAGTTTATGCCTTCTAATGCTTTTATTGGGGCATCGTGGGTCGCGTTTTTTGTGGGTTTTTTGGCGTATTGCATTGGCTTGTGGAACACGTCCAAAATGGAGTTAAATGAGAAGGGATACTATTTTACAGTTCTCCTTTTCGGCTTGTTTGCTGTGATTTCCGTGCAAAAGACGGTACGAGACAGATTAGAGAACATCCCCGTCACTGATATTTATTATGGTGTATGTTGGTTCGGTACAATTGCCGCTATTTTATTGTTAATTGTTGGACTGTGGAATGCAGAGCTCACCATTAGCGAAAAAGGCTTTTATGGAATGGCTTATGGTTTGGCTTTGTTTGGGGTGGTGGCTGTACAGAAGAACGTCAGAGATGTTCGAGCTGCTTTGATTGCTGAGGAGAATTAATTGGGTTGGGGCTTCGACATTCTTTCCAAAAAAAACTTGTAGAAGCGGGCTGTGATGAGGCGGGCCGCGGCCCGCTAGCGGGCCCCGTGGTGGGAGCTGCCGTTATTCTACCGCCGAACTTCTCCCACCCATTCCTGACCGATAGCAAGCAGCTCAACCACAAGCAACTTCAGGAACTTCGGCCCATCATTGAGCAAGAAGCCCTCGCCTTCGGCGTGGGCTTTGTCTCCCCAAAAAAAATAGACGAAATCAATATCCTAAGGGCTTCATTTCTTGCCATCCATAAAGCGCTGGACCAACTTCAAGTCCGACCAGAGTTTATTACCATGGACGGCAATAAATTCCAGCCCTACCAACAACTTCCTTTTGAATGTGTGGTGAAAGGCGATGGAAAGTACTTAAATATTGCAGCAGCCAGTGTGCTCGCCAAAACCTATCGCGACGAGTATATGGAGCAACTACATCAAAAGTATCCCATCTATAATTGGGAGAAAAATAAAGGCTATCCTACTTTAGAGCATCGTCAATGCATCAAAGCCCATGGGCCCTGTAAGCACCACCGAAAGAGTTTTCAGCTTTTGCCAGCAAAGCAAGGCGTGCTTTTCGAATAAGTTTATGCCTGTTGTGCCTTCGCTTTTCCTGTAATGTAAATTTGAAATAAACGCTTTGCACAGTGTACAGTAACTGCGGTTACTCCAGGTAAAGGAATGGCTCCAATGGCATTGTCCGTAGCAGTAAGCTTAATTCCGCCGAATTTAGCAATGGCTTGGGAGACTAAGTTTTCAATGACCTCTTCAATCACCACGCCAAAGCCCAAGCTGGCTATCGTTCCAGAAGTGGTTAAGATGTCAATCAAGGCAGATAAACCAAAGATGGTCCACAGCTGTCGCTTTTCTTCCTCAATGGTCTTCCCTTCCTTGTTTACTTCAATTCTTGGTTCGTTCATAATTTCTATTTTGATTAGTAAGGAGCAAACAGCATTCCAATTTCTGAGGCTGCCGTTTCGGCATAAATTTAGAAGTCAATGCCCGCACCAGAGGTTTTCAACCAGCGCTCTTTTGATTTGTAGTCGGGCATTACTCGGGCAACCTCTGCCCAGAACTTCGGCGAATGATTGGGTTGAACTAAATGGGCGAGTTCGTGCACCAGGACGTAGTCGACCACACTACCCGGGCAAAGCACTAAACGTGTATTGATGTTAATGTTGCCCTTGCTGGAACAGCTGCCCCAATTGCTGCTGTTGTACTTCAAGCGCAATTCGTTGAACTGAACAGGAAAAAACTGATTCCAATATTGTAATGCTTGGTGGATGTCTGCCCGATAATGCTTTGCCATGGCACGCGCAATGTCCCTACTCGTTAAAGCAGTTACGGGTTCTTTATTGGGCAACGTGAAGCGAATATTCCCGTCAATAAATTCTGACTTAACCGACTTCCGAGGTGCATACTTAATTTGAATGGTGTGGGTGGCTTTAAAAGTTTTGATGGTATAGCCGTTGGTGTATTCCTTGATCGCGTACTTCTTTAGAATGTTTGGCTTTTGTTGAATGGTCTTCAGCGCCCACGCTTTCAGCGTGGTCTCGATAGCCAACTGCCGCTTTTTGGATAAGGACTTCGGGATACGTAACATCAAGCCTTGCTTCGTAAACGAAGCTCGGTAACCACGTCGCCGCTCATAGGAAATAAGCACAGGAACGTGCACTCCATTGACTTCCAGGGTTGATGTCGCACCACTCACCGAGCAAAACTAAGCTTTTGTTCCAAAGAAAATGGTAACTTGGAAATCCAAAAAAACACACCCCTATGATTACCAAGCCCACAGAAAGAACCTATAAAAACGGCGAGCTCGAAGTGCTTTGGCAGCCAGCAAAATGCATTCATTCGAAGATCTGCTGGAATGGCCTAGAGGAGGTGTTTAATCCTAATCGCCGTCCCTGGGTAGATTTAAATGCTGCCGATCAGGAAACGATTATGAAGCAAGTAGATCAGTGTCCTTCCGGAGCCTTGTCTTATTCGTTCAAAGGGCAAAGCCCAAAAGCCTCCACTGGGGCTATTTCTATTCAGGTGTTGCCGAATGGTCCACTACTTATCAATGGAAATTGCACGGTAAACATGCCCGATGGCTCTGCTCAAGAGCAAGAGGGGTCTACAGCGTTATGCCGATGCGGAGCATCGGCCAACAAGCCATTCTGTGATGGCCAACATAAAAAAATAGGATTTGAAGGCTAATTGGCCGTATCGCTGTAAAACTTGATTCGGACCAACTCAATCTCTTCATAGGAAATATCATCTTCTTCCAATTCTGCAGCTGCTTCTTTAATATCTAAGTTGTCGGCCTCAGAGAAATAGTCCATGATGATTTCGATGACTTCCTCATCGATTTGATCTTCCAGGTAGTAATTGATATCTAATTTCGTTCCCGAGCCTACAATCGCTTCTAACTCAGCAACGAAAGCTTGTCGGTTCATGTTTAAGTTCTTCTCAATTTCCTCAAACGGAAGTTTCTTATCAATTTGCTGAATAATTTTAATCTTATCGCCTCCGCGCTTCGCACTACTTTTCACTACAAAATCAGAAGGTCGGTCAATCTCATTCGCTTCTACATAGTCTTTGATTAGCTCCAAAAATTCTTTGCCGTATTTCTGAGCTTTTCCCAAACTTACTCCAGTAATGTTAGCCATTTCCTCCATGGTAATGGGGTATTGAACAGCCATGTCGTTTATCGAGGTTTCTAAGAAAATAATAGCTGGAGGCAGTTGGTGCCGCTTGGCGACTTTCTTACGCAAATCGAGCAATTCTTTAACAAGCGCTTCATCCATAGCCACGACCTTAGCCGCAACGACGATATCATCGGCATCTTCAAAGTTGTTGTTCACCGTAATTAAGAAAGGCTTCGGTTTTTTCAAAAAGGCTTCCGCTTCCGGTGTGCTTTTTATGATGCCGTACTTTTCAATGTCTTTTTCCAAAACATTCTCCAGCAATAAGTTTCGAAGTACTGAATTCCAAAATGTCTTGTCTTTGTCTTTGCCAATACCAAAAGCCTTCACCTGATCGTGCTTGTAGGCTTTGATTTGTTGGGAAGCCTTGCCAGTGATTACATCGACTAAGTACGGAATCGTATAGTTTTCCTTGAGTTCTTTAACTGTTTTTATCGCTGTGACCGCATCAGCTTGTACATCGATTCGGTCTTTAGAGTTGTTGCAATTGTCGCAATAATTTCCACAACCCTCGGTAGGAACGGTGTAATTCTCTCCAAAGTAATGCAGCAAGAGTTTGCGACGACAAACGGTGCTTTCTGCATACGAGACCACTTCCATTAAGTGTTGGCCAGCAATTTCTTTTTCAGCCACAGGCTTGTCCTTTAAGAACTTTTCAAGCTTATTGATGTCTTTAAAGCTGAAGAATGCCAGGCACGTTCCATCTAGCCCATCTCTTCCTGCCCTTCCTGTTTCTTGATAATAGTTTTCTAGACTTTTTGGAATATCGTAATGCACTACAAAACGCACATCAGGCTTATCAATGCCCATTCCAAATGCAATGGTTGCGCAAATCACGTCTACATCGTCCATAAGGAAGGCGTCTTGAACCTTTGCGCGCATACCGCCCTCTAGCCCTGCGTGATACGCTGCTGCATTTACACCATTAGCGATCAACAATTCGGCGATCTCTTCTGTGGTTTTGCGATTGAGGGCATAAATCACTCCAGATTGTCCTTCCCGGTTTTTAATAAACTTAACCAGTTGTTTGACTACATTCTCTTTTGTGCCCTTTGGCCGAATCTCGTAGTGTAAGTTGTCTCTTAAGAAAGAGGAAACAAAGACCCGAGCATCATTCATCGACAAGTTTTTGATGATATCTTGCCGCACCTTTGGAGTAGCGGTAGCCGTTAAGGCAATTACAGGAATATCTTTGTTAATGGCCTTGATCATTTCCTTTATGCGCCGGTATTCTGGTCGGAAATCATGGCCCCACTCTGAAATACAATGGGCTTCATCTACTGCAACAAATGAGATATTGACACTTTGAAAGAACGCAATGCTTTCTTCTTTCACCAAGGTCTCTGGGGCTACATATAAAATTTTGCAAATGCCGTTAACGATATCTTCTTTTACCGCCTTGCTTTGTTTCTTAGTAAGCGAGGAATTCAAGAAATGAGCAATTCGATCATCACTATGAAAGGAACGAAGTTGGTCTACCTGGTTTTTCATCAGTGCGATTAAGGGCGATATCACAATGGCTGTACCTGCTTTGACTAAAGCAGGTAATTGATAGCAAAGTGATTTTCCTCCACCAGTAGGCATAATAACGAATGTATCGTGCCCGTCTAGAAGTGAATGAATGACTTCTTCTTGTGTGCCTTTAAAGGAATCGAATCCGAAATTTTCTTTTAATGCTTCAATCAATTGATCGTTACTAACCTCCATATTCATATCTTGACGCAACAGGCGGTTTTGCCTGAAAGAACAATTATTATTTAAATAAATTTACGTTAAATAACGCGTTGATGAAAATTATTTTTCTAGGGAATTAGACCGAAGCTTAATGAATAAAAATACTTATGTAACCATAATGGCTGGTGGAATTGGTAGCCGCTTCTGGCCGCTTAGTCGTGCCAACAAGCCTAAGCAATTCCTGGATGTTTTAGGAATTGGCAAAAGCCTCTTGCAACTCACCGTCGACCGTTTCTTGACTCAGTTTCCGAAAGAGAACATTTTCATCCTAACGAATTCAATGTATGTCGACGAAACCTTAAAACAACTTCCCATGCTTTCCCCAGAGCAAGTTGTTGCAGAGCCGCTTCGGAAAAATACGGCCCCATGTATCGCCTACGGAGCTTTTAAGTTTGCACAACTCGATCCCGATGGCGTGATGATTGTTGCCCCAGCCGATCACCTCATTCTTGAAACCGACATGTTTAATGCCGTCCTTAAGCAAGGGGTGGAGCATGCATCAACAAATGACGCCTTGTTAACCATCGGTATACAGCCCACACACCCAAATACGGGCTACGGCTATATTCAGTTCCTAGACAACGAACGTTCCATAAAGCCAGTTAAGACCTTTACTGAAAAACCCAATAAAGAATTGGCGGAGACATTTATCCAAAGCGGAGATTTCCTTTGGAATGCGGGTATTTTTATTTGGTCGGTAAAGTCCATTATTCAAGCTTTTAAAGAACACCTGCCGGATATTTTCGAGATATTCAACGATGGAAAAGCGGTGTATAATACGGCCAACGAGTTGGAGTTTCTGAAGGAAGCATTCCGACTTTGCCCCAACATCTCTATAGATTATGGTATTATGGAGCGCGCCAGTAATGTACATGTCATTCCTTCTAGGTTTAGTTGGTCAGACTTAGGTACTTGGGCTTCGTTGTACAACAATAAGGTTAAAGATGGCAATGAGAATGTGGCGCTTGGAGAAGTTCAATTTCGAGAGAGTAATGGCTGCTTGGCTTATGTTCAGAATGATAAAAAACTCTTACTTGCTCAAAGCGTAGAAGACTTAATCATTATTGATACAGAAGATGTGCTTTTAGTTTGCAAAAAGGAAGATGAACAGAAAGTCAAAGAAGCCGTGAGTGATTTGTCGAACAAAGGTTACGACCAATATCTATAGTATGAATACCGAAGTGGTTGTTGATCGATTAAAGTGGGCAAAGACCAAAGAGTTTATCAAGCAACGATTTGGGCAATACCCTTCTGTGACTTCTGCCTTGTTTCTTATCGGCCTTCAAGAAATTGGCTTAGTCCATGATGAACTTTCCAAAGAAGAAAAGCAAGAAGTGATGCACGTCGGCGTTTGTACTTTATTGGCACAAGAAGGGTTTTATAACTTAGTGGGTAAAGATGAAGATGGATGGCCGCACTATGAAACCACCAAGAAGATTGATTCGGTGGACATTGATAACCAAGAAAACCTATTGAAGAAATTAATAATTGACTATTTTGAAGCTTATGTATAAACCTATTTTTGGGGCATTGGTACTTGTACTATTGCTCTTCACCAGTTGTAAAGAAAAATCAGTGTATATAAAGATTGAAACGGATAAAGGAGATATGATTGTGCGTTTGTATGACGAAACGCCCCTTCACAAAGCCAATATGATGAAGTTGGTGGAAGACGGCTATTATGAAGATTTGCTCTTCCACAGGGTCATTGAGAACTTTATGGTTCAAGGTGGTGATCCAGACTCTCGAAATGCACCCGCAGGCGCACGATTGGGAACAGGCGGGCCAGATTATTTAGTAGACGCTGAGATTATGGATTCCCTCTTTCACAAGAAAGGCGCTTTGTCTGCCGCCAGAAGCCCAGATCAAGTTAATCCGGAGCGTAAATCGTCGGGATCTCAATTTTACATCGTACAAGGAAAGCCTTATTCAGACATAGAATTAGACCTTATGGAGCAGCGCTTCGGAAGAAGCATACCTGCTGAACAACGGGAGATCTATAAAACCCAAGGTGGTTATCCGTCTTTAGACGGCCAATACACCGTTTTTGGCGAGGTTGTTGCTGGATTGGAGGTGATTGATGCAATAGCAGCGGTAGAACGCGATAGAAACAACCGCCCCATAGAAGACATTAAGATGAAGATGTCATTTGTGAAGTGGAAAGACAACTAAGTTGCTATAAGTCAACATTATTGGTCAAATTTGTACATAGATGAAGATTGAAAACGAAAATTTATTGATCCGAGAGTTTCCTTCTCATTTGAAGAATGTGGAACAAGTAGATCAGTTTATTGAGTGGGTGAAGGGAAAGTTTGAATTGAGCGATCAAAAAATATTTGACATACACATTGCCTTAACTGAGGCCGTTAATAATGCCATGATTCATGGGAATTATTTGAATGACGAGAAAACGGTCATTCTTTCTGTTATTCGTTTGGGCGACACCTTACGTTTTACGATTAAAGATGAGGGCAAGGGTTTTAAGCTAACGGATTGTAACGATCCAACGGCGAAAGAGTTTATCGACAAGCCGAATGGGCGAGGTATTTATTTAATTCAACATTTAGCCGATCGGGTTACTTTTTTAGAAAAGGGCCGTGTGGTAGAGATTGACTTCAAGATATGCAGCTAAACTTTTTCAAAGAAGATATTGAGGCGTTGCCAGCAATTAAAACCCAAGCCTTTCAGGCTTGGGTTTCGTCTTTTAATAAAAAACAAGTTAAAGAAATAAATTATATATTTTCTTCCGATGAATATGTTTTGAACGTAAACCGAGCGTATTTAAATCACGACTATTACACAGACATTATAACGTTTTTAAATTCTGAGGTCGACGAACCCATTGAGTCGGACATTTTTATTAGTGTTGAGCGCGTGTGCGACAATGCCGAAAAATTTAGTTTTGGTAACTTTGCCGATGAAATTCACAGAGTCATGGCCCATGGGGTGTTGCACCTCATGGGTTTCGATGACAAAACAGAGGAAGACAAGATAGAGATGCGAGCACAAGAAGTGCTCGCTCTTGAGTTTATAAACGGATATGTTTCACGTGAAACAGATTAGAAGAGCTTTGTTTCACGTGAAACAAAAACAAGAAGATGTTACAGGAATATGATGTAATTGTTGTGGGTGGTGGTCACGCCGGGTGTGAAGCCGCTGCCGCTGCCGCCAACTTGGGCTCGAAGGTCCTGTTGGTGACCATGAACATGCAAACCATTGCTCAGATGAGTTGCAATCCAGCTATGGGTGGCGTGGCCAAAGGTCAAATAGTTCGCGAGATTGATGCGCTAGGCGGTTATTCGGGAATTGTGTCCGATGAATCGCGCATCCAATTCCGAATGCTCAACCTTTCCAAGGGGCCAGCCATGTGGAGTCCGAGAACGCAAAACGACCGGATGGTTTTTGCGGCGAAGTGGCGAGCGCTATTAGAGAATACGCCCAATGTAGACTTCTGGCAAGAAATGGGCAAGGAGTTGCTAGTTGAAAACGGAAAAGTCGTAGGAGTGAAAACCGCGCTTGGAATTGAGATTAAGGCACGTGCGGTGGTTCTAACCAATGGTACGTTCTTAAATGGCCTCATCCATATTGGTGAGAAACAATTTGGAGGTGGTCGAGTAGGAGAACGTGCCTCAACGGGACTAACCGCTCAACTAGAGCAACTCGGTTTTTCAAGCGGAAGAATGAAAACAGGGACGCCGCCACGCATCGAC
>JAHQVX010000016.1 GCA_019634125.1 Saprospiraceae bacterium
ATCGTATGCTATGCCTTTTCGACCCTTCATAGAGTATTAGTAGGTAACTTCCGCTGGATAGACTTCCTATAGAAATTTCGGAATTGTTGGCCAATAAATCACCTTCTAATAAAGTTACCTTATGATGTTTTCTGTCGAATACACCATTCTTATTTGGTGAACATCAACTTCATTAAAAAATACTTGCGGGGAAGAGGCGGTTCGATTGTTTTAAAAACGGGCAAGATTTTACCGGTATCCACTCGCAAAAAGTCCTCTTTCTTAGACGTAATTTAAAAAACCCAGCTCGGCAAAGCCGAGCTGGGTAATACAGGTAAAAATATTTGAGCCCCCCCGGGCATTAACAAGTTTGCTCCAGCGCGCGGCTTTCGCGGCTGTACTTCATAATCAGTTGAATACTACTTGTACTCGGTGATTTTTGAAGATTTCCAAGTGCTTCTTTCATTTGAGCCATTCGGTCAAATTCCCGCTGTACAGATAAATCCTCTAACGCCGCATGCAATTGAATGCTCTCTTCTTCAGTTAGATTTTCGTACAGAGTTTTCACACTTAGGTGAAGTGTAGAAGTCTCTTCCATAGGGTTGATTAATTAAAATTCCCTACAGTAACGCAGCTATTTACAAATTTATTTTGTAGGTACCGGCTTTTTTTCGATCATCTTGCGCATATTAATCAATGCATAACGCATTCTTCCTAAAGAAGTATTGATGCTTACATTGGTTAAAGCGGCAATTTCCTTGAAGCTTAAATCCGCGTAGTGACGTAAAATCACCACTTCTTTTTGCTCCGTTGGCAAATGATCAATCAGGTTTTTCACCCAAGCTGCCTTCTCGTTTTTGATTATATTATCTTCTGCGCTTGGCTCCGAAAAGTTCAATACAGAGAAGATATCATAGCCATCACTATTGGTAATGCTTGGTCTTCGTTTCGTTTTACGATAGTAATCAATACACAAGTTATTGGCAATACGCAGTACCCAAGGTAAAAACTTACCTTCTTCTTTGTATCTACCGCTACGTAGTGTGTCAACTACTTTGATGAATGTATCCTGAAAGAGATCTTCGGCTAGATAGGTATCTTTTACAAAAAGATATATCGCCGTGTAAACACGATCTTTGTGTCTTTCGATTAATTCCTCGAGCGCTTGCTCATCCCCCCTAATGTAATTCCTTACAAGCTGCTTGTCAGTTAACTTTTCAAGTGGCTTCATATTTGGTTTTTAGACTTGTAAAGGTTTCTACATAGGCATATGTGAATTATCGTTTTTTTCTAGTTTCCTCAAATGTAAAAACAAAAAACTAAAGACACGAATCTTTTTTGTTTTTGTAGTTACTTTGTTGGCTTATCGCAATAAGCGTTTAGTAGTAAAACAAACTTCAAGCCAAATTTGTTACAACCAACCATTATAACGGAGCAACCGATTGTCGTTCGCGGCGCCAAAGAACACAACTTAAAAGACGTTGATGCCACCTTTCCGCGGCACCAATTTATCGTCGTTACCGGCGTATCTGGCAGCGGAAAATCCTCACTCGTTATCGACACCTTATTCGCTGAAGGTCAACGCCGTTACGTAGAGAGTTTGTCTTCGTATGCGCGGCAGTTCTTAATGCGAATGGATAAACCCGATGTCGACTTTATTGAAGGTATTAGCCCGGCGATTGCCATCGATCAAAAAGTCACTACAAAAAATAGTCGTTCTACGGTAGGTACACTTACAGAAACCTATGATTATTTGCGATTACTCTACGCGCGAATCGGGAAAACCTATTCGCCGATTTCTGGCGAAATCGTCAAGAAAGACCGGGTTACCGATGTGGTAGACTTTGTAATGCACCTGAATGCAGGTACGAAATTGCAAGTTCTGGCCCCCGTGAAATTGGCTGATGACCGCACCTTTGCGAAGCAAATTGAATTACTCCTCCAAAATGGCTATAACCGAATTTTCTCCAATGGTCAAATGCATCGCATCGATGACGTACTCGCTGATGATGCCTTAATCGCGAGTTTGGAAGCCCTGCCATTTGCTATTGTCGTTGATCGTTTAGCCGTTAACCCCGAAGACGAAGATTTTCAAGGCAGATTGGCAGATAGTGTTCAAACCGCCTTCTTTGAAAGTCATGGTGATTGCATTATCGACTTATTAGAAGAAGGGCAGAAGGAGTTCAATAATCGATTTGAACTGGATGGTATCGTTTTCAATGAACCTACACCGAATTTCTTTAGCTACAATAATCCTTACGGAGCTTGTAAACGATGTGAAGGCTTCGGAAATATTATTGGTATCGATGAAGACTTAGTTGTTCCTAACAAAAATCAATCGATTTACGAAGGGGCTATTGCTTGTTGGAAAGGGGAGAAGATGAAGGCCTGGAAAGACCGTCTAGTGGAAACTTCACATGAATTCGATTTCCCAATTCATAAGCCCTATCGGGAGTTGACGGAAGAACAGAAGGATTTACTTTGGGAAGGTAATCGCTATTTCCGAGGGATTGATGAGTTCTTCCAACATTTGGAAGAGAATAGCTATAAAATTCAATATCGGGTGATGTTGTCGCGGTATCGTGGGCGAACGAAATGTCCAGAATGTAAAACGACACGAATCCGAAAAGAAGCCAATTATGTGAAGATAGGCGGGAAGAGCATCAGCCAGCTGATGCTCATGCAGGTCAGCCATCTCCAAGTATTCTTCGATGAATTGGAATTGAACGAACACGACGCCACTATTGCGAAACGCATTACACAAGAAATTACGAACCGACTCCAATTTATGATGGATGTAGGTTTGGGCTATCTCGCGTTGAATAGAGCCTCCAATACCTTGTCAGGAGGTGAAACGCAACGGATTCACCTCACTCGAACATTAGGCAGCAACCTCACCGACAGTTTATACATTCTCGATGAACCGAGTGTGGGCTTGCATCCGCGCGACACGAATCGGTTGATCAAAGTATTGAAGGAGTTAAGAGACCTGGGCAATACGGTCGTTGTCGTAGAGCATGAGGAAGATATGATTCGCGCAGCGGACTACCTCATTGATATGGGTCCGGAAGCCGGCGTGTTTGGCGGGGAAGTCGTTTATCAAGGCAATGCCAAAGGCATTGCCTCAGTGCCGACACTGACTTCTAAGTACCTTTCTGGGGAATTGGAAGTGCCCGTGCCGAAAATCCGCCGCACCTCCGCTAACTTTATAGAAATCATAGGGGCTAGCGAGCACAACCTCCAAAATATTGATGTGCGCATCCCGCTGCAATCACTAACAGCAGTTAGTGGAGTAAGTGGCTCTGGGAAAACCACCCTCATTAAACGCATCTTGTATCCTGCCCTGAAGCGCCAAATTGAAAATGCAGGCGATAAGCCAGGGCTCCACCAAGAACTAAAAGGCGACTTAAGCCGCATTAATGCCGTGGAAATGATCGATCAGAACCCGCTTGGGCGATCATCCCGTTCCAACCCAGTCACCTACATCAAAGCTTACGATGCCATTCGGGATTTATATTCGAAACAACAAATCTCCAAAGTACGTGGGTATAAGCCGAAGCATTTTTCATTCAATGTGGAAGGTGGGCGTTGCGAGACTTGTCAAGGCGAAGGCTATCAAACCGTTGAAATGCAATTCTTAGCAGATGTTCGCTTAATCTGTGAAGAATGTAACGGGAGACGCTTCAAAGAGGATATTTTGGAAGTGAAATATAAAGACCATTCCATCCATGATCTCCTAGAACTCAGTGTAGACGAAGCTTTAGAATTCTTTGAGGGCCATAAAGATATTTATCTCAAACTGAAACCGCTTAGTGATGTCGGACTAGGCTATGTCAAGCTTGGACAAAGCAGTAATACCTTAAGTGGCGGAGAAGCGCAGCGAGTGAAACTCGCATCTTATTTAGTAAAAGGCTCGAGCCTAGACCCGATTCTGTTCATTTTTGATGAACCCACTACAGGTCTGCACTTCCATGATGTGAACAAACTGATCTCCGCCTTCGATGCACTGATTGATAATGGCCATAGTGTGCTCGTGATCGAGCACGATATGGATGTGCTGAAATGCGCAGACTGGCTCATCGATCTTGGTCCAGATGCTGGAGATCGTGGAGGTAGCCTCGTTTACCAAGGCGTGCCGGAAGGTATATTGGATGTGGCAGACAGCTTTACGGGGCAGTTCCTTAAGGAGAAACTCTAACCAATTACTGACTAACGACACCCCCGCGAAGGCTGTCAACATCAATAGTGTAGTTGCCATTTCCTTTTACGATCCACCGTACTTTAACTGTGCCATTGCCGGGGATATTATCCACGGCAATTCGCTCGGGCCGATTCTTTTGCTCAACACTAATATTTAAATCTTCATCCTGTACGACCATTCCAGCAATCGGTTGGACACCTTTGATGGAAATATAGTCTGGGCGAGCGATATTGTTTTTCACGTCGTGATTCGTATGCGTAGGAATCATACGCTCATTTGCCACGGTGACTGTAATTTCCTTCAACCCTCCGCCTAATGATCTTTCTTTGACTTCATCAATAACTAATTTCGGTGTGTGGTAGGCGTGATACAGGCAAAAGGCCATATTTCGATGGGCGTCGCTTTCAATTAAAAACCCTGGATTAGCGCGCGTGTAATTCTTTTTGAATCCGCCGATTTCAATAGCGCCATATTGTGGATGGTCAAAGGCTTTCCATTCCACGAAAGCATCTTCGAATAAGAGGTCTTTATCAAAGGCGTAGCGGTCTGCATTGGAAGCCTCTCGTTCGTTGAACATCATATATGACGTATACAATTCGTTGGTGAAGGTGATCACACCTAAGCTTCCAAAAAACCAGTCTAACTCCCCACCAAACACCGAATACAAATCTTTGTAAACCGTTAGGTAATCGTAGCCAGGGATAAGCTTCTCACCTTTTTCACCGATCGCATCATAGACTTGGATGTCGGTAGCATTGTACGTGCCTTTATCTTCTTCGGCACCTGGCCCTCGAAGTAGCATACCACCGGTATTGTGAAAACTTTGAGCGCCAGCAATATTCATGTGCTGGAGTACGAAGTCTTTTACGCATGCATTTTCTGGAACAGAAAATGGGTACTTGTAAGCACCTCTTTGCACATAGTTGGGTTGCCAATTCCAGCCCCAGTCCCTATTGGGGTCGTAATAACCCGTTCCGTCTTCGTTCACTCTTCCATCGCCGTCATTATCGAATCCTTCCGAGCCAAGCAGCTCATAGTCGCCTTGTTCGTCAACGCCTACACGCACCATCAATCTTGGATCGTCCGGATCTTGTTTCCAACGCCCTCTTTTGGATTTGCGTCGCATTTGGGTAATCGATCCATTGCCATCTAAGTCATCCATGCCGTCTTCATCGTATAAATTGTCCCGATCATTATCGATTGGAATCATCCCAGACCGTGGACTATGCATCGTGTTAGGCGCAGTCATGAAATTTTCTCGGGCATCTGGATTAATCGTAGGTACGATATAAAACACTTTGTCTTGGAGGATAGATGTGATGTAATCGACTTCATTATGGCTTTCTGCTAAGTACCAAGCAATGTACATGGCAAATTCCGCGCCTTGAATTTCATTGGAATGAATGTTCCCATCAATGTAAAACCCGGGCTTCTTATCCGCATTTCCAACGGAATTGTCAGTAATAGTTAGCGCCCAAATATCACGGCCTTCGTAGGATTTTCCAATGGATTCTACCTTGACCAAGTTCGGATGGGCATCGGCTAATTTTTTACAAAAGTCGGTAATGCCATCATAGGTATAATAGCGATTCCAAACCATTTCAACCTCAGGGTTGGAGGGAC
>JAHQVX010000017.1 GCA_019634125.1 Saprospiraceae bacterium
AGTATACTGCCGCAGATATGACAGCGCATTTAAACGAGCAAGGGGCAAATCTCTCCGTAGATGCCACCACAAGTGCTTGGAATGCGTTGTTATTAGACTTGCCACATGAACGCATTGAATTGCTAAGAAAGCTCAAAAAACGGTATCGATTATATATGCTGAGCAATACAAATTATGTACATATTGCAGAAATATGGCGGAGACTGGAAACGAAATATGGGACCAACCCAATTATCGATGTTTTCGACAAGTTGTATTTATCGTATGAGATTGGCCATATTAAGCCGGAGCGGGACATTTACGCGCATCTGCTTGCAGATGCGCAAATTCAAGCCCATGAAACCCTATTCTTTGATGATTTACCCGCTAATTTAAAAGGAGCTGAGTCATTAGGCATTCATACTCAGTTAGTAACTAAAGAAATGGGAATTATTGAATTATTAGCTGAGTAACTCATTAAGCTCTTCGTCTTCGAATATACCTTCCAGCATATCATCCATTTCATCGAACGACTCTTCTTCAAGTGCCAATGTTTCTACGACACCTTCTTCAAAAAGAATGGCATCAATGTCACCATCTAGAACAGCTAATTCAGTAGCATCAAATACTTCAGCACTGCTTACAAAATCAGATAATGTCGCTGATGAAGATTGCCCTCCCGGAACGAATACATTGTACATGACCATGCCTACCAATAGCAAACTCGCTGCCACACCCATTAAGGGCTTCAGCTTGTCTACAAGCGTGTAAACTTTTACTTCTGGCGCCGTATCTTCGGCATCAATAGCATCTATCTTATCGAATACTTTACTGTTAAAGGATTCAAAGTACCCCTCTGGAATACCCGAAACAGCAGACTCAGGCAACTCAATCTCTTCGATCTCTATCTCCGTAAGTATATCCTCATGCAATCGTTGCCAGTACCCTTCTGGCACAGTATACCCTTCAGCCTTAGACAACTTAGACAGTGTAGGTGCCAAGTTTTGTAATTCTATCAATATGTTGTTTTCCGTTTTCATAGCTTACTTCTATGACATTATTTATTCCCAAAGGTTTAACCGGCCTTTAAGTATTCTTCAATTTTCTTCACCGCATGATGATAACTTGCTTTCAAAGCACCGACTGAAGTATCAAGCACTTCACTCATTTCATCATACTTCATTTCATCGTAATAGCGCATATTAAACACCAACCTCTGTTTCTCGGGCAAACGTTCAATGGCAGATTTTAATTTCAGCTGAATGGCATTGCCTTCAAAAAATGGATCAGCTTCCAACGTCTCTTCAATATTCATATCCCCCTGCTCCATGCCTACTACCGTCATTCGCTTATTCCGATTGATAAACGTAATGCTTTCATTGGTGGCAATTCTATACAACCAAGTATACAACTTACTGTCGCCCCGAAATTTCCCTAAGTTGCGCCAAACTTTCACAAAAATTTCTTGGAGAAGATCATCTGTATCTTCATGAGAATGCACCATACGACGTACGTGCCAATACAATCTTTCTTTGTATTTATCTAATAGAAGCTCAAAGCCTTTTCGCTTGTGAGTTTCATCTTGTAGCAATGCTATTATAGCGTCATCAGAAACAGCCATAGAGGGTGATTGTGTTTCTTAGGACTATGAATATACGGAAAGGTTTAACGGCAATCAAAAAAAAGTAGTATTTCCAATTATTCTGGCCAAATCTGAGTGCGGTTATTCATATCTCGCATATCAAAAGGCGGATCTGAAGCATCGGGCTCCAACATCATTCCTCCATAGATATAAACCGTATCGCAAGCGCTATTTAAAACGTATGCCTGAGCGTCAAAAGCAATGCCATTGTCGAATACGGTATAGCTTTCCCCACCTGACTCAAAAGTAAAAATAGAGACCGCTTGCTTTCGATCATATTTTTGCGCAAAAGCAGTTATTTTCTCTTCTAGGCAATTGGATTCTTTTTGGCCACATTGGTTAGCTAACAAGAGGAAAAGAAAGGAGAATAGTGCCAATAACTTCATACTTACTTCAAGATTCGTTCAACAGCTTGAACTACATCCGTGCGCCAGATGCCGTACTTCTGCATTAATTGATCGGGTTTACCACTTTCTCCAAACGTATCATTAACAGCCACAAACGCCATTTTCGTAGGCAGTTCTTGGCCTAAAACTTGGGCAATACTACCACCAAGACCTCCAAGCATTTGATGTTCCTCAGCCACGACAACAGCTTTAGTTTTGGCTGCGGAAGTTAAAACAGCCTCTTTGTCAAGCGGCTTAATGGTATGGATATTAATCACTTCCGCAGAAATGCCTTTTTCGGCTAATAAACGAGCTGCTTCAATACATTCCCATACCAAGTGGCCATGACAGAAAATAGACACATCGCTTCCTTCGGTTAGTTGGATCGCTTTCCCTATTTTAAATACGCCTTTCGGCATAAACACAGGCACCTTCGGCCTTCCAAATCGTAAATAAACAGGTCCTTCGTGTTCCGCTACAGCCAAAGTAGCTTCATATGTTTGATTGAAGTCACACGTGCTAATCACGGTCATGTGAGGCAACATTTTCATCATACCTACATCTTCTAGAACTTGGTGTGTTGCACCATCTTCTCCAAGAGTAATCCCACTGTGACTAGCGGCGATTTTCACATTCTTCTCCGAATAGGAAATGCTTTGTCTGATTTGATCATAGACTCTGCTTGTTGCAAAGTTGGCAAAAGTAGTCGCAAAAGGGATTTTACCTCCTATCGTTAACCCTGCCGCTACGCCCATCATATTGGCTTCAGCAATACCTGCTTGGAAGAAGCGATCTGGGTGATTTGCAGCAAAATTATTCAACTTTAAAGAGCCCGTAAGGTCTGCACAAAGTGCAACTACATTTGGATTTGACTGTCCTAAGTGGTCCATAGCGGCTCCAAAACCAGAACGGGTATCTTTCTTCTCTGTATAGGTATATTGATCTAAAGTCATTGGAATTATTGTATAAGTTGGACCTCAAAATCGAGAATTTTTTGATTGGGTTCAAGTGATGTCAGTTCGATCAACACATCATCTTCTTCTGAAACCTTAACTATAAGCCCTTCAGGAAATTCGAAAGAACTTTTGATTCCGGTACCCATATAATAAAGTTGATTAAAGACTGCGTCAAAATCATAATTGAATGATGAGTCGAAAGAAAACACAATATGTTCATCTACCAACTCGCCATTTTCCATCATACTCATCTTATAGGTTGGAGTAGGTTGACCAAGAATCATTTCATCGTCTACTCGACTATCGATAACAATAGAAGTAGAACCTTCAGTTGGCTCAATATTTCCTTCTGCTAAATTTTCGAGGTTGGCTTCAGTAGTGATTTGTTCGCCCCCAACATTCATCATCAGAATCATACTTCCTTTCGAGAAGTCTATGATACCGCCATTCAAATCCAATTGAAGTGCTGGCGATAAAATCTCGCCATCCACGTATATAGCCTGACCTGTTTTCTGGACCCACATTTCAAAGGTGTCTTGTCCTTCAATAGTGTAGATAATTTTATGATCGAATTCATAGTGTCTTTGCTCTTGTGCGAACGCGCAAATGGAACAGAAAAGGCCGATTAAAAAGAGGAGTTGTTTCATTTCAATACTTAGTTGGCTTTGATGTAAATAGCGTATTCTATTTCCTTAGGGTCTTTTCCGAAATCTGTTAAAGAAATCAATAATTCGCCCGAGTTCGGATCGCTTAAACCTGAAACCACTCCTTTTGGCAGCTCTTTTTCATCCAAAGAGCCTGGAATTAAACCGTTAAACAGAAAGCCAAACAGGCGGGCCATTGGATAAGGTTTGTTTTCATCAAAACACATTGAGAGGGCATCATTTTCTTCCCCATCTGGATAAATATCGTATGGTGTACAGTTCAGGTCTTCATAAGCCTGCGTTTCCTTATTCTTAACGAAATTCATTGACACATCGGCATCTAGATCAAAGGCGCCCATCATTCTAAATTCCTGCAGAAAATCTTCCCCTAACTCTACATACATGTTCATACCTCTAAAGTTCATGTGTCCGTAGATTTTACTGGAAGGTATGTGCACTAAAACTTGCTCTACATACATTCCTCGTTCAACGGGGAATGGGAGTTTATCTAAATAAAAGGTATCACACGCTTTATCGAAGTAAATGCTAAATTCTTGTTTTCCTTGAATAGAGTATGTTGCTTTGTATTTTGTTTCCAGCGTGTTTTGCCCAAAGCCAAACAAACAGCAGGTGCTAAGGAGCAGAAGGGTAACGTATTTCATTTTAATAATCTCCTAGGGTTTCTTCTAATTGTGCTAAAGCTTTATCGGTAAGTTCGTCATTTGGGGCTTTTCCATGCCATTCATGCGTTCCTTCCATAAAGTCTACGCCTTTTCCCATATCGGTTTTCATGACCACAACAACTGGAGAACCTTTGCCCGTAAGTGCTTTGGCATCGGCCATATTACTCAGTAAGTTCTCGAAGTTATTTCCATCCTCGCAATACACGACTTTCCATCCAAAGGCTTTAAACTTCATGCCTACATCATCCAACCCCATTACCGCTTCTGTAGGTCCATCAATTTGCTGGAAGTTTCGATCAATAGTGGCGATGATATTATCAATTTTATGGTGGGCTGCGAAAAGCGCTGCTTCCCAAATCTGTCCTTCATTCAACTCTCCATCTCCGTGCAAAGAATAGACGAGTTTTTTGTCGTTATTGAGTTTTTTAGTGAGTGCAGCACCGAGTGCAACACTTAAGCCTTGCCCAAGTGAACCGCTGGCTACACGAATCCCTGGCAAGCCTTCTTCTGTAGCTGGATGACCTTGTAATCTTGAGTTCAGTTTCCGAAAGGTGGCTAGTTCTTCAACTGGGAAAAATCCTTTTCGTGCCAAAACACTATACCAAACTGGAGAGATATGGCCGTTTGAGAGAAAGAATAAGTCTTCATTATGTCCATCCATAGAGAAGTCTGTGGAGCAAGTTAAGATTTCATTGTACAGGGCAACAAAGAATTCTGTGCACCCAAGGGAGCCTCCTGGGTGCCCCGACTG
>JAHQVX010000018.1 GCA_019634125.1 Saprospiraceae bacterium
CGACTATGTCCGAATCCACACTGAATTGCCAAAGTCGGTGCTAAAACGAATATTAACCGTAACTGAAGGTTATACTAACCGTTCCAAGCAAGTAAAAAAATGAAACAACCTCTTCCAAAGTCAATTTTTGAATTAATAGATTCCGAAAGCTTTCGAAAGAGAACAGCAATGTATATCGGAGAAAAATCAATTTCCAATCTTCGAATATTCATGGACGGATATCAAGCATGTGAATTATTCAATGAAATAAACGCAAAGGAAACTAAATCGCCTTTTTGAATGTAATGGTAGAAAGTACAGATGCGGAAGTCTATTTTAATATTGTAGCCGTTCCAGAAAGCTTTACCAGCAACCAAACGTACGGGTACGAAGTCACGATTACCAGAGATTAACCCAATTCAATAGTAACAAGAAGTTGATTTGTCTGTCCTTTTAGACAAATCGACTTCTATGTTCTTCTACAACAACGTTCTCCGCACGTCCTTCTTTTTGTTTTTTCTATGCGCGACTGCGTCCACCTTGCTGGCGCAAGGTGGAGACGCCCCCAACACCAAAACCGACTTCTCTGACCGACAAGCCATTCTCACCACTATCGAGAACTTTTACATCGGCGACCACACCGGAAGTATTGAACATAAACGCCTGTCCATGCACGAAAACGGCGCGTACCGCTACGTCAATAAAGCCGGTGAATACAAGGAAAGCCAATTTCAACTCGATTCCGACAATGCCGACCCCAACTACAGGGAAGAACTCCTCAGTGTCGAAATCTACGATAAACTCGCCCTCGCCCGACTGCGCCTCGATCAATTCCGCATGGACGAGCCAGAATACAAACTCATGACACTACATAAAACCGCCGAAGGCTGGAAAATCACCAGTATTACCTGGGGCTTTGGGATTACTCAATAAAGCCCATCAGATTCATTTATCTTTATGGAAAGCGACGCCTTATGATTAAACGTGCTTTCCCAATTTGGCTTTTGATGATTTCAGGAACTTGGGCAGCTTGCTCCATCAGCAACAAACAACCCAAAGTACCAGGCCATACCAAAGCAGGGCAGTTTAGCCAATTAGTCTGGTCCGATGAATTTGACGGCAATGGGCAAATCGACACTTCCAAATGGTTTCATCAAACTCAAATCCCGCCCGGTGGAAGTTGGTGGGGTGGAATTATTCAACACTATACCGATCGGACCGAGAATACCTATGTGAAAGATGGCTACTTACACCTCGTGGCTAAGAAAGAAACCCTAGAAGAGCAAGGCATCATTAAAAACTACACGGCTGCCCGCCTCAACTCTAAATTCGCTTTTACCTATGGGAAAGTGGAAGTTCGAGCGAAACTGCCTGAGGGCACTGGGACTTGGCCGGCCATCTGGATGCTCAATACGAATATTGACGAAGCAGGGGCGTATTGGGAAAAGAAGGGTTATGGAACTACGAAGTGGCCGTACTGTGGCGAAATTGATATTCTAGAGCATTGGGGCAAAAACCCGAATTACGTGTCCAGTGCGGTACATAACGGCTCCAGTTATGGTTATAACGTAGAAAATGTAGCTGGACAAAAAGTCGACGATGTATTCAACACCTTCCATATTTATAGCCTGGAATGGACAAAAGACCAAATGATTTTTAGCGTGGATGGAAAGCCCCACTTTACCTATGCGCCCGAAAAAAAGAATCAGGATACTTGGCCTTTCGACAATGATTATTACTTCCTATTAAACATCGCCATTGAACCCGATATAGATCCCGATTTTGTGGAAAGTGCCATGGTGGTGGATTATATCCGAGTCTACCAATAATTATTCTTTCTTGAAAAAACTGTCGGCAGCTATGTAGCCATTGTCGGTTTCGCTATTTAAAACATACCCAAATCCTGGGTGAATGGAATAGGCTCCGATTTCGCCTTTCGTATTGAAACAGATATAACCGACTTGGAAGTTGGGTTTTTCGCCGCCTTTTTTGGCCACAATTCGGCCTATTGCTTCTTCGGCGGCTGCTTGTGGGCTGTAGCCTTGGCGCATGAGTTCGACCATAAGGAAGCTACCGACTGTTTTAATGACTTCTTCACCTAATCCCGTTGCGGTGGCAGCACCTACTTCGCCATCTACAAACAGCCCGCTACCTATGATGGGGGAATCACCAACACGTCCGCGCATTTTGTAGGCTAGTCCGCTCGTGGAGCAGCCTCCGCTGATGCGTCCCTGAGCATCTTTGGCAATCATGCCGATGGTGTCGTGCATTTCGATGTTAATGATGGGTTGGTATTCTGCTTTGACCAGCCACTTTGCCCATGCTTCCTTACTCTTTTCAGTAAGTAAATTCGTTTTTGCGAAGCCGTTATTGAAGGCAAATTGCTGGGCACCTTGCCCAGCAAGAATAACGTGTGGACTGTTTTCCATCACTTGGCGTGCCACACTAATTGGGTAGACAACATCTTCAAGGAAAACGACCGATCCGGCGTCGCCTTTTTCATTCATAATGCACGCATCAAGTGTAACATGGCCATCGCGATCGGGCGCCCCTCCAATCCCTACTGTGGTGTTGTTTGGGTTTTCCTCTTCGATGCGTATGCCAGCCTCAATCGCATCTAAAACATAGCCGTCGTCTTTTAGGCCTTCCCAAGCCGCTGCATTTGCAGCGGCTGGATTCCATGTCGAAATAACAAACGGACCGTTCACCTGGTTAGACACTTTTTGATTCGAAGCAGGACTAGCGCAGGATGTAGGCAGAATTAAGCTCGCGCCACTTGCCGCACCAAGTCCTAAAAAAGCTCTTCGTTTCATAGTTGGATTTCGTTCTAAAATACACAATTCTTAAAGAGGAAGCTGCTGAACAAGTAAGTATAAGAATTTGATAAATGTGTAAATTAAAACTAACTTCACGTCAAAAGAAAACTATGAAAAAGTACCTATTTACGCTGTCGTTTCTTCTATTGGCCACCGCATTATTTGCTCAGCGCACGAGTCAGGAAGAGACAGGTTATATCTATATTTCCGACGCTCAACAAGTTCAATACAGAGTGGCTTATGTGACGCCTTTTTTAACGTGTAAGTTTAGTGTAGACTCAGACAAGCGTGAAGCAGAGAAAGCCGCCATGGAAGCCGAGTTTCGGGCGTTTCTAGCCGAGAACTATGAAGTAGTCAAACTAGATGAACGTACCAACCGAGATTGGTTTATGAATATGCGGGGTAGAACCAACGAAGGCAGTTATAAAAATTTCTTAGAATCTGGAAAAGAGAAAGGCGCACACCAAGAAATTATTGTAGTCAATGATTTTGTCGCTACTTGTCCGAATGTTCAGTAGTTCGCTATGCCGCAACATCAGGATGTTCAAGACTTTTTAAGCCCTTTCAGTCCGCACATTCAAGAATTGACACATAGCTTGAGGGACTTTATTAAAAGCCTTGTTCCTGAAGCCAATGAATTGATTTGGGATAATTACAATGCCTTAGCTTTTGCCTACTCAAAATCAGAACAACTTAAAGATGCATTTTGTCATTTGGCAGTGTATTCAAAGCACGTCAATTTTGGATTTAATCGAGGGGCGGAATTAACTTCTACAAACCTTGAGTTGAAAGGAAATGGGAAGCTCATTCGGCACATTCAAGTCACTGCTTTAGCTGATTTTCCGAAAGCGCTAATTCAACCCCTTCTCTTTGAAGCCCTTGGAATTTCTGAAGTGAATAATCCGCTTCTTCAAGACAAACAATCCGTAGGGAAAAGCATTGTTATGTCAGTTTCAGAGAAGAAACGACGTCCTAAGCAGTAGTCGCTTAAGGCTATATTTTAATTCAGTAGATTTATAGGATGCGTCGTACAACTTTCAATTTATTAATTTTCCTCTTGTTCGTGTTCGGCCTTACAGGCTGTCAACAAGAGCCACCGGTTGACGAATACGTTCCGAAAACAGGAATGGTCAAGGTCACTATCATGTATACAAATATTGAAGGAGCTACCTTTGATATGGACTATTACAAAAGCAAACACATGCCGCAATTAGCTGAGTGGTATGGAGAACGACTTCAACATTATTCTATTGATCAAGGTATTTCTGGCAGAACGCCTGAAGATGCCATTCCGTATTTAGCCATTGGCTATCTCTACTTCAATTCGATGGAAGATTATCAAAGTGGCTTTGAGGAACACGGCGAAAAAATCCTAGCAGATATCCCTAACTATACCAACATTCGACCTACACTTCAAATTAGTGAAGTGGTTAAAGAATAAAAATGAAAATAGAAATGAAAAGAGTATTAGCTACAATGACACTATGTATTCTTTCCTCGTTAGCTTATACTCAGATTGAGGTTGGTCCTGAAAGGGTAGAGGAGGTGTTATGTCAGAAATGGAGTTTTAAGGCAATCATCATGTTTAATGATCGGTTAACAAACATGGATGAATCTATTGATTATGAATTTTTATCTGATGGAACCTTCGTACGAGTCAATAATAAAGGAAAGAAGAAGAAAGGTACTTGGACTTATGATCCAGAATCAAGTAGGATTGAGCTTAGGATTAAGAGAACTGTTTTAAGAATAACTGCTTTGAATGAAGAAGAGTTTTCAATATTCCCCTTGGATGAAAATGGGCAAATCAATCAATTAAATATTGGTACCGTTTTTCAACCTACACAGTAGCTTTTATTTGAAATGAAATACTTGACCTTAATTCTATGTGTAATGCTGTTCGCTTGTTCTAAAGCCCCTGATTGAGATCACTGCAACCGGTTGGGACAAACAAATCCTTCAACCTTAAGAAAGTTCTTATTGGACATTCCACCCAAATCCAGCACTAAACCATCTTCCAGGGAGTTGTGCCCCTAAAATTTCTTGGTAGTTCTCGTCGAATATGTTATTGACTCGCCCATTAAAACGCACGCCTTGAATGCCTGGCTTAATGCTTGCATTCAAATGGCTGATTGCATAAGAGTCTTGAACTTCAGCACCAATAGCATCAACAATTTCCTGATCGCGCTGAATGAAATTGGTTGCACTGCTTAGGGCAAACCACTTCGTGTCTATTCCCACTACGAAATTGATATTGTGGTCGGGGTGGTTGGCTAAGTATTTCGAAACGGCGTCTGCATCGTTCGAAGTATCTAAAAAAGTATAACCACCATTCAATAGAAGTTTCGAGGTAGTCGTCAACTCAAAATGAGTATTGATGCTGAGCTCGGCGCCAAATGTATCCGTATTGGAAATGTTCGTGGCATAGAAATAGTCCTCTCCAGCCTGAAGATTGGTCGCATTCTCGATATTGTCTGCGTTCGTGAACGTATAGTCGATTAAGTTCTCTGAAGCACGGTAAAAGATCGATGAATTGATGAGTACTTGATTACTTGGAAAGAAATCACCACCGATTTCAAACGTCCAAGACGATTCGGTATCTAAGTCGGGGTTGCCAATATTCCTTCCTGGGCTTAAGTTCAGGATTTGCGAAGAAATAAATCGCTCGGTGAAATCCCCCGAGCGCACGGCTCTTCCAACACTGGTTCGTAAACTATAGGTGTCTTTGTTAAACGCTAAATTTAGTTGGGGTGTGAACTTCCAACCAAAGCTATCGTCTCTTCCACCACGCGCACCAATGGTGGCATTTACTTCCTCATTTAACGGGTAGAAAAGAATGCCATAAAACTCGGTATTGTAGTTTTCATGATCGCCTCGATCGGTGCTTTCAATTTCACGCCGGTCGTATTGTGCACCAAGTGCTAACTCCCCTTTCTCACCGAGTTTAGTGTTGTTCCCTAGGTTTAAGAACAATCGGTCGGTGGTATGCTCATTGGCAGAGAATAGTGGGTTGAAGGCAAAAATATCGTCGGTAGTTTTATAGCCAACACTAAGTTCAGTCGTATTATTGTTTTTCGATCTGGCCATGCTGAATTGGCTCCAGAAGCTACGTGTGTCTTCAATGCTTTCATCAAATGTAGAACGCGTGTAGAAGTACTTCGCGGCAAAGTCTCGGCTGTCCCAGCCGAGCCTTCCGTTCACCGTCCATTCCTCGTTTGGCCGGTAATTAACCGCTGCAGTTGTCGTAACTACATCAAAGTAATTGTCGAATGTTTCTTGAGCGACGGGATTTAAGGTGAAATTCGGATTGTCCAATGTCTCACCATCTGAAGAGGCGACTTTTACGGCTGCAGACACACTTACATTATTAAAGTGCCCAGTGACGCCTAAATCAGTGTCGAATAAATCATTATCACCGAAGAATAATCGGCCGGTCGACTCAAAGCCTTGTTGGTTTTCGTTGTGTAGGAAAGTCTTCGTTTTTACGTGGATTACACCGCCTACGGCATCTGTTCCATACGACGCGCTGGCGGGGCCACGGATGATTTCTACTTGCTCAATTTCTGATAATGGAATCGGGAAGTTGTTATTGAAGTGTGCAGTTAACGGATCATTTAATCGAACACCATCTACGAGGACGAGGACTTGAGAAAAAGTGGAGCCGCGCATTCCAAAGTCGGTCTGCACGCCAAAGCCTTGGCGTGCATTCACGTTTACACCAGTGGTGAATCGAATGAGTTCATCTAAAGATGCAACAGGCGCATTTTCTAAGTCGCTACTCGTTAATACGGTAACACTTCGGCCCGATTCAATAATTGATGTAGGCACGCGAGATGCCGTTACAGTAACCGAATCAATTTCTTCTACAAGTTGGCTATAGCCTGTTTGAACGAGAAACAAGGCAATAAGTATCGTTAAAGTCTTTTTCAAAGATGTTTGTTTTAAGCGGCCTCAAATGTAGGAAGGGATTTTGGAACTTGGAAGAAGGATTCAGGAAGAAAAAGCTAAAAAGCTGAAGAGTTACCACTTCCAACTTCTAACTTCACACCATGAAATTAGTCTGTTGGAACGTAAACGGAATCCGTGCAACCGTTAAAAAAGGCTTCTTCGAAGCCTTTAACGAGTTCGATGCCGATATCTTCTGTATGCAAGAAACCAAAGCCCAAGATGATCAAGTTCAGGAAGCATTAGCCCAACTCGATGGCCGATACCATATGGTCATTAATTCGGCCGTCAAAAAAGGCTATTCGGGTACTTGTATCATCAGTAAGCAAGCACCCATAAAGTTTACCACTGATATTGGCATTGACGAACACGATCAAGAAGGACGCGTCACGCATGCAGAATTTGAGGACTTTCATTTTGTGAATGTATATGTTCCAAATAGTGGCTCTGGCCTAAAGCGCCTCGACTATAGAGAAACTTGGGATCGGGCTTTTGGAGATTACCTCGAAAACTTAATGGAAACTAAGCCCTTGATTGTTACCGGCGACTTTAACGTAGCACACCAACCCATCGACCTTACCCGCGATAAAGCCAACTACAACAAAACCAGTGGCTATACTCAGCGAGAAATTGATGGCTTTGATTATATCTTGAATAAGGGCTTAAAAGATAGTTTCCGTGAAATCTATCCCGAAGAAGAGAAGTATACCTATTGGAATCAACGCTTTAAGGCGCGAGAAAGAGGCGTAGGCTGGAGAATTGATTACTTTCTTGTAGATGAACGTATTTGGGACAACGTCACCGATGCGCATATCTATGATCAAGTATTCGGAAGTGATCATTGCCCGATCGGATTAGAAGTAGACTTTAAGTAAAGGCTACATCTCCATCGCCATCTTGCAGCTTTATAGCGTCAATTTTTTCGTCTAGTATTTTCGAAATGAAATAATTGCGCACCATGCTTTTTTTGTGCAACCCCGGCGTTTTAGTAGATAATAATTCATCGGCTAATTCGCTGTGAAACGTAGTAAATAACGCAGGCTGCCACTTGCTAATATGGAATTTCAACGCCCAAACCACGTTGTCAATGCATTGGTCATGATATACATACCTCAGCTTTAAGTGATTTTTTCTACGCGTGAAGAACAAGAAGGCCTTTATGTTGTTCGCTTCATTTTTCACCACGACAGGGATTTGTTCAAATACTTCTTCTTCTGAGGAGAAGTGATATCTATCGGATTCGTTATAGTTTTTGACAATCCAGGGATGCTCAATGATCCAATTCAACGCTTCTTGATTTCTTCGACTCGATTCCTCTTGTTGATGGTTCTGAATAAAAGCGGCTAGATCATCACTAATTCTAAAAGGGTATTCGAACGCAAGCTTAGAAGGAACATCAATCTTGCTGCGACTTGGCAACCGATTTAGCATGCTGTCTAACACGTTTAAGGCGGGCTTGCTTATTTCAAAAAAGCGATGTTTTGGGGGCAATAAATCACCTAACGCACTTTTTAAGTAAAGTCTTACTCCATGAAGGGAATGCGGAAGAAACTGTTCGGTTTTGTCGTATACAATTTTTGAAGCAGGCGCATAGTCGGCAGAAGCAATCTTGCCTTGCCAGGTCTCCAGTGTCTTTAGGATGAGTTGCTTCGCAATGCCTTTTCCCCGTTGTTTTGGGTCTACATATAAGGTGCTGAGCCAGCCGAATCGAATAGGCGCTGACCCGTTGTAAAGTACATCGGGCAGTACTCCAGCATAGCCCACAAGGTCATTATTTATTCGCGCTAATACGAGCAGAATGTCTTCTGCTTGAAGCCTTGGATTGTTCAATTGCGACATCGCCCGATGATAGCTTATCGGCAGGAAACGCCGGTTTTGGAAGCTTTCTGAATGAATATATGCCTTTAATTCTTGGGCGTTGAATGTCGTTAGTTCAATCAAACTCGATGAATTACATTTTTCTGAAAAGGGGCTTTAGCAAGATAATAGATTAGCTCTGATTTTAAAATCTGTTCCCCAGTTAGCTGGCCCATTTCAAAAGGAATCCGTTGAAAGTGGTTGGGAATCGAATCTGCTTTCTGTCCGGCACATCCAAACGAAGCCTCTAATTGAGGGCTAACCTGTTCAAAGAAGCGCTTTTTAATGCTGAAATCTGTAAATGGAAATGAAAAGCAACGATGCGTCAATTGAAATTTTTGTTGAATCCTCTCCATGCTTTCCAGGGTTTGCTCTACTTGTTCTGCTAAAGGGAGTTCGTCGTAGTTGGGGTGGTCGATGCTGTGTGCGCCAAAATGAAAGCCTCGGCTAATGAGCGCTTCAATCTGTTCGGTGGTTAAATAGGGTTGTTGTTGATTTAGGAAGTGCTCAAAATCTACTCCATGCTTATTTGCGATCTGATCTAAGACTTCTCGGTTGTTATACGTGATGCTGAGTAAATCGATGCCCTCTACGTGTTGCCCCAACTGGTGCATGAGTAAGCTGGCCTTATACCGAAAGAACAATGCGTTGTTATCTATAAAAGCGGAATTGAGGAAACATAGCGCCGGAATGCCTTTTTGCTCTAGGATAGGTGCAATAACATCATAGAATTCGCGGAGGCCATCATCGAAGGTGAGTAAGAAAACGGGTTTTGAAGGGAGTATATTTTCTTGTTGAAGTTTCAGAAAATCCGGGAGGTCGATTGGCGTGAAATGTTGGAGGAGAAAATCGAGGTCTTTAATAAATTGTTGTTTGTTTTTTACCGGATAGAGGTGTTGAATGTGTGGCAGTGATTCATTCGAAATGGTGTGGTAAAGTGGAATAAACGTATGTTGATTCGTTCCTTTCACCAGCCAACTGATGGGAAATGCCGGGCTTAGTGTTGCGGATAGTTGGAGAAAAGTTGCTCGATAACCGGCCATTTTTAAGCGTTCTTCTTATAGGTGAATGGTTCGCCTTGCTCTAAGGAAAGCAATGGCTTCGCCATTGCTTCGGGCGGTCGGGTCAACTTACGTGCCGATAAATCCATCCATGCCCCTTTCACCGTTAGATGGGCCGCTTTTTCTCCTTTCGAATTCATTATTTCATGATGCAACTCCCAACGCGACCCATCTGCACGAATCTCGCCCTTCTGCACCTTAACAGTCACCGTTTCATTCAAATGGAGTTCCTTCAGAAAAGAACACTTTTCTTCAAATAAAACCGGCCCAAAATTTTTCGCCGTCATCGTATCAATCCCAAATTCTAATGCCTCAAACAAGGCAATTCTACAATGTGCGCCATAATCATAATACGCAGAATGGCGAACATGCCTATTCTGATCTACGTCGGCCCAGCGAACGGCAATTTTAGTCTCGAACTTCATGAAGTAAAAGTATCAAGATTTGTAACGTGTAACAAAAAGTCGCTCGCAATTGTCCCTTTTGGTGTTCTCGACTCGTAATTTAACTGTACCAAAAAAATAAAACTATGACTACACAAGAAGTTGCCAACAGATTAGTAGAACTCTGTAGAGCCGGAGATTTTGAAACCTGCTACCGTGAATTGTATTCTCCTGAAATTGAGAGTATTGAGCCAGACGGGGCGGCTTTGCCTTATGCAAAAGGTTTTGAAGCAATACAAGCAAAAGGGGAAAAATGGCAAGCCGGAATTGTAGAAATGCACGGTGCTGAAATTGGAGACCCCATTTGTGCAGCAGATCACTTTTCATGCACCTGGACAGTAGACGCGACCTTCAAGGAAATGGGCCGAATGAAGATGGAAGAAATTTGCCTCTATAAAGTCAAAGATGGGAAAGTGGTGAAAGAACAATTCTTCTATACGATCCCCAGCCAAGCTTAAAATAAAGCCCCAATCATTTTCTTCCCAACTAGAGTCATATACTTTAGTTGGGATTTTTATTTGAGCAACTTTATCTTATCTTGGGGCACATAATTGTCATATAATGAGATACTTACTAGTTATTTTAATTTTTGGTACAGGACTTGCATTTTCTTGTACGAAGAAAGAACAATCACTTTCTGAAGAAGAAAAACAAGAAGTGGTTCAATTGGAAGAAGAAACCGAACAACTCAATGAAGAGATCGATAGCCTCGATTTAAGTTTGGAAGCTTTAGAAGAAGCATTGAACGAACTTGGAAATTAATCCACTAAAATTTAAGTCATGAAAAAACTCTTTTTAGCATTTAGCGTATTTGCATTCTTGCTCTGTTTTAGCAATGCAACATTCGCACAAGGCAACTCTGGCAAGGCTAAAGGCAAAGCCAAAGAAAAAGCAAAAAAAGTTAAAGCGGATGTAGATGAATCGCTTGAGGAAGCTGATGAAACCTTCCAAGAAGGCAAAGAAAAAGGCAAGGGCAAAGCCAAAGCCGCTAAGGATAAAGCCAAAGGCAAAGTAAAGGCTACGGAAGAAGAGCTCGAAGCGGCTTCGGAGGGCGTAGAGGTAGATGTCAAAGGCCAAGCAAAAGAAAAGCGTAAAGTCGAGATTGGTAAGAAAGATAAGTCGGATAAGCCGGAGAGAGGCGATGATGATGATGATGACGATGACGATGATCTAGATGACGACGATGATGATTCAGACGGCAAGGCTAAAGGAAAGAATAAAGCTGATAAGTCCAATAATGGACAAGGCAATGCTTATGGTAAAAACAAAGGCGATCTTTCTGGAAAAGAATTTGGTCAGCAAAGAGCTGCAGATGCGAAGGAAAAGAATGAAGTCACTAAAAAGGAGTGGACCGATAAGCGAACAGAAGCTGAGAAGCGCGTTCAGGCCGCTGAGGAGCGCATCAAGAAAGAGCGAGAGATCTTAAGAAAACAACGAGAAGAAAAAACGATTACTGAGGAAGAAGCCGAGGAACGAGAGCAAGAGATTGAAGAGGCTGAGCAGAAAAAAGAGAAGGTGAAAGTAATTATTGGTAATCCAGACAGGTAAGTTGTTGTCTGTTTAAAACGAATTAAACCCCCGCCAAAGGCGGGGGTTTTCTTATGCATTTTCCACAAGAAAATATTAATTGTGTGTTAAAAAGAGCTATCGATAGTAATTAATACAATAAGGTTGTTACTTTTGCCGCGTATTTAAAGAACACGTTCAGCTACATGAAAATATACGTAGGAAAACTCTCTCCAGAAATTGACGACTACGATCTTCTCGACCTTTTCTCAGATTATGGCAAAGTAAAGTCTGCCAAAGTAATTATCGACCGCGAAACTAACCGATCTAAATGTTTTGGATTTGTTGAGATGTCGACACGTGAAGCAGGTCTTGCAGCAATCAAAGATTTAGAAGGTTGTGAGTGGGATGGTTATAGAATTATAATATCAGAGGCAAAACCTCGCGCAAAGCGCGAGGTAAGCGCTTACTAAACGAAAATTAGAACCACAGAAATTCTAATTGTTGGTGGACCTTGTTACCAACTTCCTTGCCTTGGCAAGGAAGTTGGGACGAGCGAAATCCCATCTTTACAAGCTTTTCGTTACAATCTTAATCTACTATCAACTAAATTAGCTTTAGCAAACCCAATAAAATGCTAAAGCCTATTCGAGTTATACTTTTACTTTCTGCCATTTTCATCTACTTCCTGGCTCCAGCTCAGCTCTTCAACAGAACAGAAGATCGAATCGGACTCCAAGACCTTAGAGATAACAATGGTGTGTCTGTTGCTGATTATGATGGCGACAATGATCTCGACCTCTTCGTCGTCTCCATTTATGAAGATACCGATGAAGATCCCCTCACGTTCAGTAAACTCTTTAGAAACAATAATGATGGCACTTTTACTGATGTCACCGAAGAGTCGGGATTAGTAGATCTTATGCCTAAAGGAGAGTTAGGCGCCTTTAACTTCAAAGGACTTGCCGGTAGGAAATATGGCGCGTCTTGGGCAGATTATGATAATGACGGGCACGTAGATATCTTCTTTACACATTTGGCTACACTCCAGTTGTTCCGAAACATGGGAGATGGCACCTTTCAAAATGTGACCGAACAAACTGGAATCCCAGAGCGAAACAATTGTGGCAACACAGGCGCAACTTGGTTCGATTACAACAACGATAGCTACCTAGATGTCTATATTTCCGATTGGAAAGAATGTCCGTACAATTCCATGTATCGAAATAACGGCGATGGAACGTTTACCGATGTATCGGATATCATCACCGATTTTGATGCCGAGTTTTATGCCAATTACATGTCTATCCCTTTTGATTTCAATAAGGATGGATTTATGGACCTCTATGTCTCTACTGATCTCTTCGATCCGAATCAGCTCTTTATCAATCAAAATGGCACCTCATTTACGGAGGAAGGAGCCGACTATGGGGTAGATGTGAGCCAAGACGATATGGGTGTGGCTATCGCAGACCTCAATCAAGATAGCCACTTCGATATTGCTGTTACTTCAATTGATAGAAATTACCTTCTTGTTGATGACGGCGACGCGAATTTTTCGGATGAAACTGCCTTTAATAAAGTCGAAGAAACCGGCTGGGCTTGGGGCGTTACCTTCGGTGATTTTGACCTCGATGGCGATGAAGACCTCTTTATTGTAAATGGCTTTGATATAGGGAATCGAGGGCCAGAAACCAACGTCTTTTATGATAGTCGATACATGCAAGAAGACAATTCCTTTGAAATCCTAGAAGCAGGGCTCGAAGATTTTGGAATTTCTGTGGAAGGCCTCCATTTCGATTACGATAACGACGGCGATTTAGACCTCATTGTTACCAATTCCGACCGTACAACCATGTTCTACGATAATCAAACCATCATTGATCCACAGAATCCTGATGGATTACTCTGGTTTAAAGTATCCTTAGAAGGTACGACCTCTAACCGAAGTGCGATCGGCACCATTGTGGAAGTCAATACAACGTTAGGCGATTATTATCGATACTTTTCTGGCGTAGGCTTCTTAGGACAAAGCATTCAACCCGTTCATTTTGGACTTGAAACAGGAGCAGCCATTGAGTCTGTCCAAATCACTTGGCCTTCCGGATTGGTAGAAGTACATAATGGAATAGATGTAAATACGCATATCAAAGCAACAGA
Source organism: Saprospiraceae bacterium (assembly GCA_019634125.1). Classification (GTDB taxonomy): domain Bacteria; phylum Bacteroidota; class Bacteroidia; order Chitinophagales; family JAHQVX01; genus JAHQVX01. Next base: position 13,768 of record JAHQVX010000018.1, read on the forward strand.
AGGAAGTGGCTTTGAAGTGCTCCCACAAAATTATGCCGAGAAAGCTCAAGGATGTATCGATCCAGATTCTTGTAACTATGATCCTGATGCTATTCTTGATGATGGTTCTTGTGAATACCTAGATGTTCCACAAACGATTACGGGTGCTGCAGTAACTGGTTATTTCAAACAAGAGACTTATGGCTTCCCACTACAACCTGGACAAACCATATCTTGGGGCGTAGAAGGCGGGGAAATTGTTTCTGGGCACATCTCCCAAGAAGTCATTGTCCGCTGGAGCTTAGAAGAACAAGGGCGAGTTTTTGCTGTGATTCGAGACGAAAACTGTGCTTCTGAAGAAGTGAGCTTGAATGTCACTGTTACTATTAGCCAAATTGAAGAGAATATTTCCGTTGCACGTATTTGGAACGAAGCACTTTTATATGCCATTCGGAACGATTTTGCGAGACCTACCGTACATGCTCGAAATCTATTTCACACAAGTGCAGCCATGTACGATGTCTGGGCCATATATAATTCAACTCATCCGTATTTAATCGGGAATGAATTGAATGGCTATTCCAATGGCTTTGAACCATTCAATACTGGTCAAGCCACTGCAGATGATATCGATGAAGCCATCAGTTTTGCTGCTTATCGTTTGTTGGTTCACCGTTTCCAAAATTCCCCAAATGCCGCTACAACGCGCCAGAAATTCAACGACTTAATGAATCAGTTGGGCTATAGTACCGGACTGAGTGGATTAAACTACGCTAGTGGCGACCCTGCTCAACTTGGGAACTTTGTAGCGCAATCTTATATTGATTACGGTTTGCAAGATGGATCTAGAGAAAGCAGTGACTATGATAATGCATACTACCAACCGGTGAATGAAGCGCTTGCACCAACTATTCAAGGAAATACAACCATATCCGATCCGAATAGATGGCAGCCATTGAGCTTAGATACGTTTATTGATCAAAGTGGTAATTTGATTCCTGGGGAAACTATTGATTTTCTTAGTCCGGAATGGGGCAATGTCTATCCCTTCTCGATGACAGATGCGAATACCATTGTTTATAATCGAAGTGGAAATAATTACATTGTTTTCAACGATCCTGGAGCTCCACCGTACATAGGTGGCCAGGGCGATGAGGCGTATAAATGGGGCTTTTCTTTAGTGTCCATTTGGAGTGCTCACCTCGATCCGAATGATGGTATAATGTGGGATATTTCCCCGAATTCTATTGGGAATATGAGTTCAGCCGATTTTCCATTAAACTACACGACACTTCCTCAATTTTTTGATGTCTTCGATGGAGGGGTGAATAGCCAAGGGTATTCATCGAATCCTGTGACTGGTCAGCCTTACGAAGAACAAATCGTTCCTCGAGGCGATTACACGCGCGTATTGGCTGAGTTTTGGGCTGATGGACCTGATTCGGAAACCCCGCCAGGACATTGGTTTACCATATTAAACACTGTAAACGATCATCCAGATCTAACTCGACAATTTAACGGACAAGGAGAACCTTTAGAGCCTTTAGAA